>NZ_CP069526.1:7555000-7835000 GCF_016889705.1 Amycolatopsis sp. FDAARGOS 1241
GATCAACGCGAAAAACCCGCGAACGCGCCGAAACTGGGTGAGCCGCGAGTACCAGCAGACCGAAGACCTGCACTCGCAGACGCTCACGGTCGACGCCGGTCTCGAGTTCCTGGGCCGCAACCACACCGAAGACGACTGGCTGCTGCAGATCGAGTGCTTCGACCCGCACGAGCCGTTCTTCACCTACGACAAGTACCTGGAGCTGTTCGAAAGCGGGTACGCGGGCCGCCACTTCGACTGGCCTGCTTACAAAAAGGTCGTCGAGAGCGACGCGGAAGCCGAGCACCTGCGCCACAGCTACCTGGCGCTGCTGGCGATGTGCGACCACTCCCTCGGCCGCGTGCTCGATTTCCTCGACGAGCACGACATGTGGCGCGACACGATGCTCGTGGTCTGCACCGACCACGGCTTCCTGCTCGGCGAGCACGGCTGGTGGGGCAAGAGCGTGCAACCGTGGTACGACGAGAACATCCACACTCCCCTGTTCGTCTGGGACCCGCGTCATCCGGCCGCCGGCGAAACCCGGGCCAGTCTGGTCCAGACCATCGACTTGGCGCCGACGCTGCTGGAATACTTCGGCTTGGAGCCGACGCCGGACATGCAGGGGCGGCCGCTGGCCTCCGTGCTGGCCGAAGATCACGCGATCCACGAGGGCGCGTTGTTCGGCTCTGCGGGCGGGCACGTCAACGTCACCGACGGCCGGTACGTCTACCTGCGCAACACCGTGAACCCGGACAACCGGCCGCTGTTCGACTACACGCTGATGCCGACCCACATGCACGCCCCGTTCTCGCCGGCCGAACTGCGCGACGCGGAACTCGTCGACGGATTCGGCTTCACCAAGGGCGTGCCGGTGCTGAGGGTTCCCGGGTGGACGTTCGGCAACCCGTACCCGTTCGGCACGATGCTGTTCGACCTCGAGACCGACCCGGGGCAGCAGTCGCCGCTGAGCGACCCCACACTCGAGCTGCGCATGATCGAGCTCCTGGTGAAGCTGATGCGTGAAACCGAGGCACCGGCCGAGCAGTACCAGCGCCTCGGGCTGCCCGCGACCGGCCCCGTCACCGAGGAGCACCTGCTCGCCGACGCGCAACGCGACCTCGTCGACGCCGCCGCGCGCCCGCCCGTGCGCCGCGCGGACCTCTCCCCCGACGCGCTCGTCGCCACGGTCCCGATCCGCGAGCTGTTCCGCGTTCCCAAGGCCCGCGCGGCGATCCTGCCGGTGCTGCCACGGCTCGACACCCCGACCGGGCGGACGATGCTGGTGCACCTCACCGTCGTCGACGTCGCGGCCATGCACCCGGACCTCGACCCAGCCGCGGTGTACGAACTGGAGGAAACACTGAGCGGGCTCTGCGGGGTGCGCGCTACTTGAGCTCGATGTCCGCCCACAGCGGGAGGTCCGCGACCGAGGTACCCACCGCGACGGTGAACCCGCTCGGTTCGTAGTGCCAGCCGCCGGGTTGCCAGTCCGCGAAAGCGCGGGCGGGCAGCGTCACCGTGACCGGCACGGATTCGCCCGGTGCCGCCTCGACGGTGGTGAACCCGGCGAGCCAGCGGACCGGCCGGTCGACCGCGGAGTCCGGGCGCGCCAGGTAGACCTGCACGACCTGCTTGCCCGCCCGAGCGCCCGTGTTGGTCGCGGTGAGCTCGACCTCCGCGGTGCCACCGGCGGACACCGCCGGGCTGACGCGCAGACCGTCGAGCGACCAGGTCGTGTAGCCGAGCCCGAAACCGAAGGGGTACGCGGGTTCCCGGCCGGACTTGAGCCAGGCGCGGTAACCGACGTGGATGCCTTCGGTGTAACGCAGGGCATCGTCGACCGGGGTTACGTCGAGCACGGGGACGTCCATCGTGGCCGGCCAGGTCGTGGGCAGGCGGCCGCCGGGTTCGCGCGCGCCGAGCAGCACGTCGGCGAGGGCGTGACCCATTTCCTGGCCACCGAAGTAGGGTACGAGCACCGCCGCGACGTCCGCGCGCCATGGCAGCAGCACCGGCGAGCCGGAGTTCACGACGACGACCGTCGGGGTACCGGTGGCGGCGACGGCGCGGACGAGGGTGTCCTGGTGACCGGGCAGGGCGAGGTCGGTGCGGTCGTGGCCTTCCGACTCGACGGCGGAGTTGGTGCCCACCACGATGATCGCGAGGTCCGCGCACGACGCCGTGTCGGCGGCCTCGGCGAGCAACTCCGCGGGGTCGACGTCGGGCGGGGCGAGCCCGATCGTGAGCCCGAACGCGTAGCCGAGGCTGCCTTCGCCGGGCACGCGATCGAACAGGAGCCGCACGGCCACGGGCCGGCCGGCTTCGACCGTGACGGGCGCGGCCGCCGACCGTGGTGACAGGACGGCCGCGCCGGGGTCCGCGCCTGCATCGGCGGTGCCATCGAGGTGGAGCTCGCCGTCGAGGTCGATCCGCGCGTGGCCGGCGGCCGCGAACCCCAGCCGGACCGGGCACGACGCGCCCGGCGTCCAGGTGGTCGTGAGCTCAACCGCTGCGGCTTCGTCCGTCGGGGCGTCGCCGCCCAGGTACACGAGCGACGCGGCCCGGCGGTCTTCGCGGTACAGCTCGGCGCCGTCGCGGTCGAGGAACCGCACGAGCAGGCCCGGCTCCCCCGTCTCCGGGTGCGTGATCTCCTCCGGGGCGAACGGCGCGACCCCCTCCTGCACGACCGCGCCCAGTGCGTAGTTCACTTCGACATCCGGGAGCGCCGCGCGCAAGCCGTCGAGCGGGGACACGACGTGGTCCGGGATGACGGTCGCCGAACCACCGCCCTGCGTGCGGGCCAGTGCCGCGTTGTGGCCGAGGACCGCGACCCGGGTCAGGTTCGCGGTGGCCAGCGGCAGGATGCCGTTGTTGGCCAGCAGCACCGTGCCCGCCGCGGCGACCTCGCGGGCGAACGCGACGCTGGCGACCGCCGGCGAGCATGAGGACCACCATGATCCACAGGAACACCGTCTGGATGCCGAGCACGTCGGCCAGCTGCCCGGCGCCGAGTGAGAACAGGGCCCAGCCCACGGTCTCGAAGATGGTCAGCCAGATGGCGAACGCCTGCCCACGCAGCTCCGGCAGCACCACGGCCGCGACGATCGGCCGGTTCACCGGCGGGTTCACGCCCTGGCCGAGCCCCATCAGCGCCCAGAACACGCAGTAGGTGCCGATGCTCCCGTCCTGGAACCGCGTGCCGAAGAACGCGGCCGCGGCGAAGAGCACCTGCGCGATCTGCAGGTAGTAGATGCGACCGCGGGCCGGGAGGACCTCGTCGAGCAGCCGCACGACGAAGATCGAGATGAGCAGGTGCCCGGACAGCAGGCGCGAGAGCATCATCAGCGCGAAGGTCGGGATGCGGAACAGCGACAGGACTGACTGTGCGGTCACTTTCGTCTTGATCCTGTCCTTCGTGGACAGATCGGCGAGCTCGCTCTCCGCGGCGCCGACTCCGGGGTCGGTGAAGAACAAGGCCACCATGAGCCCCGACACGACGCAGATCGTGCCGATCGTCCACATGCCGTAGCGCCGGCCGTCGGTCAGGCCCGTGAACAGCGCGAGCACGGGGCCGAGGAACGCGGCGATCGAGTTGACCGCGCCGTAGAGGTACCCGGCCGCCAAGCTCGTACACCGTGGCTCCCGACTGGTAGCCGTCGATCAGCTGCTCGATCTCCCCGGAACCGAGCTGCCGCGCGCGACCAGGTAGGTCCCGCCTGGCTGACGGTGGCTCGGGCTGTCAAAGCCGGGAAGCTTCTCCCGAAGCTCTCCCAGGGCCGTGACCTGGTCTTTTGTGTTTGAGTAAGGCCCCCTAACCTCCACCGAACGACAAACCCGTTGGCCTGGATATGGATCCAGGTCAGCGAGTTTTTTCGTAGTGCACACCGTGGTCCACTGTGGAACTCGGTGAAGTTACCGGGCAGTCGCCGAAGCCGAACTGGAGGCACTGTAGATCCACCACCCGGCGGCGTCGCGAAGGCAAGCAGCGCACCGGAACCCGTTCAGGCGGTCTGGATCGAGTTCGGCGCGGGCCCCGCGCGGATTCGCGGTCGGCGGGCGTGCGCCCGGCCGATCGGCAGGCGCACGCCCGCCGGTGTTTCCGCTGCGTCGCCCGCGAAAGCGGCTGCGCTCGGATCGGCTCAAGCTCGCGGACCCGGCGGGTGACCACCGTGGGAGTCAGGGCCTTCGTGGTCGCGCCGACCGGGACTTCGACCTCCGGTCGCAGCCGGCCGTCCTCAATGGACCGCGCGCAGCGGGCGAGGCCGCGCGGCGCCCGGTAAGTGGCGGCGACGCGCGTGATCGCTCCGCCGGGCTGGGCTGTTCGATGCGCATCGCCCGACCGCGCCAAGGCAGTCGTGGTTGCAGGAGTTCGTCGCAGGGGAATGCGGGCCGGGTTCAAGCGTCCGGCCGTCCCAGCGCGCTCAGATCGTGGTGGCGATCAGCGCTGGTCGAGCTGGGCGCGCAGGTCGTGGATCGTGTTCTCGGCGTCGGCGAGCTGGTCCTGCAGGCCGATGATGCGGGCGGCGGCGAGGGCGTGGCCTTCGTCGAGTTGTTCGCGCAGCCGGACGAGGGTGAGCCGGCGGCGGGAGTAGCGGCGATGCCCGCCGTCCGAACGCGGGGGGCGGACCAGGTCCGCGGTGTCCAGGCTGCGCAGGAACGCTTCCTGCACGCCCAGCATCTTCGCGGTCTGCCCGGTGGTGAAGGCCGGGTAGTCCTGGTCGTCGAGGTTGCCCAGATCAGCCACGCACACCTCCTTCGCGGGTGGAACGCACGCCAGTCGCTACAGATTATCTGCGGCGGGCGCTTGACACAACTTGCAGTGTGCGCTATAGAAATGGAGAGGCGGTACATGACCTGGTGTCGAACACGACGATGTTGCCGGGGAGTGATCGACGATGCCGGACGCCACCCGTCACGCGGCGGTGACCAGCGGGTTCGCCGAGCTGGTCTGCGCCGATGCGGCCTGGCTGCGCGCGGAGTTCGACGCGATCATCGCCGCCAACTTCGGAGCTCTCGCGCCACCTCCAGCACGGCCGCGGCCTGGGTCCGCGGGCCCGCAGCAGCCCGGCCGCACGCCCCGCGCAGCTGCCACCGGCGACCGGCCGCCCGGCGTGACACCGGTGCTGCGAGCTGGTCATCGGCAGCGTTCCCCTCCGCTGCCCGGTTCGCCTGTGCAATCAGCGAATACAACGGCGACCTCGAAAGGCAGGTGATGCCCACTCCTGGAGCCCGTCAGTTCGCCGGCGAGGATGCCTGCTTCGCCAGACGGCCGAGAGACCCCGACAGCGGTCCCGGCCCGGATCCAGCGGCGCACCCTCACGCCACCGAGCCGGCCCGACTACGGCCGGGGCGGGCACCGGGAACGCTCGCACACGCAACCCACCGAACTGGTTCCGGCCGCCGCCAGGGTGGCGGCGGCCGGAGTTCGACGAGCACACCAGACCAGCGGTACAGGCTGCCGAATCGCCGCCGGCCACCAGCACGCCGGTGGCGCGCAGGGAAGGAGCAAAGGAGGCGGAAGGTCATGTTGATGCGGACTGACCCGTTCCGGGAGCTGGACCGGCTGACCCAGCAGTTCTTCGGTGCCAACGGCACCACGGCGCGCCCGGCGGTCATGCCGATGGACGCCTACCGGTCCGGCAATGAATACGTGGTGCAGTTCGACCTGCCCGGTGTCGCGCCGGACTCCATCGACCTTGACGTGGAGCGCAACGTGCTCACCGTCAAGGCCGAACGCAGCCCGGACTACGACGAGGGCGCCGAGGTACAGGTGTCCGAACGACCCCGCGGGGTGTTCTCCCGCCAGCTGTTCCTGGGCGACACCCTCGACGCGGACAACATCGAAGCGCGTTACGACGCGGGTGTGTTGACGCTGCGGGTACCGATCGCCGAGCAGGCCAAGCCGCGCAAGATCGCGATCAGCGGCGGGGGCGAGGCCAAGCAGATCAAGGCGTGAGCGCCCCGAACCCCGGCTCGGCCGATTCGCGGCCCCACCCAGCGCGGCCTCGACCGCTTCGGGCGGGGCCGGCGTCGTCTTCGCCGCAGGGACCCGAGCCCTCTGCCGCGCCACGACCAGTGCGCACAACCCGAAGGGAGAACCGGTCATGCTCGACGAAGCCCCTACCCACGATGTCGCCGACCAGCAGCGCCCGGCCCGCCCCGAACCCTTCGACGACGAGCAGGTTCCGCGTGGCATCGGGGATTCGCTGGACGCCGATCCTGCTGATGTCGCCGACCAACACCGCGACGCACCCGTAATCGACGACGGCGAACCCTGGCCCTGATCCGGCGCCCCGTGCCGGGGCGAGCACAGCACGAGGAGAAGCGGAAGCGATGGGCACCACCCGACGCCGGCCGGCCACGATCGCGACCACCATGGCCGCGACAGCCCGAGAGCTTCGGCTCACGATCCGCGCGGCCGACCCGGCCCAGCCACCTGGCGTGGCGCAGCTGCGGGAGGCCGGCCGGCAGCCGGCGGACCTGGTGGCTCTGCCGGCCGAGCACCCCGGCCACCGCACCCAGCGCCCCGGGCGGCTCCGCCGGCTCGACGACGCGCCGGCCACACCTCCTCTGGGCTGCCGAGAACTGGCCACCCCGCGGCACGTCCTCAACAGCGCCCACAGAGCCGCGCGCGACTACTGCACCGAGATCCGCGGCTCACCGCAGCTGTACCCGGTCCGCTTCAGCCTGCGACATGAACACGCCTCACCCCCGGGCCCGCCCAATCCCTACGCGGTGCTCGGCCTGTCCCCCAACGGCGGCGCCGCCGAGATCACGGCCGCCTACCGGCGCGCGGTCCGCGACTGCCACCCCGACGCCCCGCACCCGGACCGCGACCGGCTCGCGGCCGTGATCGCCGCCTACCGCCAGCTCCGCGACCACCCCGCACGGCAGGCCACCGACGAACCGCGCCGGCACCCCACCCACGGCCGCGATGTTCCTGTGCGCGTGCACCCCCGCACCACGCCTCCGGCGCCAGACGTGCGCGCCGGCCCCGTCCATCGCCACCCCGATCGAACTTGATCGAGCTTCGAGTCCTCGCAGGCCATGACCGTTCCGTGCTGCACCGGCGCTGACCTGCGATGTGCCGGGACCAGCGCCGATCATCCGCCGTCGTACGCCAGCTGCTCGGCGCACGCAGGTGGCGAGGCCGTCACGTTGTGCGGAGCCGCCCGGGCCGTTCCCACGCGGCGGCGATCGGCTACGCGTGTGCGCCACGCCGATCGTTGCTGGGGGCGCTGTGAGCCGTCAGTCAGCCGGGGATGGTGCGGGGGTCGTGGCCGTAGGTGTTGCGCTCACCGATCCGGCCGTCCTTGGTGCGGATGAAATGCTCGACCTTGCGCTCGCGGGCCATGTCCCGGCCCTTGCCGACGGCCGCTTCCTTCGAGTCGTGGATGTTCGCGGCCCGGCTGCTGCCTTCGACCTTGTTCTTCCACTGGCCACCCTGGAAATAGGTCTCGATGTCGCCCGTCATCGGTCGGTCTCCTTCCCTGCCGGGCGCGCCTCAGCCGGGTGAATACCCGTTCTGCGCTGCCGGGACACGGTGATTGGTGACCGCCGCGCTCAGCGCGGGTCCGGGCGGCGGGCGGGCGCTCATAGTGCAGATGTACTACACTGGTGGTTCGGTCAAGCAGCCGGCCGTACCTGACCTTCCCGCACTCCGGGCAGCAGTTGTTGCGTGGCCGCACGATCGCCTCGATCCCCCTCAGCGTTGTACCTAGGGTGTGGCCAACGAAAGTGGGCCACCATGACCAGCACCATCGCCGACTTCCGCCCGAGCACACTGGCCCAGCCGCATCCGTTGCAGCTGGGCACCCAGCGCCCCACCGATGACACCGTGATCGTGCGGGTCGATGGCGACATCGACGGCGACACCGCACCCCGGCTGCACGAAATGCTGCAGGAACGCGTCCACGGCACGATCGGCACGCTGGTGATCGATCTGACCGCGGTGACCTTCCTGAGCTCGAAGGGGCTGCGCACGCTGGAGCTGGCCTACCTCCTGGCGGTGGAACGCGGCATCGCCTGCACCCTGCGCCCACCGATGTCCGCGGCCGTGCAGCGCATCCTCACCCTGTTCCCGATGCGGTTCACCAAGGCCATCGCCGCACCGCAGTCCTGACCCACAGGCCGGCCTCACTGTCGTCGGCCTGGAGGTGAGGCCGCAGCCGCTGGACCTGCGGCCTCCCGGTGGGTGAAAGCCGGCGGGGACTCGTTCAGGCGGCCGGACGTCAGGCCTGGGAAAGGTACTCCAGAGCTGCCGACAGCAGCGGCCGGTGACCCTCGTACAGCTTGCCCCCGGCACTCTCGATCGCTGCTGTCAGTGCCTGCAGGCTGGTGAACGGGTACCACGCGGCTTCGGCGGCGTCGTCACCCGCTGAGGCCGTGACTGGTTCCTCCAGCCGGTAGAGAGCCACCGTGCTCGATGCCCACGCGTGATCGGTGTTCCGCCAATCCTCCACGTAGGCCCGGGTCAGAATCACCGGGTCGAAACCGGCGAGGTCCACATTGGTCTCTTCGTGCAGCTCGCGCGCCAGCGCGTGCGGCGCGGTTTCGCCGGGGTCGACCATGCCGCCCGGAATGGCCCATTCCCGGCAGTCGTCGCGCAGGATGAGGAGCACCTGCGGCTGTGCAACGCCGGCCACGACGATCGGGTCCACCGCCTGGTTCTCGCCCCATTTCCCGAGGTACCGCCCAGTCCTGCCGGTGCGGCCGGTGGGGTTCAGCGGCCGCCCCCGGTCATCGAGCCGGTACGGCACCAGCGCAGCAGCCTGGCGGTCAGCCCAGTCCGGGACCTCGTCCGGTGTCGCGTAGGGATCGGCCCAACCCTCGCGCACACTCCGTTCCAGGCCGGCGCCCCGCAGGTCCGCGGGAGTGATGTCCACGGGGAGATATCCCGGCCACGGCGTCGACCACGAGCGCATGGCATCCGGCACCCGCGCGCCGGCGCGGTCTGCCGAGCTGCTGCTGCCGGTCGCCCACAACTCGGCCGGCCCTGGCTCACCGAGGTCGTCGCGGCGGCGCTGCGCGGTGGTCGGGGGCACCCCCATGGCCGCCGCCAGCTGACTGTCGGAGCCGCCGTCGCGTGTGTGCGCCCGGATGCCGGCGGCACGCACACCCTCCAGGTGCTCCATCAGCCCGCAGACGTCGCGGAGCAACCGTTCGTCCCACGCCGGCCCGGCACCGATCGGACCGTTGTCGACGTCATCCGCGTTGCCCGGGGACTGGATGGCGCGCCCGCGTCGCAGCACGGCCAACCCCGCCAGGACCGTGTCCAGCGCCTCCGCCATTTCCGCCGCGTCGGTTCCCAGCGCGGCAACCTCGTCCTCGGTCAGTGACAGCACCAAATCCAGGCCGCCACATCGCGCCTCGGCACCCTCGCGGTAGGTGAACATCGCTTCCCACCTCCAAGCCGGGTCGCGCACGAGCCAACGTACGAAAGATGTGCGCACGCCGACAAGGGGCGGCACCTCCGGCCCGATCGGCACCCACCGCTCACGCGGG
Organism: Amycolatopsis sp. FDAARGOS 1241; assembly: GCF_016889705.1. Lineage (NCBI taxonomy): Bacteria > Bacillati > Actinomycetota > Actinomycetes > Pseudonocardiales > Pseudonocardiaceae > Amycolatopsis > Amycolatopsis sp. FDAARGOS 1241. The sequence continues at coordinate 7,564,487 of NZ_CP069526.1, forward strand.
CAAGCCAAGTAAACGTTTGTCACCGCCTCGCCTCGCGGATGCCGGGTTTTCCGACGCCCTTCACCACCGCCGTCTTCAGTCGGTCCGGCCTGTTTTCGGCGAACGAGCAGAGGGAGACATTCCAAATGGAAGGACTCACCCGGCGGCGGTTCCTGGGCTCGGCGGCCGCGACAGTGGGCCTGGCCGGCTTGGCACAGCTGCCCTCCTCGATGCGGAAGGCACTCGCCGGCCCGGCGCGGGACCTGGCGCACCTGCGCGAGATCGAGCGCGTCGTGATCCTCACCCAGGAGAACCGCTCCTTCGACCACTACTTCGGCGCGATGTCCGGAGTCCGCGGATTCGACGATCCGAACCCCCAGGTGCTGACCACCGGACGCTCGGTCTTCCACCAGCCGGACGCGCTCAACCCGGACGGGTACGTGCTGCCGTTCCACCTGGACACGACCAAGACCAACGCCGCCGCCATCCACGACCCCGACCACGGCTGGCCCTCGCAGCACAAGGCCTGGAACGGCGGCGCGATGGACGGCTGGGTTCCCGCACAACGGGCGAGAGTCGGCGACTTCGGCCCGCTGACCATGGGCTACTACACCCGCGACGACATCCCGCTGCACTACGCGCTGGCCGACGCGTTCACCATCTGCGACCACTACCACTGCTCCGTGATGGGCCCGACGTGGCCCAACCGGCTCCACACCATGACCGGCACGATCGACCCGACCGGGGCGCACGGCGGCCCGAACGTCGCGACGAACGTGCTGCCCCCGAGCGGCGGGTTCACGTGGACCACCTACGCCGAGCGCCTCCAGGCGGCCGGGATCAGCTGGCGCAGCTACCAGTCCCACGTCTTCGGGGACGGCCCCGAGCTGGGCTGGTTCCGGCAGTTCCAGACCGCGCCCGTGGGCTCCCCGCTCTACGAGAACGGCATGAAGCTGCGGTCGAAGACCGCGGTCATGGACGACATCCGCAGCGGCACCCTGCCGCAGGTGTCGTGGGTCCAGTCGGAGGCCGACGAGCACCCGAGCGGCCTGCCCGCGGCCGGCGCCGCGTTCATCTACGACCTCCTCGACGCGCTCGCCTCCACTCCGGAGGTCTGGAACAAGACCGTCTTGTTCATCACCTACGACGAGAACGGTGGCTTCTTCGACCACGTCACCCCACCGACACCCCCGCCGGGCACGCCCGGGGAGTACCTGGCCGGGCCCCTGCCCTCGCAGGCGGGTGGCATCGCCGGCCCGATCGGCCTGGGTTTCCGCGTCCCCACGTTCGTCATCTCCCCGTGGAGCCGGGGTGGCTGGGTCGCCGGCGAGACGTTCGACCACACCTCGCTCCTGCGTTTCCTCGAAGCGCGGTTCGGCGTCCCCGAGCCGAACATCAGCGCCTGGCGGCGGCAGACCGTCGGCGACCTCACCTCGACCCTGCGCTTCCCTCGCCGCGACGTACCGTTCCCCACGCTGCCCGACCCGGCGCCCGTGCTGGCACAGCAGAAACAGGAAGCCGCCACGCTGCCGGCCCCGTCCGTACCGACCGCGCAGTCCGTACCCCATCAGGAGCCCGGCTCACGTCCGCGCCTGTGAAGCCGCGCGAAGGCTGACGCGCTGCGGCTGGTCAGCGCTCTTGTGGGTGGGGAATCCCAGTGTGGCCGCGATTCCCCATCCACAAGCGGAGCCGAGCGCCACCAGCAAGGAGCACCGCTCAGCGGGGCGGGGTGCCGGTGGTGGTGAGCTCGATGTGCCGGGCCACGGAGACGACCTGGTCGCCGAAGCGCTGGTAGAACCGTGCGAGCAAAGCCACAGCCAAGGCATCGGCCGGGTTCTCGCCCCAGTTCGACGCCGTGATCAGCCCGAGGATCTCGTCGTGCAGGTCGTCGACGGCGGAGTCGGCGCTGTCCAGCTCGGCGGACATCCCGTCGACCGGGTCCGCCAGCAGCGCGGTGAGCCGATCGGCCATGGCGGCGGTGAGTTCACCCAGCCGGCCGAACCTGTCCAACAGCACAGCGGGAGCAGCCGGACGCGGCTGTTGGGACCGGACGGTCTCGGCGATACGGGCAGCCAGGTCACCCATGCGCTCGACGGTGTCGGCGCAGTACCCGATCGCACGCACGAGCCGCAGTTGCGGGGCCCCCGGAGCCGGCGACGCCAGCAGCGCCTGCGCCCGCTCCTGACACCTCGCGCGCCGCGCGTCCAGCTCGGCGTCCCGGGCGATGACCTGCTCGGCCAGCGCCAGGTCCGCGGTCAGCAGCGCCGTCGTGGCGTCCCGCATCGCCTGCGCCGCGAACAGGCACATCTCCTCCAGCGCCATGCCGAGCCGCGCCAGCTCCTCGGCGAATGGGTCCCGCACGAACCTCAACGTAACGCCGGGCACCGCAGCCGGCGGGCCGCGGTGAGCGACAGGTTTTGCAGCATCACGGATCCGGCTCGCCGTCCGGTGCCGCTGGGCGAGGGCAGTGCAGACCAGAGCAGTGGGCGAGCACAGCGGCACGCCCGAGCAAGTGCCCGGCCTCTGCTACCTCTGCGACCGGATCGTGGCCGTCGGCATCGTGCGGCACGGCTTCGTGCCCGGCTCGTCGGCCATCCACACCTACGCGACCGATTTCGGCAGCGCGCGGACGGTCAGCGGGTGCGACGACGAGCACCCGCAGCAGCTGGCCGGGCAGTGCACCCGCCGGTTCGTCGACGCTGAGCGGTTCGTGGGTGACGGCCGCGGAGCGGCTCAGGGTTTGCGGGCAACTCCGCCGACCATGATCCGCTGGGCGATGTTCGGGGGCCGCAGCAGCGGTCCGTCCGGCCACCAGTCGATCAGCGGCACGATCTCCGGGGTCCGGTCCGGCCCGGGAGAGATGAGTTCGGCCTCGTGGAACAGCTCGCGAATCTCGGCCTTCGTGCGGGCGATCACGCCCTTCAGCGAGCCTGACCTCAGGACCTCCTGAAGTTCCGCGATGGCCTGGTCGTCGCCGGATCCGTCGCTCGGGTCGACGAGGTGGGAGATGACGACGTACGAGCCCGAGGGCAACCGCTTCACGAATTCGGCCGTGACCTCGGCGGGCCGGCCGCGGTCGCCCTTGTGGTGGTGCAGGGTGGCGACGAACAGGACCGCGATCGGCTGGTCCCAGTTCAGGTGCGTTCGCACGGTTTCGTTGTCGAGGATGCTCTCCGGCTCGAAGATGTCGGCCTCGACGTAGCGCGTGCGGTCGTTGTCTTCCAGCAACGCGCGGCCGTTCGCGGCGACGATCGGGTCGTAGTCGGTGTAGACCACCTTCGACTCGGGGTTGATCCGCTGGACCACCTGGTGCACGTTTTCCGCGGTCGGCAGCCCCGACCCGCAGTCGAGAAACTGGGTGATGCCCGCGTTGGTCGCGAGGAACCGGCACACCCGGATCAAGAACGCGCGGTTCTCCCGTGTCGCGTCGGCGATCTCAGGCATCGTGACCATGATGCTCTCGGCCACCTTGCGGTCCGCCTCGTAGTGGTCCTTCCCGCCGAGCAGGTAGTCGTAGACGCGGGCGACGCTGGCCCGCGTCGGATCCACCCCGGGAGGAGCGTTCAGCTCATCCGACACAGGACACCATCCTCCTCGGAATCGTGGCTACCGCCGCACACAGTGTAGTCATTGGTCCGGACGTCAGCACTCCGGATCGCCCGTAGACCACATGAGGAGAACGAGTCGCGGTGACGGCCGGTGGTGACGGCTCCTCGTCATGCGCAAGCTCCCTTCAGCCCGGCCACAGCGCGTGGAAAGTCAGACAGGCCGCCTGCGCTCATGGGCATAATCGGTCGCATGGACTCCGAACAGCTGCGCGCGACCCAGGCCCCGTTGAAGGACAAGTACCGCGACGAACCGGAGAGCGCGCTCGTCACGCTGCACGCCGACGCCGAACTGGACGGCCTCGGCATCTCCTGCAAGGTCGAGACCGGCCGCGCGATCGTCGAGGCCGGGCTGCACCCGGCGACCGGCGGCGACGGCACCCTCGCCTGCTCCGGTGACATGCTGCTCGAAGCGCTCGTCGCCTGCGCCGGCGTGACGCTGCGGGCAGTGGCGACCTCGCTGGGCCTCGAAGTCCGGGGCGGCCGCGTCCGGGCCGAGGGCGACCTCGACTTCCGCGGCACGCTGGCCGTCGCGAAGGACGCCCCGGTGGGGTTCCGCGCGATCCGGCTGTCGTTCGACCTCGACACCGACGCCGACGCCGACCAGCTCGCGACGCTGAAGAAGCTGACCGAACGCTACTGCGTCGTGTTCCAGTCGCTGCGGACGCCGCCGGAGTTCGCCGTGACGCTGGCGGCGGGCTGAACCGTCCTAACGCGACGATGCCGGCCCTGAGACCTGGTCTCGGAACTGTTTCCTGCGCCGCCCGAGGCTAAGCGCGGCGCGCGGGCGATCGGGAGCCCCGCTACCCCAACTGGTCGCGGCGGCGGGTCAGGGAGGCGGTCTCGGCGGTGTTGCCCGCCAGCTCGATGGCCTTGTCGTAGGCCGCGCGTGACTCCTGGCTGCGGCCCAGCCGGCGCAGCAAGTCGGCGCGGGCCGCGTGGTAGGCGTGGTAGCCGGCCAAGGTGCCGCCCAGACGGTCGATGGCCGCCAGTGCCACCTCCGGACCGTCGATCTCGGCGACCGCGATGGCCCGGTTGAGGGCGACGATCGGCGAGGGGTCGAGGCGGACGAGCTGGTCGTAGAGGGCAACGACCTGCGACCAGTCGGTGTCGCGGACGTCGCGGGCCGAGGTGTGCACGGCGTTGATCGCGGCGAGGATCTGATAGCGACCCGGCGCAACCCCGGCGGCGAGGCGCTCGCGCACCAGCCGGTGCCCCTCGACGACCAGCGCGGCGTCCCAGGCCCCACGGTCCTGCTGGTCGAGGGTGACCAGTTCGCCGCCGGCCGACACCCGGGCGGTGCGGCGGGCCTCGATGAGGAGCATCAGTGCCAGTAGCCCGGCCACCTCGCCGTCGTCCGGCAGGAGGGCACGGATCAGTCGGGTGAGGCGGATCGCCTCGGCGGTCAGGTCGTGCCGTACGGGATCGGTGTCGGGGCCGGTCGCGAGGTAGCCCTCGTTGAAGACGAGGTACAGCACGGCGAGTACACCGCTGACGCGGGCCGGGAGATCCTCGGCGGCCGGCACCCGATAGGGGATGCGCGCCGCCTTGATCTTGGCCTTCGCGCGGGTGATCCGCTGCCCCATCGTGGTCTCCTGCACCAGGAAGGCACGTGCGATCTCGGGCACGGTCAGACCGCCGACCATGCGCAACGTCAGCGCCAGGCGGGCTTCCATCGCCAGCGCCGGGTGGCAGCAGGTGAAGATCAGCCGGAGCCGGTCGTCGTCGATGGCGCCGAGAGGCTCGGGCGGGTCGTCGTCGTACACCAGCTGAGCCTCCTTCTGCTTGTCGTCGCGCTTGTTCTCGCGCCGGAGCCGGTCGATGGCCTTGCGGTTGGCGGTGGTGGTCAGCCACGCGCCGGGGTTGGGGGGCGCGCCTTCGGCCGGCCACCGCTCGACGGCGGTCGCGAACGCCTCGGCCGCCGCCTCCTCGGCGATGTCGAGGTCACCGAAACGCCTGGTCAGGGCGGCGACCACCCGGGCCCACTGCTCGTGGTGCACCCGGGTGATCGCCTCCTCGACGTCGCTCACAGGAATGGCCGCACCTCGATCTTGCGATCGCAGATCTTCGACGCCTCGGTGGCGAGCTTCAGCGCCACATCCAGGTCGGGGGCCTCCCACACCCAGACGCCGGCGAGGTACTCCTTCGACTCCACGAACGGCCCGTCGCTGAACACCGGCTGCTCGCCCCGGTTGTCGATGACCGTGGCCGTGGTGGTGTCCGCGAGCCCGCCCGCGAAAACCCAGTAGCCCTCGGCGATCAGTCGTTCGTTGAACGCGCTGATGGCGGGCTGCCTGTCCGTGCTGCCGGGATTGCTCTTGTCGTCGATCACGGAAACCAGGTACTGCATGCGAGGATCATCTCCTGTGGTGTCAAGACACTGTGTTGTAGATCAGGGTTGTACGGATCAGGGTTGTACGGATCAGGGTTCTACCGGTCAGGGTTGTACCGGTCAGGGACTTCAAGCCGCTGGATACCGCGGGCGCCCGGCCGGCCGGTAGACCTGGATCGTCACGCCCTTCGAGTCGACGCGCGACTCGATCAGGTCGAGCGCGAGGTCCGGGCCGGTCTCCGGGAACAATCGCGCGCCCTGGCCGAGGATCACCGGGACCACGATCAGAGTCAGTTCGTCGACCAGCTCGTTCTCCAGCAGCCACCGGGTCAGGGCACCACTGCCGTGCACCTGCAGCTCACCCCCCGGCTTGGCCTTCAGGTCCGCGATGGCGGTCCCGAGGTCGCCGGACCGGACAGTGGTGCCCGGCCGGGCGGGATCGGTGAGCGTGGTCGACGCGACGTACTTGGGCTGCGTGTTCAACGACCGCAGGACGGGCTCCCAGCCGGGGACCTCCTCGGCCGTCAAGGACCCCCACGAGCCGGCGAACAACTCGTAGGTCCGCCGGCCGAGCAGGAACGCGCCGGCGCGCTGGTAGGTCTGGTTGGTGAACGCATGGGTCTCGTTGTCACCCTTCCCCCGGGCCCATCCGCCGCGCTGGAACCCGTTCCTGCGGTCCTCATCCGACGCGTGGCCGTTTCCCTGCATCACTCCGTCGACGCTGACCTGGGTCATGGTCGTCAGCTTCATGATCGCGGTTCCTTCCCGTGGGCCGACCCTTGCGAGCGACTGCTCACCCCCTCTACGAACAGCTGCGCCCCGATCCGACACCCCTCCTGGATTTCTTTCGACGGCTCTCCGATCCGCCGGCCGACAGCACGACAGCCTCGCGGCGGCCGCGCCCCACTTCATCGAGCGCGATCCTCAGGCGAGCATCGGCTCGATCGGGAACGGCCGGTAGCCCGCGAGCTCGGGGAGGTCGAAATGCTCGAACGCATCTCGCCGCGGGTGCCAGCGGATGATGCGGCGGGTCGAGGCGTGGTGTGGCTGGGAGAAGACGAGCGTGTCGGGGCTTTCCCAGATCGGCGCCATCGGCGGGATTTCGCCGACCTCGCAGCCCGCGGGGAGCGGGTGTCGGGTCCTCGTGTCGGTGGCCAGTTCGAGCAGCGCCAAGGTGGGCGGGGTGTGCTGGAAGGAGTACAGGCTCGCGCCACCCGGGACGAAGCGGCCGGGCTGGGTGTCCAGCGTCTGCCGCCGCTCGCCCGATGCGGTGAACACCGTCATTCCCTCGGCTTCCTCGCGCACGGTTGCGCCGGACAGGGGGTCGAGTCGGTGTACCGGCGAGGCGAGAGCCACGGGTTCTCGGCCCGGCACCCAGCGAGAGCTGGTGAACGCGCCACTGCTCGACCGCGTGGAGAAGTACACAGCGCCATCGTGGATGCCCACGACGTAGCGCGTCAGGCCCTCGGACCTCGGCAGGCTCCACACTTCTTCCGTTGTCACGTCGAAGAAATGGACCTGGTCCCACGGGTGCCGGCCGGTGTGCACCTGCACGCCGGCCAAGTGCCGTCCGTCGGCGCTGCGAACGGGACGGGAGTCCAGGTCCACCGGAAGCCGGCTCCTGGCCCCGGCCCAGGTCACCAGTTGTCCTTGCCCGGCGGAGGCGGCGATGTAGATGCCGGCCGGGGTTTCGAACGCGCGGTAGCGGTAGTCGCTGTCGACCCGGCCGAGGACCACAGGTTCCCCTGCGCGCCACACGACAACCGTGCCATCGCCGGCGACGAACCCCGCGCGCGGCGGAGCACCGGCCACTGTCACCGGCTCCTCGCGGTGAACGCTCCGCGCGATCAGCCGTCGAACCGGCTGAGGCCGTGGCGCCGGGCGAGGAAGCGCTGTGACGGTGCGGTTTGTCCGGTGGATCAGCAGCTCGCTGACCGCGAATTCGAGCAGTGGTTCGACGGTTTCCGCGGGGACAGCCAGCAAGGCGGCCAGATCCTCGATGTGCGCCGGATTCGACCAGGCCGCGATGCTGGTGAGATCGGACGCGAGCCAGATGTACGCGGTGCGGAGTGCGTCGGCCTTCAACCGGGCTTCCAAAATATCCGGCAGGTCGAGCACTTCCGTGGCCGGCCGGGGCGTTCCCGCCGAGAACCCTCCGGCTCCGTCGTCCGCCAGCAGCCCCGCGGCGACCAGCAACGGAATCGCGTCCCGGCGCGTGCGCGGCGGGTCGATACCGAGCTGGGCGCACACGCTGTCCGGCGGCTGGGAGTTGCCGGGCAGCGGTTCGTCGAGCCACCCGTCCGGGCGCTTCATGCCGGCGAGCGTGAAGAACCACGACACTTCGATGACGTGGTAACCGAGCACCTGCTGCCAGCCCGGATCAGGCCGGTGAACCGCCGCCCGCGTGCGTTTGAGCCACCGCGGCGCCTCCGGGATTCCCGGCACCGGCCAGAACTGGATCAGCCACACGTCGCCTTCTTCGCCGCCGGCTGCGGGTTTCCGGCACACCCGGGCGCGAAAAAGGCCCTTGGCACCCAGATCCAGTTCGTCGCCGTAAGTGCCGCCGGTCAGCCCGCCCAGGCCCACGGCGCCCGAGCGGCTGTGAAACGGCGTCTCGACGATCTCTTCCCAGTCCTCTGGCCGCACGGCCGGCGGCCCGTCGTGCGCCTCGCAGCGAATTGCTTGGTACGGATCGCCGGTCGTGCCGTGCAGCCAGCCGTCTCCTGCCGTCGCGACCGTGCCGGACAACGCCGTCGTCGCGAGTTCACCGAGCAGTTCGTTGGCCGGCGAAGGCAAACTGTCTTCGCGGTACACGTCGCGGACCACGACTGTGCCGTGGTCGGGCAGGTACTCGTCGTCCTCGCAGAACCCCAGAAGCGCCATGCCGGGGACGTTAGCGCCCCGGACCGACACTCGTGGCGGATCGCCTCACCGAAGCGCGCGAGGCGCCCGCGGGTACGGGGCCGCTCCGGTCACGAGGCCGCGTGCCGTTCGCGGATGTCCACCGCGGTTTCCAGCATCTGCCGCGTGCTGGTGAACCAGTCCTGCAGGTTCAGGTCGACGATGAGCTCGTCCGCGCCGGCCTCCGCGGCCGTGTGAATGTCGTCCATGACCTGGTCGAGGGTGCCGACGAACGCCGAACGGTCAGGCCCAGCCGGACGGTCGGTGAAGGTCACGTTGCCCACCACGACCATCTCCATCCGGCTCGTGTCCCGCCCGTACCCGGCAGCCAGGTCCCGGATCCGGTCCCAGCTCGCCCGCAGTTCCTTCGCCCCGGCCGGGCCGGGCGTGGTGAGCAGTGGCAGCCAGCCGTCCGCCCGCTGGGCGATGCGCCGCACCGCCGCGGAAACGGTGCCGCGGCCCAGATCGGCGCCACCGCCACCCAGCAGCACGGGGATCTTCGCCACCGGCTTGGGCAGGACCGCGGCCTTGTCGATGACGACCCGAGGGCTCCGGAAGGACACCGGATCCGGCCCCCACACCGCATCGAAGACGTCCAGCGTCTCGTCGAGGAACCGGCCGCGATCCGCCCGGATGACGCCCGTGGCCTGGAATTCGTCACTCGACCAGCCGGTGCCCAATCCCGCGATCACGCGGCCACCGCTGAGCTGATCGACCGTCGCCAGCGCCTTCGCCAATTGCAGCGGCCCATGCAGTGGCGCCACCAGTACGGAAGTACCGAGGCGCACCTTCTCGGTCACCACCGCGGCGGCCGTGAGAATCGCCAGCGGATCGGCCGCCTGCCGCGAGGCTTCCGGCCACGGCACGTCCGGCAGGCCCGCATACGGTTCGACGGGCGACTCGGGGAACAGCAGCCGTTCGTAAGTCCACAGGCCGGCGTAGCCGGCCGCTTCCGCCGTTCGGGCCGCCTCGACCACGTCGTGCTGCAAGTCCACACCCAGCCGCTGGGGCAGACGGAGTCCGAGCCTCACTTGAAACCTCCGATGTCGTCGTGAATGGCCTGGCCGCAGGGACCGGGCCGAGCCGCGGACCTGCTCCACCTCCCAGGCGAAGTACGAATTTCCGCCGGCCCTGGCAATCCTTAAACCTTCACACCCATGTGAAGGTCAACGTAAGCTGGAGCACATCAGGACTGCGGAGCTTTCCGCTGAACCGGCGTTTCGCCGCGGCCCGTTCGTGCGAACGACCGGCGAGATCACCTGTCCGCGGGGCGTTTGCCCACGCCGTAGGAGCCGAGAAACACCACGTACGAGAGCGTCCAGAGGATCGCCCAGTCGACGAAACCCAGCGCGTCACCGTGGAGCGTCCCCACGGAGACCGGCTCGTGCAGCACGTGCGGCGCCAGCACGAAGTAGTCGAGCGGGTAGGTCCCGCAGGCCAGGACGCCGGTGATCGCGATGCGGACAAGCACGTTCACACCTGCGCTGAAACGCGTTGGCCGGTTGCCGAAGACATTGGCCCAGGAGATCATCCAGAACGTCCAGCACACCCCGAGTTCGGCCGCGTGCACGGTCACTCCACCGCCGAGCGCGGTGACGTTCACCGGGCCCATCAGGAACTTCACGACGGGCAGGAGGACGAAGTAGACGAGCGTTCCGAGCAGCGCGTTGCCGAACAGGGACGCCGCCGCCACCCTGGCGGGACGGCCGGCCAGGCGCCACGGCAGGTTCTCGCCCAGCACACCGGTCAGGACCGTGGACACGACCAAGGAGTAGAACCAGCCGATCATCGTCGGCGTCGACAGCAGCGCGCTGCGCGGGCTCGCCCACGTCGCGACGTTCGGCAACGCGAACACGGCGTAGGCGACCAGCGTGGGAACGAACACCAGCGTGAGCTGCCCGAATCCGCTCCAGGGCTGCCGGAATTTCGTCGACCACGGCCAATGCCCGTGGCACACCGCGGACAGCACGTAGAAGAAGAAGCCGAACAGCACGAACAGGTTGCCCGCGGTGAACCCGGCGCCACCGGCGCGTCCCGCGGCGAAACTCGGGTCGATCCGGCCCCACCCGTAGCCCAGCAGCACCGTGACGCCGATTCCGGCACCCGCCGTCGTGGCGATGCCGGCCAGCCCACGCCACGGCTGCGGCCAGCCGGCCGGCCCGAGCCACTCGAAGGTGAACGCGACCCACACCGTGCCCATCAGAAGCCAGAACAGCAATGCGGTGAACGGTTGCGGGTAGAGCCCAGTGACACTCCATTGTGGATCAGCCAGCAGCCACCACGTCACCACCGAGACCACGAGCACGACGGCCAGCGTCGCCAGTGCGCTCCGCCACCGGGGCGCGGGCCGCGGATCGACGGTGGGTTCGGGGCGGGTCAGGGATTCCTCGGCAACCGACATGGGATGCTCCTCGTTGAGCGCTTCGAAAAGATCTTGGACGGGCGGAACCGGGGCGGGCGACGCAACGCCGCCCGCCCGGTGCGACCGGTCAGGGCGAACCGGCCCAAGGCACACTCAGTCGTTCTTCAGCACGACCTTCAGCGCGCCCGTTTCCGCCGCCGCGAGGAACGTCCGGTACCCCGCTTCGGTTTCGTCGAGCGACAGGCGGTGGGTGATCATCGGGGTGGAGTCCAGCGCACCGGTCGCGATCGAGTTCATCAGCTGCGGGATCGTCAGCCCGGACGGGATGCCGGTGGTGATGGTGATCTGCTCGGCCCACAGCTTTTCCAGGTGCAGAGTCGCCGGGCCCTCGTGCACACCGATGTTGGCGATCCGGCCACCGGAGCGGACCAGGTCGGCGGTCAGCTCGAACGCGTCGGGGAAGCCCACCGCTTCGATGGTGACGTCGGCGCCGAGGCCGTCGGTGAGCTCGTCGACGAGACCGTGCACTTCGTTCTCGTCGACCGCGTGGGTGGCACCGAGTTTGAGCGCCATCTCCCGGCGGCTCGCGACGCGGTCGACCACGACGAGGTTGCGCGGGGAGAAGAGCTGAGCGGTCGACGTGGCGGACAGCCCGACGGGGCCGGCTCCGACGATCACCACGGTGTCGCCGGGTTGCACGCGTCCGTTGAGGACACCCACCTCGTAGCCGGTGGCGAGGATGTCGGTCAGGAAGAGCACCTGCTCGTCGGCGAGGTTGTCGGGGATCTTGTACACGGAGTTGCGGGCGAACGGGATCCGGGCGAATTCCGCCTGCACGCCGTCGATCGTGTTGCCCAGGGCCCAGCCGCCGTGCAGGCACTGGCCGTAGAGCCCGGCGGTGCAGAAGCGGCAGTAGCCACAGGCACTGACGCAGGCGGCCAGGATGCGGTCGCCGGGTTTCACGTTCTGCACAGAGCCGCCGACCTCGGTCACCACGCCGGTCGCCTCGTGGCCGAGCACCGTGCCCGGCTGGACGGTGGGCACCCCGCCTTTGATGATGTGCGCGTCGGTGCCGCAGATCGTGGACTGCGAGATGCGCATGACGATGTCGGTGTCCGCCTGCAGCAGCGGCATCGGGTGCTCGCGGTACTCGATCTTGCCGGGGCCCTCGTAGACGAGCGCTTTCATGAGCCAAACTCCTTTGTTTGAACCGGTATTACTCGCCGGGCCCGTACAGACCGAACCGGAGGTCGGGGTCGCCGGGGACCCACGTACCGGTGAACTGCGAACGAGCGCCCATCGCGGCGACCCGGTCGATCAGCTGGTTGCCGAGCTCCAACCGGCCCGGTTCCCAGCGCTTGAGGACGTCGGCGATTCCGCCGTCCCCGGCTTGGAGGTGTTCGTAGAGCTGCCACGCATCGTCGGCGGCTTTCGCAGTGCCCGCCGCGGCGTGCGGCCGCGCGGCGAACGCCGCGTCGCCGATGATCGCGACCCGGCCGTCGACCATGCCGGGAGTGCGCGTGTCGAAGACGACCTGTACGTAGGGCCGCTCGGTACGCGTCACGACCTCGGCGACAGCCGGTGCGAGGACGGCGGCCGCGGCCTCACGCATCTCGTCGACGTAGCGCTGCTGCACCGCGCCGGGGTGGATCGACACCGGGCACTCGAAGCCGCGGGTGTCCGTGGTCAGCTCGCGGGTCCGGCGGCGACGTTGCGGTACCAGACGTAGTTGAAGAGCCGTTTGCCGTCCGCCAGCTCGCCGTCCACGCCCGGGATCGGGTACATCACGCACTGCGTGGCGGGAGCGATGCTGTAAGTCAGGGAATCGGCCAGCAGTTCGTGCGTGTCCCGCGAGGCCTGGTCTTCCCTGACCGCGCCCCGCCAGCCCACGTAACCGGAGTACTGCCGGTCCAGGTCCGGGAACATCCGCTTCCGCCCAGTGGAGCTGATCCCGTCGGCGAAGACGACGAGATCCGCACGCTCCACCCGGCCCGAGACGAACCGGAGCTCGACCTGATCGACGTCCTGGCCGTAGCCGGCACAGAACTCGCCCAGGTGGTAGTGGTCGGTGCCGAAGTCGCTGAGCAGCGCCCGGTAGACGGTGCCCCACGAGGTGTAGCGCCAGTCGGCCGGTTCCTCGTGCAGGATCGCGTTTCCGGAGCCGAGGTAGCGCAGCCGGCTGCTGCTGGTGCTGAGTTCGGTGATCTTGCGCGCGCTGTGCCCGTCGAACCACTTCATCGTGATGGGCTACAGCACGATGCCGCCTCCCCGGTGGTCCAGCTGCTCGGGTGTTCGTTCGAACACCTCGACGGAAAAGCCGAGCTTGCGAAGCAGCAAGGCGCTCGTGAGTCCGCCGATCGAGCCGCCAACGACGACAGCGCGTGAGCCTTCGTAGTGCTGCACGATCAGTCCTCCTTGACTCGTTGCGACCGGCACAGCATGGCCGCACGCCTGGAGAGCGAGCACTGTGCAATCACCCAGCCATTGGGCGTTCGGCTGGGGACATCACCATCCGCGGGGCGGCCCGATCCGGTTGGCTGAGCTCAAAGCGACCTTCGTGGGGGGACGCCGAGGACGATCCCCGGAGACGGAGCACGGATCACCGCGCACGTCGACCGGATGGCGCGCGAATTCCTCGGCGCCGCCGGCTATTCGCCGCGCGAACCGGCCCGCGACGAGGACCGGATCCTGTTCGAGCTTCGGGTGGACCGGGGCGCCGCGTTCGGCCGACCCAGCCGCGGGTCCGGCGGCGCGGGTTCCGGGCCGTGGCCGGTCGCGCCGCCGAACACCTCGTCGGCCATGAGCGCGACCTTCAACCGCAGCAGCGCTTCGGGCTGCTGCAGGGAAACGCCGACCAGCTCCTCGACGCGTTTGAGGCGCAGCCCGATCGTGTTGGGGTGCACGAACATCGCGGCCGCCGTGCGCGCGACGGTCATCCCTTCGTCGAGGTAGCGACGGACCGTGTCGACCAGCTCGGCGTTCTTCCGATCGTCGTACTCGCGCAACGGAGTCAAGACCCTGCGCGGCGAACCGGACCAGTTCGATGGGGTCGGTCAACTGCAGCAGCAGACCGTAGACCCCGAGGTCCGGCAACGCGACCGTGCGATCGGCGCCGTGCTGCCGGGGATCTCCAGCGCGCCCCGCGCGGTGCCGACCGCCGCGGACGCCTCCTGCGCGTGCGCGCACCGCTGGCCCACGACCACCGTCACGCTCCCCTCGGCGAGTGCCCGCCGCGCGCGGGTGCGGACGAGGTCCGCCGTGGCAGCGGCATCGTCCCCCGCGACGTCTCCGGCCACAGCACGACGACGTGCTCGCCGGCGGTCGTGACCAAAGGCCTTGGCTCACAACGGTCCGCGAGACTGTGGACCACGCTCAGGAGAGCCCGCCCGGCGTGGTCCGCACATGGCGCGTCCGGCGCCGCGACGAGCACCGTGTGCGCTCGCTGCAGGTCGTGGCCGAGGTTGATCGCGCGGGCCTGCAGCCGTTCGACAGCGGCGCCCGCCAGCAAGTCGGCCAGCAGGTCGGCGCGCAGGCTCCACTCCACGTCCTCGGCGGTGCGCCGCCGGACGAGCTCGAGCGAGCAGACGAGCGCCGCGTGCTCGATCGCCCGGCCGTCCAGCTCCGCCAAGCCGGCCAGCGAACCCGGCAACCACAGGCGAGCGACGACGTCCCGCCCGAGCAGCACCGGCGCGGAGAGCCTGCCGGTCACGGGAACCTCGTCGAGGCCGTCGTCCGCGGGCTCTCCGGCGACGTCGGATGCGGGCGCGAGTTGCACACCGCGATGGGTGGCATTGGCCAGCACCGCGTTGTTCGCGTCGGTGACCAGCACCGGCCTCCCCAGCAGCTGAGCCAGCGCCTCCGTGACCCCTCGCACCCCGCCTGCCCGCGGCGCGACCGCGGTCAGCTCCCGGTGGATCGCTTCCGCCTGTTCGAGCAGCCGGCGTTGCTCGGTGAGCGAGGTGATCATCCGGGAACTCTGCAACGCCATGCCGGCCTGGCTGGCCAACGTGGCGAGGAGCGTGAGCTCGTCCTCGCCGAACTCGTGCACTTCCCACTGGTAGCAGTTCAGCGTGCCGACCTGCGTTCCGGCGATCAGCAACGGAACCGACGTGATCGCCCGGTAACCGTAGTCGCGGGCCAGTCCCGCCCACGGTTCGAAGGACGGGTCGGACATGATGTCCGCGATGGGCACCGGCGCCGCCGTGCGGAAAGCCCGGCTCGACGGGCCGATGGAGAGCGGGCCGGACGCCAGTGTGATCGTGCGCCGCTCGTTGACATCGGCGACGTAGCCGGCCGAGAGGCCCGCGGAGCCGGAAATCCGCAGCACCTCGCCCGCCTCGTCGGCGAGCAGGACCGCGCTCGTGTCGTACCCGGTCAGCTCGCAGGCCGTGCGTGCGATCAAATCGAGCAACTCGGTCAGCGGGGTCGTGGCGTTCACCGCGGCGGCGATCGCGCCGACGCCGGTCAGCCAGTGCCGCACATCGTCGCTGGTGTAGCTGCGCACGGCCACCTCGCGTATCCGGCTCCGCCCCGGACGGCAGCCCCGCGACCAGATGTGCGGAGCGACAGTGCCCGCCGCTTTTGCTGTGGAAAATACCAGCTCCCGCGCTCGGCGGAAGGCGTACGTTCCGGGGCAGGACACCGATCAGGGAGACGTCATGACGCACCCGGACCCGGCCCGGCGCATGGTCGACGCCGCGAACGCCTGGCTCGACAGCCTCGACGACCGGCAACGGTCCGCCGCGGCGGTGGCCTGGCCGTCGGACGAGGAACGGCACCGGTGGTACTACACCCCGACCGATCACGGCGGGTTGCCGCTCCAGCAGATGCGCCCGGCTCAGCAGAGTCTCGCCATGCAACTGCTGGCCACGGGATTGTCGCGCCCCGGGTACGTGACGGCCACGACGATCATGGGCTTGGAGAACGTGCTCGACCAGGTCGAAGGCTGGCAGGTCGGCTGGGGCCGGGAACGAGGCCGCGATCCCCAGCTGTACTGGCTGCGCGTGTTCGGCGAACCGAGCGTCGCCGGGCCCTGGTCGTGGCGGTTCGGCGGGCACCACATCTCGGTGCAGCACCTCGTGGCCGGCGGCCGGGTCGAGGCCAGTTCGCCGGCGTTCCTCGGCGCCGACCCGGCCGAGTCCCCGTTGCTGGGTGGGCATCTCCTACGTCCGCTCGGCGCGGCCGAGGACCTCGCACGGGACCTGGTCCGGTCTCTCGACGACGGCCAGGCGGCCCGGGCGTTGATCTCACCGGTCGCGCCGGTGGACATCGTCGGCGGCAACCGGCCCCGCATCCAGGACGGCGACCGGCTGATGCCGCTTCCCGACGTGTGGCGCGGCCGGTTCGCCGATCCCCGCCTCGCCGACCGCGTCGAGGCCATGCACCGGGGAGCCGAGGAGAAGGCGGATTTCGGGCCCGAACACGACGAGGCGGTGCGCCTCACCCGGGTCCCGAAAGGCATCGCGGCCGCCGACCTGAGCCGCGAGCAGCAAGCTCTGCTGCGCGCGGTGCTGGACGTTTTCCTCGGCCGGATCCCCGACGAACTCGCCGAGCGCGAGGCCCGCAAGTTCGCCGGGGACCGGCTGCGCCCGGTCCGCTTCGCCTGGGCCGGCGGCTTCGAACGCGGCGAGCCGCACTACTACCGGCTCCAAGGGCCACGTCTGCTCGCCGAATACGACAACACCCAGCGCGACGTCAACCACGTGCACACCGTATGGCGCGACCCCGAGGGCGACTTCGGGGACGACGTGCTCGCCCGCCACCTCGCCGCGTTCCACCCGGGCCGCTGATCCGCAGCCGGAACCGAATACGACGAGCTCGTTCAGCGCATTGCTGGGATACGCATGCGTCATTCGAGCATTGCCGCGAGGGAACAGCGTCCGGTCGCCGATCAGGGGCGCGCGGCGAAGACGTCGGCGACGGGGGACGCCGCTGAAGACGGTGGTGCTCAACGGCTCGAGGGCGCGCGGCGCGAGGAAGAGCCGCTCACCCGCACCCACGACGACCGGGTCTATGGGGATGCAGGGCAGCGGACAATCCCCACCAGAGGACCCGGTTTGCCCACCTTCCGAACCACGAACCGCGGCTGACGCTGAAGGGGTTGACGAGCCGGCGACTGCTTGCCTGTCCCACTACTCCCCCCCACTACTCCCCGGGAAGGTTCTTCGACTCCTGAGTGCGTGGTGGTTTGATTCCGGAACACGCTACAACGTGCGTCATGTCGACGCTCAAGAAAGGGGGGAAGTTGCACCTTCCCTGAGGCCAGTCCTCAACTTCTCCGAGAGCAACGAGGCGTTCATTCCACGCGACCAGTGCATGCACTGCCTCCTCATAGCCCACCGACGGCCGGCCAACTCGTGCGGTGAGTTTCTGCCGTCGATGGAAAGTCGCTCGCGCCGCGGCGGTGTCGGTGCCTCCATCCCAGATTTGGCGCTCCGCACCGCGCAGAGGTGCCTCAGCAGCCATCCGCCACACCGTCGGGCCGCCGGCCAGTAGCTCGACCAATCTTGCGCGTTCCACTGGGCTGTTCTTCCATTCAGGTTCACCGTGCTCACCCGATGTCCGCACACCGCGCCCATGCTCGCCTGCGGCAGCCGCGCGCTCGGTCGGCCGATGTCGGCGGGTCCGGGAGGTGGAGGCGCCGCACTGAATCGCGAGCGCGAGCGAAAAGTCAAGATCGCCGGGACGATCAGGGAGTGCTTCTGCGCTGCCGACGTCGGAGCGTTCCGCGGGTGCCCGGCGGCGAGCTGGGTTCCGGTCGACGGTCAGGATCACGAGGGAGCCGGTCGTGCGGAAGAGTCTCGCCGTTGTCCTGTCGCTGGTAGTCGCTGCCACAGTGGCGTCGGGAGTGGCGCCGGGAGTGGCGCCGGCCCGAGCGGGCCGATCTGCCCGAGTCGCACCCGCTGTGGGCGACTGCCGAGGCGAAGGTGGCCGAGCCGGCACCGAAGTCCACAGTGGACTTTTGGGTGTACCTGAACCCGCGTGCCGAGGCCGGCGAGGAGTCGACCGCCGCGGCGGCGTCCGACCCGCGGTCGCCGAGCTACGGGAAGTCTTGACGCCGGAGCAGGTGCGGGAGCGGTTCGGCCCGTCGGAGCAGGCGGTGTCAGCGGTGTGGAACCGGTTGTCCGGCGCCGGGTTCACGGTCGGGGCCGTGCCGTCGAACCGTGCGTACGTGTCGGCAGCCGGGACGGTCGATCAGGTCCAGCGGGCGTTCGACGTCGAGCTGGGCAAGTACTCCGTGAAGGGCAAGGCGCTGCGCGCGGCCGACGGGACCTGTCCGTGCCCGCGGCGGTGGCTGGGGACGTACTCGGGTCGTCGGTGTGGACCAGGCCATGAGCCTGTTCGAGCCGGCGGTCGCGCCGCCTGCGCCGGGCTTCCGCAACACCGGCCCGTGCAGCGCGTACTACGGCGAGAAGACCGACAAGACCGGTCCGGCGTACGGCGAACGGCTTCCGTACGCGCCGTGCGGGTCCACGCCTTCGCAGCTGCGTTCGGCGTACGGCCTGGACCAGGCCGCCCGGCTGGGTGCGGACGGCCGCGGCACGAGGATCGCGATCGTGGACGCGTTCGCCTCGCCGACGATTTTCGCCGACGTGTCGGAGTACACGAAGCGCAACGACCCCGCACACCCGCTGACGCGAGCGCGGTTCAGCCAGGACGTCCAGCCGCAGAACGCGGCGGACGAGGACCAGTGCGGCGCGTCGACCCGGTACACCGAGGAAACCCTCGACGTCGAAGCCGCGCACGCCATGGCGCCCGGCGCGGACATCCTCTACGGCGGTGCCGCCGACCGCACCAGCATCGACGCCGCGATCAACGACGTGATCGCCGGCCACAAGGCCGACCTCATCTCCAACTACCTCGCCCACCCCGGCGAAGACGGGTCCGCCGACCAGATCAAGTCGTTCGACCAGCTCATGCTGCAGGCCGTGCTCGAGGGCATCGGCGTGTACTTCGCGTCGGGCGACAACGGCGACAACGCCGCGAGCCTCGGCAAGGCGATGCCGAACTACCCCGCGTTCGCGCAGTGGGTGACCGCCGTCGGCGGCACTTCACTGGCGATCGGAGCCGACGGGGAGCGCCTGTTCGAAACGGGTTGGGAGACCGGCAAGTCGACGCTGGCGAACGTCGCCTACCCGCCGGCTTCGTTCAGCCCCGGCTCCGGCGGCGGCACGAGCCACGTGATCCCCCAAACCTTCGTACCAGCGCGGGATCGTGCCCGACGCACTATCCACAAAGGATCAGACGGCGGCGGGAAGGGGCGCGTCGTCGCGGGCATCTCGGTCGTCGGCGACGCCAGCACCGGCTTCCTCATGGGCCAGACGCAGCGCTTCCCCGACGGCGACTACTACGGCCAGTTCCGCGAGGGCGGCACCAACCTGTCCACCCCGCTGTTCGCCGGCATCGTCGCCGTGGCTGACAGCCTCGACCACTACCACCACGGCTTCCTCAACCCGGCGCTCTACCGACGTGCGGCGATGATCCACGACGTGCAGCACGTCGGCGGCGCCGTGGAGCGGATCGACTTCGCCCACAGCGTCGACGCGTCCGGCGGCCTGCTGACCTCCGCCCGGACCCTCGACGACCCCGGCCTGACCATCCACACCACCCAGGGCTACGACGACGTGACCGGGCTGGGTTCGCCTGCCGGCTTGCCGTTCCTGCTTCTCCGGTGCCGGTGGGATGGTGAAAGAGGAGCTGTGCCGACAATTCTAGGCACTCCCCCACTCGAGGGATCCGCTCACCGGTAACAGGGCCGGCACCCCCTCGCGCGGTTCATCCACAAGAGACAGTGCCGGTCAGGCGGGCAGACTGCCGGTCGCGGCGAATTCGAGGCGTTTGGCCACCGAAACGACCTGGTCACCGAAGCGTTCGTAGAAGCGCGCCAGCAGGGCCGCGTTGGACGCGACGGCGGGGCCGTCGTGCCAGGTCGGGGTGGTGATCAGGCCGAGGACGCGGGCGTGGAGGTCGTCGACGGCCTGGTCGGCGTTCTCCAGTTCGGCGTGCATGCCCTCGACCGGTGCGGCGAGCAGTTCGGTGAGCCGGTCGGCCATGGCGGCGGTGAGCTCACCGAGCACGCTGAACATCTCTTCCAGCTCGGCGGGGACCGCGTGGTGGGGGTGGTGGAATCGGGCGATGCCGGCGATGTGGGCCGCCAGGTCGCCCATCCGCTCGATCTTGTCCGCGCTGTAAACCGCGGCGAGCACGCTCCGCAGCTCGTGGGCGACCGGCGCCTGCAACGCCAGCAGCGCCTGGGCGTGCTCTTCGCACTCGGCGCGCCGCCAGTCCAGCTCGGCGTCTCCGCTGAGCACCTGCTCGGCCAGCAGCAGGTCCGCGGTCAGGAGCGCTCTGGTGGCTTCTCGCATCGCCTGCGTGCTGAACGCGCACATTTCACTCAGCTCGCCGCCGAGCTGAGCCAACTCGCCGTGGAACGTGTCCCGCACACCTCCACGGTAGTCCTCTCGGTGGCACCCGCCAGAGCTGCAACACGACTGTCATGATCGGCGCCCCGGCGGGCGTGTGCCGCAGGTCAGGGCCCTCTTCGCGACTCGACGTGCGGCTTCCGGGATTTTTCGCGACGCAGACCCCTCACCCGGCGCGGGTGATGCGGCACCGGCCGTGTCCTCGCTAAGCCGGTAGCAGAGGTAAGTGTCTGCGCTTCCGACCGGGGGAGGTCATGCTCGTGCTTGCTGCCTGGGAGTCTGATCCGCAGCAGAGCGCGGGGGCGCGGCTGCGTGGGCGTCAGGGCCGTCTCCCTCGGCGAGGGACGCGATGACACTCGAACCGGACCCGCCCTTCCGGCCGGTCCGCACCCGGGACGGCTACCCGCCGCTCGAGGACCTCGGGCTGATCGGCGACGGATCGACCATCGCGCTGGCCGGCCTGGACGGCAGCATCCGCTGGTTGTGCCTCCCGCGTTTCGATTCCGAGCCGCTGTTGTGCGGTTTGCTGGACCGTGAGCACGGCGGTCAGTTCAGCATCACGCCCGAAGGCCTGACCGAGGCGCGGGAGCGGTACGAGCCCGACACCGGGGTGCTGGTCACCGAGCTGCGCAGCGCGACCGGCACGGTCCGGATCACCGATGCGCTGGCGCTGCGCCCGGGCGCCGACCTCACCGATGACGTGCCCGCGGGCCGGGGTGAGCTGGTCCGATCGGTGGTGGTCCTGCACGGGCACGTGCGGCTGCGGGTGGATCTGGAGCCCCGTGACGGCGCCCAGGCCCGCGTTGCCGCCAGCGGCCTGGTGGTCATGCCCGCGCGGCGGCCGGACCTGCGGCTGCACCTGCGGTCCAGCCGACCGCTCAGTGGCCTGCACGGGAGTTACGACCTGGTGCAGGGCGATTCGGTGGACCTGGTGCTGTCGTGGGGCCGCATTCACCGCCACCACCGGTTCGACGCGAGCGCGATGCTCGAGGCCACCGCAGGGGCGTGGCGCAAGTGGATGGCGGGCTTCAGCTACGCCGGCCCGGCCGAGCCCTTGGTCCGGCGGGCTGCGATCACCTTGAAGCTGTGCGACCACTGGGTCAGCGGGTCACTCGTCGCCGCGCCGACGTCGTCCTTGCCGGCGCCGGTCGGCGGAGTGCGCAACTGGGACTACCGCTACACCTGGATCCGGGACGCGGCCTTCACCGTGTTCGCCCTGCGCCGGATCGGGTTCGCGGACGAGGCCGACGCGTTCCTGGGCTGGGTGCTGGACGCGTTCGAGCAGAGCCGGCGGCCGCGGATCATGTACGACCTCGACGGCGGACCGGTCCCGGCGGAATGGGAGGACGCGGGTCTCGAAGGGTACCGGCGCTCCGCCCCGGTGCGGTGGGGCAACGGCGCGGCCGACCAGCGCCAGCACGACGTCTACGGCGAGGTCCTCGACTGCGCAGACCAGTGGGTCCGCGCCGGCAACCAGCTCGAACAGCCGCTGTGGTCCGCGCTGGCCGGGCTCGCCGAGGCCGCCGGGGAGTCCTGGCGCCAACCCGACCAGGGCATCTGGGAGGTGCGCAGCGAGGGCCGGGTCTTCACCTACTCCGCGGCGATGTGCCAGGTGGCGTTGGACCGCGCCGCGTCCATCGGCGAGCGGCTGGGCCTGCCGGGGCCGGTTCCGGCGTGGCGCGCAGCCGCGGCCAAGCTGCGCCAGATCATCCTCGACGAGTCCTGGGACGAGCGAGCCCAGACGCTGAGCGAGCACCTCGACGGCGGCGGCAGCCTGGACGCGAGCCTGCTCGCCCTTCCGCTGCGGCGGGTCCTCCCCGCCGGTCACCCGCGCATGGTGGCCACCACCGCGGCCGTGGCCGAGCGCCTGTCGGCCGGCGGCGGATTGCTCTACCGCTATTTGCACGACGACTCTCCCGACGGCATCGCCGGTGACGAGGGCGCCTTCCTGCTGTGCAGCTTCTGGCTGGTCGACAACCTGGCCCTGCAGGGCCGGCTCGACGAGGCCGACGAGCTCTACGCCTCGCTGTGCGCCCGGGCCAGTCCACTCGGCCTGCTGCCGGAGCAGATCGACCCGTCGACGGGCGAGTTCACCGGGAACTTTCCGCAGGCGTTCAGTCACATCGGCGTGATCGCCAGCGGCGTGACTCTCGCCAGGGCCAGGGCACGTGCATCGAGATGATGGAGCGGCTCGCGATCTTCGGGGCGACCGGTGACCTCACCGCGCGCTACCTGTTGCCCGGGCTCGCCGCATTGCGAGCAGCCGGGCACCTCGGCGACAGCTTCCAGCTGGCCGGCGCCGGCCGGCACGACTGGGACACCGCCGAGTTCCGGTGCTGGGCCGGCGCCCAGCTCGACCGGCACGCCGGAGAACTCCCGGCTTCGGTCAGGGACACCGTCGTGGCGGCATCGCACTATCGGCGTGCAGACGTCAGCGACCCCGCCGAAGTCGCTGCTGTCGTCGCCGGTGACGGGCCGGTCGCCGCGTACCTGGCGCTGCCTCCGGCCGTGTTCCCCGCGGCGGTCTCCGCTCTGTCCGAAGCGGACCTGGCACCCGGCAGCAGGATCGTCCTGGAGAAGCCGTTCGGTGAGGACCTCGACAGCGCGGTGGAGCTGAATCGCCTGCTCGCCGACCTCATGCCCGAGCAGGCGGTGTTCCGCGTCGACCACTTCCTCGCCATGACCACGGTCCAGAACGTGCTCGGCACCCGGCTGGCCAACCGCATGCTGGAGCCGGTCTGGAACGCCGCGCACATCGCCGAAGTGGACATCACCTGGGACGAATCACTGGCGCTGGAAGGCCGGGCGGGCTACTACGACGGCGCCGGCGCGCTCAAGGACATGGTGCAGAACCACCTGCTGCAACTGCTCTGCCTCGTCGCCATGGAACCGCCGATCAGCCTGGGCGAACGCGACCTGCGCGACCGCAAGCTCGACGTGCTGCGCTCGGTGCAGCCGCTCACCGACGCCGACATCGTCCACCGCACGCGCCGCGCCCGTTACACGGCCGGGCGGCTCGACGGCCGTGAAGTCCCCGCCTACACCGGCGAGGCCGGCGTGGACACCGCCCGCCGCACCGAGACCTTCGCCGAGGTGGAACTCGAACTGGACAACTGGCGCTGGGCGGGCACGATCTTCCGGCTCCGCAGCGGGAAAGCACTCCGGCGAGACCGCAAGGAGGTAGCGGTGCACTTCCGGCACGTGCCGCACCTGCCCCTCGGCCACAGCGGAGAAGCGCTGCCCAACGTGCTGAGGTTCGGGCTCGACCCCGAGGACGTGACCCTGGACCTGACCGGCATCGGGGCCAGCGCCCACACCTTCGCCCCGCTCACGCTGACCGCCCGGATCGACCCGCCCGAGCTGCCCGCCTACGGCCGGCTGCTGCTGGACGTGCTGGACGGCAACGCGGCCCTGTCCATCCGCGGCGACGAAGCCGAGGAAGCGTGGCGCGTCCTCACCCCCGTGCTGTCGGCCTGGGCCAAGGACCTCGTCCCGCTCGACGAATACCCCGCCGGCTCGGACGGGCCGGCGGAAGGAACCCGCTAGCCGGCCTGCCCGCCGGCGCGTGCCGCGACCCGCCGGCGCAGAAGGGAGGGCACGACCGATGGAACAAGATCGCCCGCTGCTCAGGAGCCAGCGGCTGCGCCTGGTCAACCACCAGGGTGACGCGCTCCGACTCGGGATGAACTGGACAGAGGAAGACCTCGGCAAACCGCAGGTGCTGGTCGACAGCGCCTACGGCATGGGCCACCCGGGCACGTTCCACTTCCGGGAACTGATCGAGGAAGTCAGCAACGGTGTCTACGAGGCCGGCGGGAAACCGGGGGTCTTCACCGTGAGCGACATCTGCGACGGCGTCGTCCAGGCCACGGACGGCATGAGCTATTCGCTCATCTCCCGCGACATCATGGCGGCCATGATCGAGATCCACGCGCTGGGACATCCCCACGACGGCATGGTCCTGATCTCCGGCAACGACAAATCGGTTCCCGCCCACCTGCTCGCGATCGCCCGCTGCGACCTGCCGGCCATCCACCTGCCCGGAGGCACTCAGCTGAACGCACCCGACTACGTGACGTCGAACAAGATGTGGGAGATGGGGGCCGCCGTCGAACGCGGCGAGCTTCCGCGCCAAGACCTGGAGAGCGCGCAGCGCGGCGCGTGCCCGACCTGCGGGGCGTGCCAGTTCATGGGCAGCGCCAGCACCGGACAAGTGCTGGCCGAGGCACTCGGCCTGGCCCTGCCCGGATCCGCGCTCGTCCCGGCGCCACTGACCAAACTGCTGCGGTACGCCAGGGCGACGGGCAAACAGCTCGTCACCATGATCCACCAGAACCTGACGCCACGGCGCATCCTGACGCGTGAGGCATTCGAAAACGCCATCATCATCCACGCCGCTGTCGGCGGATCGACCAACGCGCTCCTGCATCTCCCGCCGATCGCGCAGGAAGCGGGTGTCGAGATCACCATCGACGACTTCGACCGCATCCACCGGCGGGTCCCCGTGCTCGCCAACGTGAAGACGACCGGCCGCTACCCGGTCGAATACTTCTGGTACGCGGGCGGCGTTCCCGCGGTCATGCTCGAGCTCCGGGAAATGCTGCACCTCGGCTGTCTCACCGTGACCGGCAAAACGCTCGGCGAGAACCTCGAGGACATCGAGCACGACCCGTTCTTCTTCGCGGAACGGCGCGGTTACCTCAACAACGTCAAGGTCGAGCGTGACGAGATCATCCGCACGCGGTCCGACCCGTTCAGCGCCGACGGTGGAGTGGCCGTGCTGTACGGGAACCTCGCGCCCGCCGGCGCGATGATCAAGACGTTCTCCGTACCCGAGCAGATGCACGTCCACACCGGGCCCGCCCGGGTGTTCGACTTCGAAGAAGAAGCGGTCCACGCTCTGGTCAAGCGCCAGATCTCGCCGGGCGACGTCCTCGTCATCCGCTACGAGGGTCCACGCGCCAACGGCATGCCGGAGATGTACTACGCGGCCGCCATCCTCTCCGCCGACCGCGTCCTGAACACCACCACCGCGATCGTCACCGACGGCCGTTACTCGGGTGCGATGAGAGGACCGTGCATCGGGCACGTCGCACCCGAAGCGCTGGAAGGCGGTCCGATCGCGCTCATCGAGGACAACGACCTCATCGAGATCAACGCGCCCGAACGGCGGCTCGCGATCGTCGGGGTGAAAGGCGAACGCCGCCCGCCGGACGAGGTCGAGACCGTTCTCGCGGAGCGACGCAGCATCTGGAAGCCGCCGCAACCACGCCACAGCAAGGGAATCCTCTCGCTGTACTCACGGGTTGCCCCCGGCACGGCCGAAGGAGCCTCGATCACCTAGGGCAGAACGCGTCCACCTCGTGAAGGTGCCGAAAATGACGAAGCAAACGCAGCAGACCGTGGTCATCGCCGACTACGACTACGGTGACGTGGACGTCGAGCGGGCGATCGTCGAGGACGCCGGTCTCCGGCTGGTCGCCGCCGACTGCAAGACCGAGGACGAGGTCATCGCGGCCGCCGCGGATGCCGACGCGATCATCGTCCAGTACGCCACGGTCGGAGCGAAGGCGATCAACGCCTTCACCCGGTGCAAGGTCATCGCGCGCTACGGCACCGGTGTCGACATCGTCGACGTGGGCTCGGCCACCCGGCGCGGCATCCTCGTGACCAACGTCCCCAACGACTGGTGCGAGAACGAGGTCGCCGATCACGCCATGGCCCTGCTCCTCGCCGCCGCCAGGAAGATCCGCGGCTACGATCGCGCGGCCCGCGCCGGGACCTGGCAGTGGCAGTCCGGCGAACCGATCCGGCGGCTGCAGGGACGTACCCTCGGGCTGCTGGCGTTCGGCGCGATCGCGCAGGCGATCGCGACGAGGGCACGCGCGTTCGGCATGCTCGTCATGGCCCATGATCCTTACCTGGCGCCGGAAGACGTGGTGGCGCACGGTGCCCAGCCGGCCTCCTTCGACGAGTTGCTCGCGCACTCGGACTACCTCGTGGTCCAGGCGCCGCTGACCGAGGAGACCCACCACCTCATCGGCGAGCCGGAACTCCGGCGCATGAAGCCGACGTCGATTCTCATCAACACGGCTCGCGGGCCCATCATCGACGACGAGGCGCTGTACGCGGCGTTGAACGAAGGCCGGATCACCGCAGCGGGCTTGGACGACCTCGAGGAGGAACCCGCCAAGCAGCGGAACTGGAAACCGGTGAACCCGCTGTTCAGCCTGGACAACGTGCTCATCACGCCGCATGCGGCCTACTACTCCGACGAAGCGATCCGCACGGTCCGCGACTTCGCGGCCCACGAGGTGGTGCGGGTGCTGACCGGGGCGCCGCCGCTGTCACCCGTGAACGCCGCCGAACTCGCCGTTGTCCATTCCGGACCGTCGTCGTGAGCCGCGCGGCGGGACGTTCGCCGTTCGCCTCGGCCGGGTCCGTCAGCTCCGAGACCGTGACGGTGGAAGAAGGTGAGCGGGCATGACCGCGTGGGGACGCACGATGGTGGTCGGAACGGATGGCTCGCCCGGGGCCCAGGAGGCCGTGCGGTGGGCGGCGGCCATGGCGTCGGAGCGCAAGCGTGATCTGCTGATCGCGCACGGCATGGAGTTCATCCTCCGCTTCCACGACCTCGACATCGCGGGGATCGACGAGGTGGGCACGCTGGCCCAGCACGTCGCGGAAAGCTATGTCGCCGAAGCCCGCGAGGTGGCGCTCACGGTGGACCGTTCACTCACCGTCACGACTGAAATAGTGCCCGAATCGGCCGCGGCTCTGCTGGTCGACCTGTCCCGCAACGCGCGGATGGTCGTGCTGGGCGGGAGCGGGATGGGCGCGTTGAGCGGCATACTCGTCGGCTCGGCCGTGCCGACGGTCGTGAGCCAGGCGCACTGCCCGGTGGCGGTCGTCCGCGACCGCGACGGGACGGTGCCGACGGTGGGGCCGGTGGTGGTCGGCGTCGACGGGAGCCCGAACAGCGAGCAGGCGATCGGCGTCGCCTTCGAGGAAGCATCGTTCCGCGGGGTGCCCCTGGTCGCCGTGTACGCCTGGAGTGACATCACGTACGAGTACATGTACGGGACGGCGAAGGTGATGCCGCAGTGGGAAGCCATCGAGCCGGCCGAGCAGCGGCTGCTGGCCCAGCGGCTGGCAGGCTGTCAAGAAGACCACCCGGACGTGCAGGTCCGGCGCCGCCTGGTGCGCAACAACCCGCGGCAGGCGTTGCTGGAGGAGTCGGCGCACGCGCAACTGGTGGTGGTCGGCAGCCGCGGCCGCGGCGGGTTCAAGGGGCTGCTGCTGGGGTCGACGAGCCAGGCGTTGGTCCGGCAGGCGCAATGTCCCGTGCTCATCGTCCGCCCGGAGCCGGCGGCGTGACGGTGCCGAACGGGTTTTTCGCGCGGTCGTTGGCTCGTGTGACGTTGGCGCGCGAGAACGGTTGTCCGGCCCTTTCACACCACGAAGGGATCCTTCACCAACCCAGGCGCCGTCAAACCGAGCAGCATTCACCTGTGGCGTGCGGTGTGTTTCTCTGCTGATCTGCGACGGTGGAAGGTCCGGCCGAGCGGATGAGGAGCAGCTGTGATGCGGTCACCGAAGAGCGTCCTGACCCGGAGGAGATTGGCGCTCGCGTTGATCGCGGGTGTGGTCGCCGGCGGCTGTTCGTCGCCGGGTGCGCAGCCTCCGGCGCCGAACGTGCAGGTCGTGGACGGTCCGGTGGCTCGCCAGCTCAAGGCCTCGGTGAGTGATGCCGGAGCGGTCACCCACCTCCAGGCGTTGCAGAAGATCGCCGACGACAACGGTGGCAACCGCGCTTCACCAGGCCCCGGTTACGACGCGAGCGTCGACTACGTGACAGGCGTCCTCCGGGCCGCCGGCTACGACGTGGCGACCCCGGCCTTCGAGCTGCCCCGCAAACGCGGTCGGGAGCAGGGCACGGCGCGCAACGTCATCACGCAGACCCGCACCGGGGACCCCGCCCACGTGGTGGTGATCGGGGCCCACCTGGATTCGGTGGAGGACGGGCCCGGGATCGTCGACAACGGTTCCGGTGTCGCCACGCTGCTGGAAATCGCGCGGCACCTCGGTCCCTCCGCGCCGCTGCGCAACACCGTCCGGTTCGCGTTCTTCGGCTCGGAGGAGAGCGGTTCCGAGGGCTCGACGTCGTATGTGAACGGCCTTTCCACCGCCGATCGCGAAAAGATCGCGCTTTACCTGAACGTGGACATGGTGGCCTCGCCCAACGGCGGCTACTTCGCCCAGGGCGGCGTGGGCGACGAGCAGTCCCAGACCGGCCCGCCCGGTTCGGCCGCCGTCGCCGGTGTCCTCGCCGGCCAGCTGGCTGCAACCGGGGTGAAAGCTGAGGCCATCAAGTTCGTCGGGGACGACGAGACACCGTTCGTCGACGCCGGCATTCCTTCCGGCGGCGCGGAAAACGGTGACCGCAAGGACAAGTCCGGGGAGCAGGCCCAGGCGTGGGGCGGCCAGGCGGACGAGCGGTACGACCCCTGCTACCACAAGGCCTGCGACCGCCTCGAAAACGTCAACCGCGTGGTGCTGGGCCATTACCTCACGGCGATCGCCGGGACGGTCGCCTACTTCGCGACCTCGGACCAGTCGATTCTCCGGTGAGGCGGTGAGCGGGCGTCGGGCCCCGCCGGCGGCAACCCTCCGCTTCACCGGCGACGGCCTCGTCGGCGGCAGGCCACTCAAGGCCCGCTCGCACCTGCCGGCCGGCGCGCTGGCCGGGCGGACTGCCGCCCCGACCGCGGCGGTCGGCTCCCGGCACTCGACTCGAACCGACTCACGTGGAGCGCGTTGCTCCGGCGAACACTGCTGCGGTCGCCGGTGATGAAAGCGTCAGCACCATCTGCTGCAGCCAGCTGCTCACCTCGGCCGGGCTCCCCGGATCGCGGCGCGCTGCCGTCGCCGGCCACGACGGCGCCGCGAAGCGCGAAGTGCGTGCCGGGCTAGACGCCGTTGACACCGGCGCCGGGTCGGCCGGCCGGCGCAGTGGACCCACTACGCCCATTCGCATCACGCCGTCGCGCCTGACCTCCGCGGAACTGGGCTTGCCCCGCCGGCGAGGGATCAGCCCGGCAGCGGTGCTCGGTGACTGTCCGCCAGCATGGCTCGGCGGTACTCCCCCGGAGTGGTGGCGAATTCGCGCCGGAAGGCTTTCCGCGAGGGCGAAGGCGGACCCGTAGCCGATGGCCGAAGCCACCTGCCCCAAGGGTTTGTCGGTGTCGCGCAGGAGCCGGGTGGCCAGGGTCGTCCGCCGGCGGGTGAGGTACGCCAGCGGCGGTTCGCCCGCTACTGCGGTGAACCGTCGCGCGAAAGCGGCTCGCGACAATCCCGCCGCGGCACCGAGGTCCTCGACGGTCCACGCGTGCGCCGGTTCGCCGTGGATGGCGGCGAGGGCTCGTGCGGTCACGGGATCGGCGAGGGCGGCCGACCAGCCGTGCGGCTGCGCGGTCTAGCGCAGTCAGCACGGAGCATGTACACCAGCAGGGTGTCCACCAGCGACGGCAGCGCCGGGAGGCCGTGATTCCAGTTCGTCGCCGAGGAGCTGGACCAGTGCGCGGAGGCTGGGGTGCCGGCACGGCCGGCCGGTGCACCACCTCGGGCAGGTCCCGCAGCAGCGGGTGCGGCCGGTGCCGGTGCAGCCGGTACGCGCCGCACACGATCGTCGATCGCGCGCCGGCGCCGGGGAGCGAGACGCGACCGAAGGGCGTGCCCGGCGAAGGACGCGTCGGCCTGAAGTCGACCGGCGGCGTACCGGACGCGAAGACCACAGCGTGCGGCACGCCGCGCCCGGCAGGGCCACGTCACCCGGTTCGAGCTCGACCGGCTCGAAGCCGGCGCCGCCCGGCAGCGGAGCGAGCCGGCACGAGCCCTGCAGCACCACGTGGAACGCCGCCCCGGTGACGTCGTCGAAGACGGCGCTCAACGCGCTCGCGCTGTTCTACGCCCACGCCCTGGCCGGTGCCGGGTTCAAGGTCAACGCCCTGGCCCCGGGTCTGCGTCACACGGACCTGAACGAACGCGCGGCCGCCGCCGACGGGGATCCCGCAGAAGCCGCCGCCGGTGCCGTCGGGCTGGCCCTGCTGGCGGACGACGGACCCACCGGCGAGTTCGTCTCGTGGGACGGGAGTCCCGCTCCGTGGTGAGCCGGCTTTCGCCGGCGCACGGCCGCCGACCACCCGCCTGAGCGCTGTTTTTCACGATCCTTGTCCGCTCCGCGCCACGGCGGGCATCGTGGGCAACGACCCGACGGGCCGGGCCCGTCGCACCACTGGACGAACGGAGACCGCGACCATGCCGACGATCACCACGAACGACGGTGTCGAGATCTTCTACAAGGACTGGGGCACCGGCCAGCCCATCGTGTTCAGCCACGGCTGGCCGCTCTCGTCGGACGACTGGGACACCCAGATGCTGTTCTTCCTGCAGCAGGGTTACCGCGTCGTCGCGCACGACCGCCGCGGCCACGGAAGATCCTCGCAAGTCGGCGACGGGCACGACATGGACCACTACGCCGACGACCTCGCCGCCGTCACGGCCCACCTCGACCTGCACGACGCGATCCACGTCGGACACTCCACCGGCGGCGGCGAGGTCGTGCGCTACCTCGCCCGCCACGGCGAATCCCGCGTCGCCAAGGCCGCGATCCTCAGCGCCGTCCCGCCGTTGATGGTGCAGACGCCGGAAAACCCCGGTGGTCTCCCGAAGAGCGTCTTCGACGACCTGCAGGCGCAGCTCGCCGCGAACCGCTCGGTGTTCTACCGCGCGCTCGCCTCGGGGCCGTTCTACGGATTCAACCGACCCGGCGTCGAACCCGACGAGGCGATCATCGAGAACTGGTGGCGCCAGGGCATGACCGGCGGCGCGAAGGCCCACTACGACGGCATCGTCGCCTTCTCCCAGACCGACTTCACCGACGACCTCAAGAGGATCACCGTCCCCGTCCTCGTCGGCCACGGCGACGACGACCAGATCGTCCCCTACGCCGACGCCGGACCCCTGTCGGCGGAACTGCTGCAGAACGGCACGTTGAAGACCTACGCGGGCTTCCCCCACGGCATGCCGACCACCAAGGCGGAGACGATCAACGCGGACCTGCTGGAGTTCTTCCGGTCCTGATCCGTCCACAACGGACTCGCGCCGGTGCCACCGCGGACTTCGCCGTGGCGGCACCGGCGGCGGGCAGCCACGTGCGCGTCGGCCGCGAAGCCGAGGGAAACGGGTCGAACGCGGTGCAGCAGACGCAGACGCGTACCGCCACGAACCGGCGCGGTACGCGCGGGCACACGACTCGTTGCCGGCGCGGCCGTCGCGTCAGCGGTCGCCCGCCGGAACTCAGGCGCGGAATCGGTTCCCGGCGCGATCGGGCACCCGGCGCAGGCGTTTTCGCGACGACGTCGATCCGGCGGCGGTCCGTTCGACGTATCCGTGGAACGAGGAGGCAATCGTGACCGGACCCATCAGGCTGTACATGACCATGTCGCTCGACGGCTTCATCGCCGGGCCCGACGACCGCCCCGGGCAGGAGCTCGGCCGCGGCGGCGGGCGGCTGTTCAACTGGCTCGACCACCGGGACGGCGACGGCGCCAGCGGCCAGATCTTCGCCGAGGCGATGGCGACCGGCGCCCTCATCTCGGGGCGCCGCACCTTCGAACTGGCCGGCCGCTGGCAGGGTGACCACCACGACGGTGTGCCGATCCACATCCTGACCCACCACGTCGGACCCGCCGACGTGCCGCCGGTCCGCTTCTACACCGACGTCGCCGCGTGCGC
Organism: Amycolatopsis sp. FDAARGOS 1241; assembly: GCF_016889705.1. Classification (NCBI taxonomy): domain Bacteria; kingdom Bacillati; phylum Actinomycetota; class Actinomycetes; order Pseudonocardiales; family Pseudonocardiaceae; genus Amycolatopsis; species Amycolatopsis sp. FDAARGOS 1241. Next base: position 7,596,884 of record NZ_CP069526.1, read on the forward strand.
GCGCGACGCCCGGGCCGCGGCGGGCGACCGCGCCGTCATGGTGCACGGTGCGGGGGCAGCGCAGTCGCTGCTGCGCGCCGGCGAGCTGGACGAGCTGGAGATCCACCTGGTCCCCGTGCTGCTCGGCGCAGGACGGCGGCTGTTCGACTCCGTCGGCCCCACCGAACTGGAGCTCGTCCGACGGCTGGAGGACGAGGGCGTGACCCACCTGCGGTTCGTCGTCCGCCGCTGATCGGTCGCAGGAAAGCTCAGCGCAGAACCGTGCGGAAATTCAGTCCCGGGAGTGTCCGTTGTGGACACGGCAGGGCGGGCCGTCTCCCGGAGGAAACGGCCCGCCGCTCGAGCGAGCTCAGCTGTGGGCCGCGGCTGGCTGGGCCTGGTCGTCGGACGGAACGAGTTTCGGGTACTCCTTCTGGAACTTGGTGATCATCGTCGCCGAGTGGACGATCTTGTTCGGGTTGCCCTGGCTCGTCGCCTGCTTCTCGCCCCACGCGCCGGCAGCCTTGCGCTGGTCCGGAGTGCCGTGGGAGTGCTGGCAGTCGCCGATCGAGGCGTTGAGGTAGGTGACCTCCTGCTGGGCGCGGGCGTCGAAGACCTCACCCTTGGCGTGCGCGACGAAGTAGCCGCCGTAGGCGTCCGGGCCCATTTCGCCCGACTCGTTGCCCGGGAAGTTGTTGTGGGCGAAGTCGAGCTGGTGACCGTACTCGTGGCCGAGGACGGCTTCCACCGAGACGTCGTCGAAGCCGAGGGCCTTGGTGACGTCGAGGATCCCGTCACCGAGGGCCACGCGCTTGCCGCCGATGTCGTTGGCGGGCGCCGAGAACGCGTTCAGCGTCAGAAGCGGGTTGCGGCCGCCCTGCAGCGCCGGCAGTTCGTAGAGGACCTTGCTCGTGAGCGCGGCCGCTTCCGTGGCGCGCGCCGGTTCGAAGCCGACGCCGTAGGTCTGCGCCATCTTGTCCTGGCTGCCGAGGTCGGTGCCCTTCCAGGCGACGAGCTGGATGTTCCAGCTCTCGATGTCCCAGAAGCCGCGCAGCTTGCCGATCGTGGCGCCCGCACGCTGCGTGTACTGCCCATCCGTGCCGAACACCTGCGGCGTCTTGTCCGACGCCACCCCCTCGGCGTACAGCTGGCCGAGCGCCGACAACGCGTCGAAGGCCTTGCCCTCCACCGGGGTCAGCTCCGAGAACGCCTTGTCCGCGTACTGCAGCAGCGCGCCTTCGGTGCAGCCCGGGATCGGTCCCTGCGCCGCGTTGGCCTGCTTCTTGCCGATGTGGTCCACCGGCGAGTCGATCAGCGGGTCGATCCCCCTCAACGCGCCGGCCGGGATGCTTCCGTACAGGTCCACGACGTTCTGGTACAGCGCGTCGACGTCCTGCTCGACGGTCGACGGCTCGGCTGCGAACGCCGGCACGGCCGTGGCCAGCGTCAGCGCGCACAACGTCCCCGCCGCGGCGAGGGATCTGGTGAGCAACCTCTTCTGCACTGTGGATTCCCCTTTGAGTGATTCGGATCAAGATCACGAAGCAAGATCACCCTAGGGCCGGTGTTGTTCTTGAAACCCCCGCCGGACGAAGTCCCCCGGGATGGCCTACACCCATCGACGGGTCGCAAGCCCGTTGCCTCGGCCGGAAGTACTAGGCCACCTGGCCGACCGGCGATGGCTCCCACTGAACGAAAAAGGCGCTGCTCTCTTCGGGGGAACGCTTTCCGATGCAATTACCGGCGCATGAAAACTATCGGTGGTCCACTGTGGACATCACGTCGCCGGTGGACCAGCGCAGCAAGAACCGCAGCACTTCTTCCGACGGCGAGCCCGGCTCGGCGGTGTAGGCGACGAGCTGTTGGTCCGGGTGGGTGTCGACGGAGAACTGCTGGACGTCGACCACCATCGTGCCGGCGACGGGGTGCACGTCGGTCTTCGCCAGCCGGCGCGGGCCGCGGACCTGGTGCGTCGCCCACCAGGTGCGTAAGTCCGGGTCGCCACCCTCGGCCCGCCGCAGGCGGCATGCCGGGGAAGGGGCTGCCTAGGCAGTCCAGGACCGAGCAGGGCGGCGGCGCCGTGGTTCCAGGCGAGGACGTCGGTGCGGCGGTTGAGCACCAGGGCGGGGATGTCGGGCATCGTGTCCAGCAGCTGCTGCAGCCGCGGCGCCACCTCGGGCGAGGCGGCGCGCCGGGCGGGCGCCCGCCACCGATTTCGGCGCGCTGCCCGCCGGCGAGCGCAACCTCATCCGCCTCACCTTCCTCGACCCCGCCTTCCGCTCGCTGTACGGCGATGGGGAGCGTTCGGCCCGCGAATGCGTCGCCGTGCTGCGCATGGAGGCCGGCCGCACACCGCACGACCGCGCGCTGAGCAACCTCGTCGGCGAGCTCACCGTGCGCGGACTCGAGATCGCCGGCCACCGCCACACCCCGTGCGCGGAGCCGCTCGCCGCGCTGGTCGTCGGCCACCCCGGCACGGGCGTCAAGGAGCAGGCGGCCGGCCTGTACGCGCGACGCCTGGCTTCCGCCGGTTTCGTGACCCTCGCGTACGACGCCGCCTACCAGGGCGAGCGCCGCGGTCTCCTACCTGACGACCCGCGCCGACGTCGACCCGGACCGCATCGGCCTCGTCGGCATCGTCAGCTCCGGCCGCCGGGTGAAGTCCCGATCGGCACGCTGCTCCGCGACCGCGCAGACCTTCAGGAACTCGTCGTCGCCGCACGACATCACCCAGGCAGCCACCGCGTCTTCGCCGTACTCCGGCAAATCCCGGGCGCCAGCACCTCTACTGGTCGACAACATCGCACACTCCTTCGCCCCCAGAAGGTCTTCACCACGTGGGCGACGCCGTAGTACGTACCGCGCTTGCGTTGCTCGTCCGAGTCCGGCGAGCGGTCGAACGGGATGCGCCGTTACGTCATGCTCGCATCAGGAGTCGACGGACCTCGCATGGGGAGCCAGTCCGCAACGCCGCACACGCGCAGGAAGTCGTCCTCGCTGCACGAATCGACCCACCGCGTTGTGGCGTCTTCGTCGTACTCCGGCTAATCCCTCATAGCCAGTCCGCGGCTGGTCGACAGCAGGTCTCACCCCCAGGAGATCAACCTACATCCCGAACGAGTGCAGCAGGGCCGGGAGTCGCTCGAATTCCCGGCCCAGGCTCTCGGCCAGCTCTCGCAGCAGCGGCAGCCGCGTCGCCACGAACTCGTCGACGGGCAGGTAGCCCGAGACCGTCGAGCAGCTCACGCCGGCGATGACCGACCCGCCGAAGACCGGGCAGCCCAGCGCGGTGATCCCGACGTCCAGCTCGTCCACGACGACCGCGTAGCCGTCGCGGCGGACGTCGGCCAGTGCGGAACGCAGGGCGTCGGGCGAGGTGATCGTGCGGGAGGTGCGAGGCGCCAACGTGGCGCCCGCCAGGAAAGAGTCTACAAAGGACGGCGACTGGTGCGCCAGGATGGCCCGTCCGGAGGCGCTGACGTAGGCGGGCACACGGGCGCCGGGGGTGATGGCGAAGCGCATCAAGCGGTCGGTCTGCACGTGGACCACGTGGAGGATGTCGGTGCCCGCCAGCGCGGTCAGGGAGACGCTGTCGCCCGTTTCGTCGCGGACGCGCTGGAGCAGGGGCTGCGCCAGGCTGCTCAGGTTCATCGAGCGCGTGTACCCGGCGGACAGCTCCAGCACCCGCGGCGTCAGCACGAACCGCTTGTCCACCTGGGCCAGGTAACCGAGCTCCACCAGCGTCAGCAGGAACCGGCGCGCGGCGGCCGGCGACAGTCCCGTCGCGGCGGCGACCTGACTCAGGGACATTTCGGGTTGTTCCGGACCGAACGCCCGCAACACGGTCAATCCCCTGGCCAGCGACGTGACGAACTGTTCCTTGTCCGCGCTTGACATCCGCGCCCGCCCCTTCTTAACGTCTGTTGTCGCTCAGCGGAAACTTATTCGCTTAGCGAAAACTCTAGCACTGGTCCGGCTCAACGAGGAGGCTCGGCGTGCGCACTGAGAGCAGTTCCCACCTGACCCGGCGGGCCACGATCGCCGCGTCGTTCGGCACGGTCGTGGAGTGGTACGACTTCTTCCTGTACGGCACGGCGTCGGCCCTGATCTTCCCGAGCCTGTTCTTCCCGTCCGCGAACTCGCTCACCGGATCCCTGCTGTCGTTCGCCACGTTCGCCACCGGGTTCGTCGCGCGGCCGCTCGGCGGCGCCATCTTCGGCCACGTCGGTGACCGCATCGGGCGCAAGAACGCGCTGGTCGTCACGCTGCTCGCGATGGGATTGGCCACGCTCGCCGTCGGCTTGCTGCCCACGTACGGTCAGATCGGCGCGGCCGCGCCGATCCTGCTGGTGGTGCTGCGCATCGTCCAGGGCATCGGCACCGGCGGCGAGTGGGGCGGCGCGGCCCTGCTGACGAAGGAGAACGGCAGCACCCGCCCCGGGTTCTGGGGCGGATTCCTCTCCAGCGCCGTCTTCGCGGGCCTGATCCTCGCGTCCGTGGTCTACGTCGTGATCGGCGCGCTGGTCAGCAACGACCAGCTGCTGAGCTGGGCCTGGCGCATCCCGTTCCTGCTCAGCGTCGTGCTCGTCGGGCTCGGGCTGTGGATGCGCAAGAGCCTGCCCGAAACGCGGGAGTTCGACCGCATCAAGCGCGCCGGAGAGCAGGAACGGGCGCCGCTGCTGCGCGCGTTTCGCAAGCCGCGCAACATGGTCGCCATCTTCCTGATGCGGGTCGGCCAGAACGCGACATTCAACATCGTCTCCGTCTTCGTCCTCACCTACGCCACCAAGCAGCTGGGCCTGGGCAAGTCGCAGATCCTGTGGGCCACGGTCATCGGCGCGGCCGTCGCGTGCGTGCTGTGCCCGGTCTACGGCCACCTCGGCGACCGCTTCGGCTTCGGCTGGGTCATGGTCGTCAGCCTGCTCTTCCAGGCCGCGTTCGCGTTCCCGTTCTTCCTCCTGGTGGACAGCAAAGGCGTCGCACCGGTGATCATCGCCGTGACCGTCGGCATCGCCGGAGCGGGCGCGGCGACCGACGCCATCCAGGCCGGCTACTTCGCGGGGCTGTTCGGCACCCGCAGCCGCTACAGCGCGATCTCCGTCGGCCGCGAGGGCGGCACCGTCGTGGGCGGTGGCCTCGCACCGCTGATCGCGACAGCCCTGCTCGGCTGGTTGCACGGCAGCCCGTGGGCGATCGCCGGCTGGATGGCGCTGACCAGTGTCATCGGCGTCGTGGGCGTGCTGCTGGTGAAACCGCTGCGCGAAGCCGAACCCGAAGACGTCGTGCCGAGCGCCGGGCCCCGGTCCGGCTCGGCCGTGAGCTGACGAAGGAACCTGGATGACACAAGGAAATCCGGCCCTCGAAGCCGCCGGCAGCACCGTCGCCACCCTGTTCGAGAACCGGGCCCGGACCCACCCCGGCCGCGTCGCGCTGCAGTCCGGCGAGCGCCAGGTCACCTACGGCGAACTCGCCGACCGCAGCCGCCGGATCGCCGCCGTGCTGGCCGGCCGGGGCGTGACGCGCGGCGACCGCGTCGCGGTGGTGTCGGAGAACCGCACCGAGTACCTCGAGGTGGTCCTGGGCGCGGCGGTGCTCGGCGCGACCGTCGCGTGCCCGGGCCTGCGCGCGGCTCCCGGTGAACTCGTCGCCTGTCTCGACCTCGTCGAGCCGGCGGTGCTCATCACCTCCGAAGGCGCCACGCGGAAGTTCACCGAGGTGCTCGAACGGCGGACCGAACCGAAGCTCGAGTTCGGCGACGGCTTCGAATCCGAGCTGAGCACGACGGTGCCCTGGCGCGAACCGTCGGCGGCACGACCGGAAGACGTGCTGGTCGTCATCTACACCAGCGGCACCACGGGCGTGCCGAAGGGCGCCGCGATCAGCCACCGTGCCGAGATCGCGCGCAGCTCGGCCACCCGCGCCGAGTACGGCCTCGCCGGTGACGACGCGTTCGTCGCGTGGTCACCACTGAGCCACATGGGCGCGTTCGACAACTCGGTGAGCACGCTGATCAGCGGCGGCAAGGTCGTGGTCGTCGACGGGTTCGACACCGCCGCGCTCGCCCACGCCGTGGCGACGGAACGCCTCGGCTGGTTGCTGCTGATGCCCGGCACGGTGCGCCGCTTCGCCGAGGTGTTGCGCGAGAAACAGATCACCCCGAAAGGCGTCCGGCTGTGCGGGGTGATGCCGGACCTGATCGGACCCGACGAGATCGCCGAGATCACGCGCCTGCTCGACGCGCCGTTCGCGAACACCTTCGGCGCCACCGAAACCGGCTGCCCGCCGTGCTCGGGCGACGCGCTGGCGGTGGGCGTCGAACCGCGGCGGCTGAGCAAGGTGCAGAGCGCCTACTGCGAGATCCGGCTCGTCGGACCCGACGACGAGGAGGTCCCCGACGGACAGCCGGGCGAGCTGTGCATGCGCGGCCCCACGGTCTTCAGCGGGTACTGGAACGACCCGGCGGCCACCGCCCACGACTTCCGCGGCGGCTGGTTCCACCTCGGCGACGTGTTCGTGCGCAACCCGGACGGCACGCTGGACTTCGTCGACCGCGCGAAGTACCTGATCAAGAGCGGGGGCGAGAACATCTACCCCGCCGAGATCGAACGCGCGCTGCTGCGCCACCCCGAAGTGCTCGAAGCCGTGGTCGTCCGGCGCGCGGACGCCACGTGGGGCGAGGTGCCGGTCGCGTTCGTCGCGCGGGCCGGGGACTCTGTGACGGCGGCGGAGCTGATCGAGCTGTGCGGCACGCAGCTGGCCAAGTTCAAGCGGCCGCGCGAGATCCACTTCGTCGCCCCGGAGACGTTGCCGCGCAACGCGTCGGGGAAGGTCGTCCGCGGCGAGCTCGAGAAGCACGCCTGAGCAAGGGAGCAACCGCATGTCGTTCGAGTCGCCGGACTTCCGGTCCGACATCAGCTGGAGCACCGCCAAGTCCATCACCGTGTTCGGGCACGACCTCGTCGGCGAGCTCGTCGGCACCGTGAACCTCGGAGACATGGGGTTCCTGGAGCTGACGGGCCGCCTGCCGACGCCCGGTGAGTCCACAGTGTTCAACGCGCTCACCGTCAGCCTCGTGGAACACGGCCTGACGCCGAGCGCCATCGCCACGCGGATGACCCGCTACGGCGCGCCGGAGTCCCTGCAGAGCGCCGTGGCGGCCGGGCTGCTCGGGCTCGGGAGCACGTTCGTCGGCTCCATCGAGGGCGCCGCGCGCTACGTGCAGGAGGCCGACCTCGACGGCGACCTCGAGGACGAAGCCGCGGTCATCGTCGAGAAGTTCGTGTCCGCCAAGGCGATCGTCCCCGGCATCGGCCACCCGATCCACAAACCGCTCGACCCGCGCGCGGAACGCCTCTTCGGCCTGCTCGACGAAGCCGGTCTCGGCGGGCCGCAGGTCACGCTGATCCGCGAGGTCGCGCGCCAGGCCGGCGACGCGCTGGGCAAGGTCCTGCCGGTGAACGTCACGGGCGCGATTGGCGCCATCGCGTCGCGGCTGGGCATCGACTGGCGCGTGGCCCGCGGCATCGGGGTGATGGCCCGCGCCGTCGGCCTCGTCGGGCACGTGCTGGAGGAGATCCGCACGCCCACCGCGCCCGCGATCTGGCGCGAGGTCGACGAAGCCGCGACGCGGCACCACGAGTGACGCGGGAGCCGGGGCCGCTCGGGCTCAGATGTCGATCGGTTCGAGCTCGCCCAGGATCTCGTCGCGGCGCGACTCGAACTGCTCCGGCAGCTGGAAGCGCTTGCCCAGTTCCTGCGGCGACTCGTCGCAGTCCCAGCCGCCCTCGTTGTGCGTCACGGCGAGTTCGAACAGCGCCCCGCCGGGCGAACGGACGTAGACGGACTTGAAATACTTGCGGTTGCGCACCTCGGACATGTCCGTGTAGCCCGCACCCTCGATCTCGAACTTCAGCTCTTCCTGGTTCTCGAGCGTGTCGGCGTTCCACGCGAAGTGGTGGATGGTGTCGCCACCGTAGATCCATGTCCCCGGGTCGTCCGTGCGGTTCACCACGAGCTCGACCGCCCCGCCGAGACCCGGTTTGCCCGCCTCGAACGCGAACCGGTCGCCCTCGGCCAGCCCCTCGCGGGCGCCGAGGTGGTCGGCGGCGAACTCGACGGCGGTGTCCGGGCCGGTCACGTGCACGCCGACGCCGTAGATGCCGTGGATCGCGTACTCCTCCGGCACCCCACCGCCGGTGAAGCCGCGCCGCGGGTCGTCGTCGACCTCCACCAGCTGGTACTCGATGCCGCACGGGTGGCGGAACAGCACGCGGCGGCGGTCGAACACCGTCGCGTCGTACACGTCGGGCGCACGGCCGGTCAGCCGGTCGGACCAGTAGTTCAGCGAGCCCGACGGCACGGCCAGCAGCACCTCGCGCGCCTGGTTCGTGCCGCGTCGGCCGTGGATCCCGGCCTGTGCGAAGGGAAACGTCGTGAGCACGGCGCTGGGGTCGCCGTCGGTCGGGATCTTGCCGTCGAACAGCACGGTCCGCTTGATCAGCCGCAGGCCGAGCACGTTGACGTGGAAGTCGACGTCCTCCTGGGCCCCGTTCACCGACATGGTGATGTGGTGGCTACCGCTGATGTAGGGCATGGGGGCTTTCCTCCTCCTCGGTGAACTTCTCGGTCAGCTGCTCGACGAGCTATCCCGTCTCGAACAGCAGCTCCTCACGCCACGGCGGCGCGGTCAGCTGGACGCCGACGGGCAGCCCCGCGAGGTCGAGACCGCCGGGCACCACCAAGGCGGGCAGCCCGGCGAGGCTCTGCGCGGAAATCGCGGGCAGCACCCGCTGCCGGAAGTCGCCGGGCACGGCGTCGATCCGCGGCGGCGCCACGGCCGCGGCAGGCGACAGGACCACGTCGACGCGGGTGAACAACTCGGCCCACCCTGAAGCTGCGGTTCCTGAAGTACTGCGGTTCCTGAAGCACTACGCGGACGCGCCGAGCACGAAGCCCGGCAAGGCGTAACCACCCGCGCCACGCCCGACGAGCGGCAGCGTCGCCACGGCCGGGCGCCACGAGCGACGGCCGAGGAAGGTGAGCAGCCCTCCAGCGACGACGAGCAGCGCCAGCCCCTGGCCGGGATAGCGGAGGATCACGAGCCGGTACAGCTCGTCGGCCACGAAGAGCGCGACGAGCAGCGCGAGCCCGGCCGCGCCGAGGCGGTTGCCGACCGCGTCGAACGTGCGGAAGCGCCGCCGCCCCGGAGTTTCGGCCGGATCGGCCCCCACGACGTCGTACCCCGCCGCGGCGAGCGCCCGCGCGGTCGCGTCGACGTCCACCACGAACGCCGGGTGCGCCTTCGCCGCCGGCCGGAAGTCCGCCTCGACCCCGACGTGCAGCTCGCCGTCCAGCCCGCCCACACCGGGCACGCGGAACCAGCACCCGCCACGCCGGGCGAGCACCGGCGGCTGGGGCAGCTCGGGCCGACCCGGCACGCCGGTGTAGAAGCCGCGCTGGTCGCGGCGCCTTGGTGACGTGGCGACACGGCTTGGATGATCTTGCTCTGGGTGAGTACCCGAGTTTCGGTGTGGCTCACCACAACCTGCACCGAAGCCGGCAGGTCCTCATGGTCCACGGTCGGGGCCGGCTCAGCGGGCCATGCGAACCGGGACCACAAGGCCCGGTGACGCGCAAGGACACCGCAATCGCCGCGGGATGGGCTACGCCCTCCTCCACCGCTCTCGACGATCACCCACGCCCTCGGCTACACCGAAATCCGGTCCGCCGAGACCGCCGTCACCTGCGCACACTTCCTGGAACCCCGCACCGGCGGCCACGCCCCCGCCGGCCGCGGCACCACCTTCATCGAGCAGCACAGCTAGAGCCAATCCGGGCGGGTCACGCCGTCGGGGTCGACGCGGGCGAGGATGTGCTCGTGGGCGGCGTGCAGCTGCGCGAGCTCGCCCGTTTCGAGGGCGTCGACGATCAGCGCGCGGACCGTTTCGACGTGCCGGGGTGCTGCGGATTCGACGAGTGCCAGCCCGGCGTCGGTGAGCACGGCGCGGGTGGCGCGGCGGTCGTCGGGGTCGGGTTCGCGGGCGACCAGGCGACGGGTCTCGAGGCGTTTGACCACATTGGACAATCGTGACAACGACGAGCTGGTGATCTGCGCGAGCCGGCTCATCCGCAGGGAGCGCTGCGGCGCCTCCGACAACATCGAGAGCGCGTGGTACTCGAAGAAGGTGAGGCCCGCGTCGTGGTCGAGCTGGGCGTCTAGGGCCGCGGGCAGGCGGGTGAGCACGCGGACGAAGCCGAGCCACGCCACCTTCTCGTCGAGGGTCAGCCACCGGGGTTCGGACACGGCGGTCACTTTACTTGACGCGTGAAGCATTTCGTCCTAGTTTGGTTCAAGGTTGAACTAAACATCGTGCGAGAGGGAAATCATGCGCATCGCCATCATCGGAGCGGGCAACGTCGGCGGCGGCCTGGCCGCGGCCGCGACGAAGGCCGGCCACGACGTCAAGGTCGTCGCCGCTCACCCGGAGCACGCGGAGAAGGTCGCCGCCGAGACCGGCGCCACGGCCGCCACCGCCGCGGACGCGGCCGGTGACGCCGACGTCGTCGTGCTCGCCGTCCCGTTCGGCGCGGCCGCCGGGGTACTCAGCGAACTGGGCGCCACCGTGGCGGGCAAGGTCGTGGTGGACGCGACCAACCCGCTGGACGACACGTTCAGCGACCTCACCACTGTCGGCACGAGCGCCACCGAACTGCTCGCCGCGCAGTTCCCGCAGGTGAAGCTCGTGAAGGCGCTCAACACCGTCCTCGCGGGCCGCCTCACCTCCGCCGCCGGCCTCGACGCGTTCTACGCCGGCGACGACGCCACGGCGAAGGCGGCCGCCGTCGAACTCCTCCAGTCCCTCGGTTTCTCCCCCGTCGACGCCGGCGGCCTGCGCATGGCGCGCACCCTGGAGGAGATGGCGCTGCTGAACATCACGCTGAACGTGCGCAACAACTGGCCGTGGCAGAGCGCTTGGGGTCTCTCCCACCAGGGTGCCTGAACCGGCGCCGCGCTGCGCCGGCGCCAGGACCGGCTCAGCGCACGATTTCCGGCATCTGGGTGAAAACGCAGCAAAACCACCACCCGGCGTCGTCGCGCCGAGCACAGTGACCCGGCTCGCCGAAGTCCGGCGGGCGAGGGGAGGATTCATCGTGTTCAAGCGGACCCTGGCCGCCGTCAGCGCATGCGTTGCGGCGACGTTCGCCCTCGTGCCCGGCGTGGCGGCGGCGGCCACGAACCCGTACAGCGCCACCGAAGTGTGCGGATCCAGCTACCACCTGCAGTACAGCATGCCGGTGAAAACCACCGTCGGCGCCGAATGGGGCCGGGTCTATCTCCTGTACAGCGCGACGACCCGGAAGAATTGTGTCGTCACCCTCAAGTCGGCGTACGTCGGCACGGCGACGACGACCACGGCGTACGTCGATGCCCAGAACGGCGCAGGCGGCTACGACAGCGACAACTTCGCGTACTACGCGAGCGACTACGTCTCAGCCCCCGGCACGTGCGTCATGTTCGGCGGCTACATCTACAGCCGGCCCGACAGCGGTGGCACCTACGCCTACGCGCACAGCGATTGGGGCTGGTGCGGCTGAACGCGGGCCGATTCACCCGAACGTGACCCGCCTGCGCGGTAAAGATCGTTTTATGTTCGATCCGTGGGTTACCTGATCACGTCGATCCCGTTCTTCGCCGGCTTCGCGATCAGCTTCCGGTTCGAGCGGAGGCGGATGCTGAACGGCGTGCTGCTGCTGGCTGGGCTGCTACTGGTGGCCATCGGCGGGCTCTTCGCGCTGCTGGACCTGCCCGCGGTGCGCGACCGGGTCAGCGGCGGCGAGCTCGTGTTCCTCGCCTTCCTGGTGCTGACCGTGCTGCTGCCGGCGTTCCTGGTGCTCAACGGGCTGCAGATGGTGCGCCGCGAGGGGCGGCGGCTGGGCAACCTGCTGTCGCTGCTCGCGGGCGTGGCGATCTTCGGGTTCGCGCCGCTGCTGCTGATGCTGGGCAAGAACGCGATGCCGCGGGCGCTGGAGGTGGTGGTGATCAGCGCAGGTTTCGTGGTCGGGTACCTGAGCCTGGCGTTCGCAGCTTTCGTGCTGTGCTCCGTGGGCTACGGGCTGCTGCGCCCGCCGTCCGGCGCGGACTTCCTGGTGGTGCACGGCTCACGGCTGATCCGCGGCGCCGTGCCCCCGCTGCTCGCCAGCCGCCTCGACCGGGCGCGCACGCTCTACGCCGCGGGCGCCGCACGGGGAGCGGCGCCCACGGTGATCACCTCCGGCGGGCAGGGCGCCGACGAAGCCCTCCCGGAAGCCGTCGCGATGGCCGACTACCTCGTCGAGCACGGCATCTCCCGCGCCGAGATCGTGCTGGAGGACCGCTCCACCACCACGCGCGAAAACCTGGTGTACAGCCGGGAACTCATGACCGCGCGCAACCCGGGCTACCGCTGTCTGCTCATCACCAACAACTTCCACGCCTTCCGCACGGCGATGCTGGCCCGCCGCCTGAAGGTCAACGGCCAGGTCATCGGCTCCCGCACCGCCTGGTACTACATTCCGAGCGCCACGATCCGCGAGTTCGCCGGCATCCTGCGCGACTACCGGGTCCTCAACGCCGCGGTGATCGTCCTGATCGCAGCGGCTTATCCGGTGTCAATGCTGTTCCAGCCGCACTGACACGCGGGCACACCGGCTGCTCGAACGGCTCGATTTCCCCGCCACACCTTGACACCGGCGGTTCGACGTCCACAGTGGACAGGTGGAGAAGTTCGCCGATCGCATGAAGACGATGCTCAACGAGGCGTGCCTCGCCCTGCAGGTGAGCGTCGGGCACCAGACTGGGTTGTTCGACGCGCTCACGGGTCTCGCGCCGTCGACGAGCAGTCAGGTCGCCCGGGCCGCGGGGCTGAACGAGCGGTACGTGCGGGAATGGCTGGCCGCCATGACGGTCGGTGGCATCGTCGAGTACGACCCGGCGAAGCGCAGCTACACGCTGCCGCCGGAGCACGCGGGATCCCTGGGGCGCGGGCCGGCGAACCAGGCGTCGATGCTGCAGTACATCGCGATGATGGGTGAGGTCGAGCAGCAGGTCGTCGCCGCGTTCAAGGACGGGCGCGGCGTGCCGTACTCGGCGTACCCGCGGTTCCAGAAGCTGCAGGGCGAGGAGTCGGCGCGCACCTTCGACGCCGAACTGCTCACCCGCGTCCTGCCGCTCGTGCCGGGGCTCGAGGAGCGACTGACGCGTGGGATCTCCGTGCTGGACGTCGGCACCGGCCAGGGCCACGCCGTGACCCTCCTGGCTCGCGCGTTCCCGGCGAGCACCTTCACCGGCGTCGACGTGTCCGAAGCCGGCATCGCCGCGGCCCGCGAGGAAGCGCGGGGCCTCGGGAACGCGCGCTTCGCCGTCGCCGACGCCACGGAGGTCGAAGGCGAGTACGACCTCGTCACGACCTTCGACGTCATCCACGACTGCGCCGCGCCCGACGACGTCCTCGCCGCCATCCACCGCGTCCTACGGCCCGGCGGCACGTACCTCATGCAGGACACCGCGTGCTCCTCGCGCCTGGAGGACAACCTCGGCCACCCGCTCGGCCCAGCGCTGTACACGTTTTCCGTCTTCTACTGCATGAGCGTCTCCCTCGCGCAGGGCGGTGCCGGGCTCGGCACGATGTGGGGCGAACAGGACGCGCTGGCCCGGCTGGCGGAAGCCGGCTTCACCGACGTGACCACCGGCAAACGGCCCGACGACGTGATGGATCTCTACTTCATCGCCCGCAAACCGGCGTAACCACAGGAATCTGCCGGAGCGTGGTCGACAGGTCGGTGCCGCGCAAGCGGGATGTCCGATGTGGACACCGAGCGAACCGGAAGAAGGGAATCCAGGAAGAGTTGCGGGCCAGCGGCCAGCGCCGCCCGATCGCGACGTGCAGGATCACCGACACGCCGATGGCGTTGAGTGCCACGTGCCCGGCCCAGTCGACGGGCGCGGCGCGGTCCCAGTCGAGCGAGCCGGCGAGTGCGAACAGGGCCACGTACAGCACCACGGCGAGCGCCAGCGCGAGCCCCAGGGACACGACCCGTTCGAGCCACGCCGGCCACCGGGCGGGCAGGGCGTCCTCGAACTGCATGCCGACGACGAGCCCGGCGGCCACGAACGACCCGGCGAGCGCGGACAGCACCGAGACCGGCACCCACAGGTTCAGCACCGCGTAGGTGAGGATCCCGCCGCCGATCGTGCCGGTGTTGGCGCAGGTGAACCGCACCCACTGCCGCCCGACGAGCCGGAACGGCCGGCCCCACCACACCACGAACAGCAGCACCTGCATAGCCCCACGCCAGGGTCGAGCAGCCCGTGGCCACCGCCGCGGAACGGGGTGCCGCCGAGCAGCCGCACGTACAGCAGGATCGCGATCGCCCACGCCAGCACCACCGCGCACGCCCCGCCCGGGATGGGCTTGACCACAGGCGCACCGGCCAGTGTTCGCTCACCAGCGTCAATTCGAGCATCACGACGAACGCGGCGCCGGCGAGCGGCATGGTCGCCGGGAAGGTGCTGAGCTCGAGGTCGTCCGGCGCCGGGTCGAACAACGCGCCGAGCGGCAGGTGGCCCACCACCGCCTCGCCGACGAACGCCAGCACGATGCCGGCGAACACGATGAGCGCGGTGTCCGCCCAGCCGGCCCAGTCGGGGCCCAGCCGGGTGCCCGGCCAGTCCTCCCAGCAGAAAGCGATCATCGACACCACGGGTAGAGCGAAGGTGATCAGCGGCGCGAGGATCAGCAGCGACGGTTCGGCGCCACCCGCGCCGATCGCGAGCAGCACCGCCACCGGGAGCACCGTCAGCAGACCCGCCAGCCCGAGGCCGGGCTGACGCGCCCAGCGCGAAGCCCCGGGGCCGTCGGATCGTGCCTGCGGTGCCGTTCGCGGCGGCTGATGGCCGGGCGCGGCGGTGTCGTGTCCGCGGTGCCGCTGCGTGCCCCGTCGGCTCTGCCGCTCACCTCGAGCGGTACTCCTCGTCGGTCACCAGGTCGCCCCACTCGGACTCGGGGCCGCCACCCGCACGCGGGGCTTCCCACATCGCGAGGTGCGACATGAAGTTCCCCGGGGCTGCGCCGTGCCAGTGCCACTCACCCGGCGGCGTGTGGACGGTGTCGCCCGCACGCAGTTCCACGACCTCACCACCGCGCGACTGGACGAGCCCGCGCCCTTCGGCCACGTGCAGGGTCTGCCCCACGGTGTGCGAGTGCCACGCGGTGCGGGCACCGGGCGCGAAGCGCACCAGGTTCACGCGCAGGCGCGAGGGTTCCTGACCGTTCGCGACCACGTCGAACCACACGTCGCCGGTGAACATGTCAGCCGACCCCTTCGTCCGAGGGCCGCTTCGGCTGCAGTTCCATGCCCGGTTTCTTCCTCTTCGGCGGTGTTCCCGAGCGCCGCACCGCGACCACCGCAGGCCCTACGCGTGACACGAGTTGGGCTCAGGCTAGCCATCGCCCCAGGTCATCTCAAGGACGCGGACGCGCGCGGTGACGTTCGGGCACGGGTGCGTCCCGAGCGGTTTCCCCGGACGGGCGGACTTCGGCCGGCGTGCTCATCTCCGGGGAAATCCGTCTCTACGGTCAAGGTCAGTGACTTCTTACGTCGACTATCCTTTTCGGACACATTCCTGGAGTGCGCCATGCCTTCACGCGCGCCGGCCCTCGTCGCCGCTGTGCTCGTCCTCGTGCTGTCGTCGTTCGCGGTCCCGGCTTCGGCCGCTTCGCAGACCTCGTGCCGGGACCTCGACCTGCCCGTCCCCGAAGCGCTCGCCGGCGGGGTCGTGCACGGCACCCTGTGCGTGCCCGGGGGCGCGCGGACCGTGCTGGTGCTGACCCCCGGGGCCACCTACAACTCGACGTACTGGGATTTCCCGTACCAGCCCGACCGGTACTCCTTCACCCGCGCAATGAACCGAGCCGGCTACGCGACGATGAACCTCGACCTGCTCGGCACGGGCCGCAGCAGCAAGAACCCGGGCCCACTGCTGACGTCGACCGTCGAGGCCGCCGCCGTGCACCGAGTCGTGCAGCGGATGCGCGGCGAGTTCGGGCGGGTCGCGCTCGCCGGGCACTCACTCGGCTCGTCGATCGACGTGCTCGAAGCCGCCACGTACGGCGACGTCGACGCGCTGCTCGTGTCCGGCGACGAGCACCGGGTGAACCTTCTGGATACCGCGGAACTGTTCACCACCGACCTCGTGCCCGCGCCCCTGGACCCCGGCTTCACGCGCACCGGCTACGACCTCACGCAGCTGACCACCGCGACCGGCCGCCGGTACGAGGCCTTCCACGCGCCCGGCGTCGTCGACCCGGAGGTCGTCGAGGTCGACGAGCAGACCAAGGACGCGTTCGCGCTGGCGCAGGCGCCCGACGCGATCGGCATCGCGATCCTCACGGCGTACTCGAACCGCATCACCGCGCCGGTGCTCATCGCGATGGGCGCGCGCGACAAGTACTTCTGCGGCTTCGTCGCCGCCACGTGCACGGTGCGCGGCATCCTGGCCGACGAAGGCCCGTACTATTCCTCGGCGCGCTCACTCGACGCGTTCGTCCTGCCGACCTCGGGCCACGACCTCAACCTGAGCCCGCGGGCGGCCGACCTGCACACGGCCGTGGCGAGCTGGCTGGGGCGCGTGCTGCCGGGCTGAGGTGGCCATCAGCTGGCTCGCGTGCGGGCCGCGCTGCACGGGAATGCTGTGGCCACCAGGGGCAGGGGCCCCGCTGGTTTCCGGTAGCCCCCCAGAAGTCGACGCAGCCGGGCACGGTGTCGTCGAAGGGGCGAAGTCTCGCGCCGCGGCCGCGGGACACGCCCCGGTTCGAGCGCTGCACTTCGGCGAAGGTGACGCGATAGCGGGCCCAGGGCGTCACCAGCCGGCGCCGCGCACTCCTGATGCGCGGGGTTGATGCGCGGGGTGGCGCCGACGGGCAGCTCCAACAGCTGTCTTCACCGGGAACGGCTTCGGCGTGAACCGCCCGCGGTCGTGGCCGCTCTCGACGCGGGCGGGCCCGAGGGCGAGCCGGTCCGCGCGCGCCGCAAGCCCGTCCTCGAACGCCGAAGTCATCCGGCCATCTTGCCGGAGTCCCAGCGAATCACGCGGCACGGCACACGTGGCACAGAACTGCCTTGCCCATCGATCGTCACCCTGCGGACCGAGGGGTGGATCCAGGGGCAAGGCGCGGGCGACGGCGGCGAAGAAAGGGACTTCGCCGACGGCGCCGGCCAGTTCGAAGACCGCACGTCCGTCCGCCTCGGCGACGGCGGCCTCGACGTCCGCGCGAATCACAACACCGCCAGTCGATCCAGCAACCGTTCCGCCTGGGCGATTTCCGTGCTCAGCGGGTGGTCCTCGGCGAGGTAGGGCAGCGCCCCCTCGGCGAGCCGGAACGCCTCGCGCAGCGGGGTGTCCGGCAGGGCCAGGCCGGAGAGCCGCAGGGCGCGGATCGCGCCGAGCAGTTCGCAGGCCAGCACGGTTCGGTAGGCGGCCGTGGCCGCGACGGTGCTGCGGACGGCGTGCGTGGAGAAGCTCGCGTGGTCCTCGAGGCCGCGCGAGATGACCGCCGTGCCGAGGGTGACCGGGGCGGCGGCGTGACGCAGGGTGCCGAGGGCGTCATGGGCGACGTACTCCAGGATCATGATCCCCGAGCTCCCCGCGGGGCCCTGGCTCAAGAACGGGGACAACCCGCTCAAGACCGGCTCCACGAGGTCCCCCAGGCGCGCCGTCGACAGCTCGGCGACGTGGTGCAGAGCGGCGCGCAGGTGGTCGAACGCCAGCGCCACCTGGGCGGTCGAGAACTGGCCGTGGTGGTAGGCCTGCTCGGTCTCCACGTCGATCAACGGGTTCTCGGCCGCGGCGTTGATGTCGATGTCCAGCACGCGCTGCACCCAGGCGGCGGCGTCGAGGGCGGGGCTCTGGACCTGGGGGAAAGCGCGCAGGCCGAACGGGTCCTGGATGCGACGGCCCTCGACGGCCTCGTCGTCGGTGAGCAGCAACCGGCGCAAGGCGGCGGCACACGCAACGGCGCCGGGGTGCGGGCGAGCGGCGTGGACCCGCGCGGAGTACGCCTCCGCGGAGCCGCCGAGGGCGACGAAGGTCAGGGCCGTCACGACGTGGCTCGCGGACAGCAGGCGGGTGAGGTCGTGCCAGGCCAGCACGGCTTCGGCGAGCGTGGCGGCGTTGCTGGAGATGAAGGCGAGCGCATCGCCGGGGCTGATGGCCAGCGGGTCGAGATCGCCGGCGGCCCAGGGCAGTTCGCCGGCCAGGGTCAGCGCGACCTCGGCCAACACGGTCAGGTCACCGGTGCCGATGGCGCCGATGCCGGGATGTTCCTGCAGACCGTGCTGCTGCTGCTGCGTGCCGAAGGACTGCACAGCTGCCCGCAGATGACGTGGGCGAAGTTCCACCGGACCGTCGCGGAAATCGTGTCGCCGCCCGGCGCGCTCGTCCTGTTCTGCGGCATGTCGATCGGGTTCGAAGACCCCGAAGCCGCTCAGCCGCGCACCGGGCGGGCGCCGCTCGGCGAAACGGTCACGTTCGTCGAGCGGTGAGCCGCGTCGGCGACGGCGATCGAGCCGGTCCTGGCAACACGCCGCCGCACCTCATCCCGGGGAGGCGAGGAACCCCGCCCCCCGAAGGTTCACCGTTGGGGCGACGGTGAACCGACGAGAGGCGGGACCGATGTCCGACTACATCCGCATGCAGGGACCGGATCAGAAGGCGATGGACTCGGCGCGGCCGCCGGGCATGGTGACCACCACCGGGTCGACCGGGTGGCTCGCGTTCGCCGGCACGATCGCGATCCTCGCCGGGTTCTTCAACATCATCATGGGCCTGGTGGCACTGTTCAGGAACGACTACTACGTCGCGGCGCCGGGTGGTTACCTCGTGCTGAACCTCACGGGCTGGGGCTGGCTGCACCTGATCGTCGGCGTACTCGCGGCGGCGGCCGGCACGGCGTTGTTCTCCGGAGCGGGCTGGGCGAAGGTCGTGGTCGTCGTGCTGGCCGGGTTCAACGCGCTGGCACACCTCGCGTTCCTGTCCGCCGCCCCTGCGTGGGGACTCATCGTGATCGCCATGGACATCCTGGTGATCTGGGCCGTCATCGCCCACTCCGGAGAACGCTCGACGGTCTAGGACTCACCCTTGACGGATGAGGCCTCGCCGGTGAGCGGCGCCGTGTCGACGTAGTGCATCTCGTACACGCGCTCGGTGAACTTCCAGCCGTCCGGGGTACGCCGGTACCGGTCGTGGTACACGGACTGGTTCAGGTGTGAGCTGCCGTCGCGCAGGCGCCCGAACTCGACGATGTACGCGCGGCCGGTGGCGGTGTCCCCGTCGAGCCGGATCGACCCGGGGTGCGTGGTCTGCAGGAAGTACTCCCAGAGGTCACGCGCGCCTTCGATGCCGCGGCGGATCTCGGCGCGGCTGCCGAGCTCGATGTTCGCGGCGGGGATCCGCAGGGTGCCCTCGTCGGTGAACAGCGCCGCGAGGCGGTCGAAGTCGGCCATCATCCCCGCGTCGGTGAACTCCGCGCACAGCGCGCCGATCTCGACGCGGTCCGCGACGGCCTGGAAGTCGGTCATGGTCTGTCACATCCTTCGTCCGTGGTTCGTCAACGCTCTGACGGATCGCGACGGAGGAACCTGACAGTGGAACGATTCCTGGTCGAGCAGTTCGAAGCGCACCGCGAGCACCTGCGCGGGGTCGCCTACCGCATGCTGGGCTCGCTGACCGAGGCCGACGACGCCGTGCAGGAGGCGTGGCTGCGCCTCGCCCGCACGGACACCGCGGACGTAGCGAATCTGGGCGGCTGGCTGACCACGGTCGTCAGCCGCGTGTGCCTCGACGTGCTGCGCTCACGGAAGTCCCGGCGCGAGGAGCCGCTCGAGACGCACGTGCCGGACGCCGTGGTCGCGGATCCGGAGCAGGATCCCGCCGCCGAGGCGGTGCTCGCCGACTCGATCGGCCTGGCGCTGCTCGTGGTGCTGGAGACGCTGGCGCCCGCGGAACGGCTGGCGTTCGTGTTGCACGACATGTTCGGGGTGCCGTTCGCCGACATCGCCCCGATCGTCGGCCGCTCCCCCGCCACCACGACACAGCTCGCCAGCCGCGCGCGCCGGCGCGTCCGCGGCGCGACGCTGTCCGACGCCGACCTGCCCGCCCAGCGCGCCGTGATCGACGCCTTCCTCGCCGCTTCCCGTTCCGGCGACTTCGACGCGCTCGTCGCCGTGCTCGACCCGGACGTCGTCCTGCGCGCCGACGCGGGCGACGCCTCGCGCCTGGTCCGCGGCGCCGCCCAGGTGGCGAGCCAAGCCGTGCTCTTCCAGCAGACGGGCGCCACGGGGCGGCCGGTGCTCGTCAACGGCGCGGCCGCGATCCTGACCTTCGTCGACGGCGAACGCGCCGCCCTGTGGTGCCCCACCGTGCGGGGCGGGCGGATCGCCGAGATCAACATCATCGCCGACCCGGCCCGGCTCGCGCTGCTGGGCGTGTGACGCGTCAGCCCGCTTCGGCGCAGGCCACCGGCTGTGGCTCGGGGGCGCCGGCCGGCTCGGCGGTGCCGGCCGGGACTGGTACCTGCCACGGGCGCGCGACGGTCCACAGCACGACGCCGGCGAGCACGAGGCCGCCGAACATGACGATGGCCATGGCGGCCGCGTTGTTGCCCAGGAAACCGACGACGGGCGAGATCGCCGCGCCGATGCCGAACTGGACGGCGCCCAGCAGGGACGCCGCGGTACCGGCGGCTTCGCCGTGGGCGTCGAGGGCGACGGCGGGCGCGTTGGGCAGGATCAGGCCGGCGAAGAACAGCACGACCCACACCGGCACCGCCACGCCGAACATGCCGCCGAACCCGGTGACGGCCGTGACGACCAGGATCGCGGCGGAAACTCCGGCCGCGACGCTCGCGACGAGCAGCACCTGCGCGGGTTCGTAGTGGTTCATCAGGCGCGCGTTGATCTGCGTCGCGGCGATCAGCCAGATCGCGCTGGCGCCGAAGAGCAGGCCGAACTGCTGCTGGTCGAGCCCGAACTGCTGCTGGAACACGAACGAACCACCGCTGACGAACGCGAACAGCCCGGCCATCGCGAGCCCCGCGACGATCACGAGGCCGACGAACGAGCGGTCCGTGAGCAGCCCGCGGTAGGAGCTCAGCGTCGCCTTGGCCTGCCACGGCTGGCGCCGCGCCTTCGGCAGTGTCTCGGGCAGCAGCAGCGCCGCGGCGAGCGCGCTGGCCGCGCCGATCACGGCGAGCGCCACGAACACGCCACGCCACTCGGTCCAGTTCAGCAGGGCGCTGCCGATCGTCGGCGCGAGCACCGGCGACACGCCCATCACGAGGATCAGCCGCGACAGCAACCTGGCCGCCCCGCGGTCGGTGTAGAGGTCGCGCACCACGGCCAGCGCCAGCACAGCCCCCGCCGACGCGCCGAGGCCCTGCAGCACGCGCGCAGCGGTCAGCAGTTCGACGTTGGGCGCCACCAGGCACAGCAGCGACGCGGCGACGTGGATCAACGTCCCCGTAACCAGCGGGATCCGCCGGCCGACCGCGTCGGACAGCGGCCCCACCAGCAGCTGCCCGAGACCCAGTCCGAGGACCGTGCCGGTCAGCGTGAGCTCGATGGTGGACTCGGACGTCACGAGGTCCTGCGCGATGCGCGGCAGCGCGGGCAGGTACATGTCGATGGACAGCGGGCCGAGCGCGACCAACGCCCCCAGCACGAGCACCAGCTTCAGCTGCCCGCCCCCAGCGGACACGCCGGCGCTGGGTTCGGCTTCCAGCCTGTTCGTCACAGCTCTCTCCCTCAGTCGGCAGCCACCACACCTCTACGACGAACGGGACCCGGCTATTCCGACATCTCCGCCGGATCACATCGGGATGCGCACTCTTTGACCGCTGGTGATCGCGCGGCTACGACCTGCCGTTATCCGATGACGGTGGGATGAACGGCGGCCGAATGCCTCTATCTGACGTAAATGTCCACTATGGACGATCCGGCTCACCCGGTCGGGCGTGCGACGTGTCGTGGTGCTGGAAGCACTGCCCAAGACGACAGGAATGCCGGTGCGGTGGCTGAGCGCGGCCGTGCTGCTGCTGGTGGGCTCGGGGTGGCGTTCGCGGCGCTGGGTTGGGCGTGGGCGACACCGCCGAGCGTTCCCGGGCCGACCGCGGCGCCGCCCACGCTGGGGGCCGCAGCGGTGCTGCGCGCGTTGAGCCCCTACGCGGTCCTCGTGCGGGGCTTCCTGGTCGCGTTCCACCGGCGGCCGTCGGTGTGGGCGACGGTGCTCGGGTGGGCGGGGGTGCTGCTCGGGCTGGAGCTGCCGGCCTCCGGGGCGATCGAATCCGCGCTGGGGACGGCGCACCGGCGGCGCGCGCTCGTCGCGGCGCCAGTCGCGGTGATGGCGGCGTACGGCTGCGGCCGGCTCGCGCGAGTCGTGTTCAGCCGGCCGCTGGGCCGGGACCTGGCGTCCGCCCGCACGGAGGTCGCGGTCCGGCTGACCGACGGGTGGCTGCTGGTCCAGCCCGACCGCGTCGTGCGCGGCGCCGCCGGGAAGCTCGGTGGGCCGAGCGGCCGGGGCCGGCGATGACGTACCACGAACTCGTCCACGGCCGGCTCGGCCGCGCCGGCGACCAGCCCGTGCTCCGGCTGGCGGGCGAGCAGCGGCAGTGGCTGCTGGAACTGCGGGACCCGGAGCAGGGCCTGGAGCTGGTCGTCGTCCGGGCCGAGCGGGCCGCGCCGGTGGCCGCGCAGAGCCGCAGCTGCGCCGAAATCGACGTGCGCGCCGGCACCACGGCCATGCACGGCGGAGCCGGGCTCAAGGGCCCCGGCTTCGTGCCGGTCGTCGCCATCGTGTCCCTGGCCATCGCTGTGCAGTCCTTCTTCCCGGCCCGACGAACCTGGTGTTCACCGGCTCGTCCGCCCACGCCGACATCGGCGGCGGGATCGTGTTCGGGCTGATCGGCCTCATGGCCGCGCACACCTACCGCCGCTACCGCCGCGGGTTGCGCCGGCACCTCGCGGCGCGGTGGGCCGCGGTCACTCCGGAACGGGCAACGGCTCCGAAGCCCTGAGCCACTGCGAATCGCGCACCGGCGCGACGCGCCCAGTGCGGATCGAGCAGGTCCGCGTAGCCGACGACCTCGCCGACGTGGGGAGCGGTAAAGAACTCGTCGGATCCGGACGGTTCCCGCGCTTTCGCGACCGGCTTAGCGTCGATTCAGGCACCCGCCGCCGCCGGGGTGGCGGACCCGAAGCGGAAGGCGGCCACCATGGCGATCGTCAACGCCCTCGGCGGCGTCCACCACCTCCGGCTCACCGTGACCGACCTCGAATGCTCGCGCGCCTTCTACCAGGACGTGCTCGGCTTCCGGGTCGTCGCCGAGTCTCCGGGCAGCCCGCGGGACCCGGCCGTGCGCGAGGATCCCGACGCGCTCTACGGCGGCGTCGTGCTGGGCAACGACTCCCTGATCCTCGGCCTGCGCCCGGTCGCCGACCCCGCCGACCGGTTCGAGTCCGAACGCGTGGGCCTGGACCACGTGAGCTTCCGGCTCGGCTCCATGGCCGAACTGCGCGAAGCGGCCGAACGCCTCGACGGCACCGACGTGAGCCACGGCAAGCTGCGGGACCTGCCGGCCTTCGGCATCGCGATCCTGTCGATCGACGACCCCGACGGGATCCACCTCGAGCTCACCGCCGCGCTCGAGTAGTCCACGGAGGACGATGCCAGGCACGGCTGCCGGTACGGACGGCCCACATCCGTTGATCTTCGCGGGAACCCGTCGTTAGGGTCCGGGAAAGCCTTGAGACGAGGAGGGGTTTCCCATGGGCGGGCTTCCGGCCACGATGCGGGCGGCGCGGTTCGACGCGGAGACGAAGGCGCTGACCGTGGAGACGGTGCCCGTGCCGGCGCCCGGTCGCGGCGAGGTCGTGGTGCGGGTCGCCGCGTGTGGGATCTGCCATTCGGACCTGACGCAGCTCGACGGGCACTTCACGCCGCGGTTGCCCGTGATCACGCCCGGGCATGAGACGGCAGGCACGGTGGCCGCCGTCGGCGACGAGGTGGACTTCTGGGCGCCCGGTGACCGCGTGGTCGTCGCCGCGGGGCGGCCGTGCGGGTCGTGCCGCGAGTGCCGCCACGGTGGCGGGATCGACGCGTGCGAGCGCCTCGAGATCATGGCGTTCGACTACGACGGCGCGTGGGCCGAGTACGTGGTCACGCCGGCGACCACGCTCGTCGGCGTGCCGGAGCACGTGCCGCTGGAGCAGGCCGCCGTGCTGGCCGACGCGGTGTCAACCCCGTACGGCGCCCTCGACACGGTCGGCCTGCGCGTGGCGGAATCCGTGGGCATCTGGGGCCTCGGCGGCCTCGGGACGCACCTGGTGCAGCTGACGCGGATCAGCGGCGCGTCGCCGATCGTCGCGCTCGATCCACTGCCCGCCGCGCGCGAACGGGCGCTGGGCCTCGGCGCCGACTTCGTCCTCGACCCCCTCGACGACGCGACCCCGGAGCGGCTCGCCGAGATCACCGACGGTCACGGCCTCGACGTCGCGTTCGACTGCGTGGGCCGCGCGTCGAGCATCGCGCAGGCCGACCGCGCGCTGGGCCACCGCGGGCGCCTCGCACTCGTCGGCATGTCGCCCGACAAGCTGACGCTGGGCGCGGAGATGAACTTCGTGCGGGGCCGCCACACGGTCGTCGGCCACCTCGGATACCGGATGTCGCACCTGGTCGACCTGGTGGAGCTCGTCGCCCGCGGCCGGCTCGACGTGTCGGGCTCGATCAGCGCCGTCCTGCCGCTGGAAGAGGCCGCCGACGGCGTGCGGCGGCTGCGCGAGCACGAGGGCAACCCGATCCGGGTCCTGCTGAAGCCTTGACCCTGCCGCGACAGGAGGGTTGAGCATCGAGGACGTGACCGAATACACCAGTCCCGTCCCGCTGCCCGCCCTCGACGCCTTGGCTCCCGAGCCCTACCGGGAGATCTACGGCATGCCGATGTTCCCCCTGGTCCCGACCGCCGACCTCGAGGAGTCCAAGGAGTTCTGGCTGAACGGCCTCGGGTTCATCGACCTGTTCTCCATCCCCGGCCGGATCACGCACCTGCGGCGCTGGGCCTTCCAGGACGTCCTGCTCGTGCCCGGCGAACCCGCCGAACCGTCCGCGCTGAGCATCAGCTTCTCATGCGTGCCGAACCAGATCGACGAGATCGGCAAGCGGTGTGAGGAGCTCCGGCCCGGCTGCACAAGCGGGCCGGAGGAGAAGCCGTGGAACTCCGTCGAGCTGACGATCGTGACGCCCGAGCACACGCGGGTTGTCATGACAGCCGCGCGGCCGATCGACCCGGACAGCGAGCAGGCCGCGCAGCTGCGCGCCGTCGGTATCGACGTCCCGCGCGGCTGAGGCCACACTGGCCCGATGAGCGAAGGCTTGACGGTCGGCCGGGCGGCCGCGCTCGTCGGCGTCAGCGTGAAAACGCTGCACCACTGGGACGCGATCGGGCTCGTGCGGCCGAGCGAACGCACGTGCGCGGGGTACCGGGTGTACTCGGGTGACGACGTCGCCCGAGTACACCGGGTCCTCGTGTACCGCGAGCTCGGCTTCCCGCTCGCCCAGATCGGCCGGCTCCTCGACGACCCGGCCGTCGACGCCCACGCCCACCTGCATCGGCAGCGCACCGAACTCGTGGAGCGCATCGAGCGGCTGCAGACGATGGTGTCCGCCGTGGACACGATGCTCGCGGCCACGAAGTCGGGGCTGCAGCTGACCCCCGAGCAGCAGGTGGAGATCTTCGGCTCCGACTGGCACCCCGAGTGGGCCGGCGAAGCCGAAGACCGCTGGGGCGACAGCCCGCAATGGGCCCAATACGCCGAACGTGCCGCCACCATGAGCCCAGCCGACTGGGAGAAGATCGCGGCCGAAGTCGAGCAGCTCAACAGCGACCTCGCCACGGCCCGCACCGCCGGCATCACGCCGGGCTCCCCCGAGGCCAACGCTCTCGCCGAACGCCACCGCGCCACCATGGCCGTGTACTTCGACTGCCCCCACGCCCGCCACGTCTGCCTCGGTCGCCTGCTCTCCTCACCGGAGGAAGGCTTCGCCGAGTACTACGGCAAGCTGGCCCCCGACCTGGCCTCCTGGCTCCGCGACGCCATCAACGCCAACGCCGAAGCCCACGGCGTCGACCCGGCGACGGCGACCTGGGATTGACCCCGGTCAGTCCGCGTGCACGACGAAGAACAGGAAGCTCGGGTTCGTCGTCAGTGCGCGGTACCCGTCGGGGAACAGCTCACGGACTTCCGGCAGCGGCGGGGGCTCGCTGATGGCGGAGATCCGGAACCCGGCCGCGGTGAAGGCGTCGGTCATCGCGTGCAGCGGGCGGTTCCAGACGCTCATACGCACGGGCGGGCCGCCGAACACCCACTCCTCGGTCCACTCGTAGGTCGCGAAGTAGTTGGTCTGCTGCCCTTGATCGCGCTGGATCATGTGGACCGCGTAGGGGTGGTCGACCGACACGATGAGCCGGCCGCCCGGCTTCAGCACGCGGTGCAATTCGGTCAGCGTCGGTCCCCAGTCCTCGAAGTAGTGCAGCACCAGGGACGCGATCACGTCGTCGAACGTGGCATCGGTGAACGGCAGCGGGCCGGCCAGGTCGGCGACCCGCAGGTCCGCGTCGGGGCCGAGCCGCTGCCGCGCCTGCGCCAGCATCCCGGCGCTTGCGTCGATGCCGGTCACGGCGGCGCCGCGATCGCGCAACAGGGCGAACAGCGGGCCGGCACCGCAGCCCGCGTCGAGGATCCGGCGACCGGCCACGTCTCCCGCGAGAGCCAGTGTGGCGGGCCGTTCGTAGTACGCGTTCTGGAGACTGGTCTCGTTTTCGGCGGAGTACCCCTCGGCCAAGGTGTCGTAGTCGTTCGCCGGGACCTGATCGGGAGGCGCCATGCGACCCATCGTGGCACGGCCCGAGCGGGACCGGCCGCGGAAAGTCCGGCCGGTCCCGGTGAGCGGTTCAGTCCAGCGGGATCTCGGACTTGTGTTCCTGCAACCACTCCTCCAGCGGCTTCAGCCGCGGGTTGAGCCGGCGGACGCGCTCGAGGTCGCGCGACTCGATGAACGAGTCCGCGGCGTCGGCGTAGAACTGGTACATGTTGCCGATCTCGACGGCGCCCGGGTAGCTGCCCGCGCGGGTCTCGTCGTGGGTCAACGGCCGGTAGACGACTTCTTCACCCAGGGCCTTCGTGAACAGCGCCGCCAGTTCCGGGCCCGTGTGGTGCGCCCGGCGAGGCCGACGGTGCGGCCGATGTAGGCCGGGCCCGCCAGGAAGATGCCGTAGGCGGTGCGGCCGATGTCTTCGGCCGCCACCAGCGCCATCACCGAGTCGCCATCGGGTTGGTCAGCGCGCGCTTGCCGTCGGTGCCGCGGTGCGGGCCCTGGCCGGCGAGGAACGACTCGTAGTAGAAGGTCGTCTCCAGAAACGTCGTCGGCACGCCCAGCTCGGTGAAGAACCGGCTCGCCTCGCTCTTGGCGTCGAAGTGCGGGACCTTGTACTCGCCGAGCAGCGTCGGCAGCTCGGTGCCCTGGTGCTCGAAGTGCGGGCGCGTGTCGTCCAACGTGGACCAGACCACGTGCTCCAGTCCGGCCGCCTTCGCCGCGCGGGCGGCGACCGCCGCGGTCCAGCTCCATCTGCGCCCGCGTGCGCGCCGCTTCGTCTTCCGGCGTGCGCTGGGCCCAGAAGTTCGTGACCACGAGAGCCCGTACGCGCCGGCGAACGCCCGAAGCACGCTCCGCTCGTCGTCCAGATCCGCCTCCACCACGGAAGCGCCGCGGCAGCCGGTTCCTTCGCCGCCGCCGAGCCGGCGTCGCGGGTCACGGCGCGAAGGGCGAACGGCCCGCCGGCGTCGTCGAGGATCGCGCGCGCCAGACCGCCGCCCTGCGACCCGGTTGCCCCCACCACGGCGATGATCTTCATGTCAGTCATCGGTTTCTGCCTCTCTCGTCGCAGTTGTCCTGACGAGTCCAGGCTGTCCCCGGCGAGCGATCCGCACCTCTCCCCGTCGTGGGGTACCCACGCGATGGGGTCCCTACAGCCAGCCGCGCTCGTCGGCGACGCGCAGCGCCTCCATGCGGTTGCACGTCCGCTGCGGGGGTGGTTGAGGTCTTCGGGGGACACAGTGGCGGAGCCGGCGTTCATGACTGTCCTTTCCGGACTGAGTGGAAGTCTCCCCTTGTGCTCCACCCATGCTGGGCGAGCGCCCCGGCCCACGGCAGGGAGCCGGTGCATCCCTCGCCCATGACATTTGTCAGAAACCCGGCGGCGGCCCCGATTCGGCGAGCGTGCCGCCGGCCAGCGTCAGCCAGCGGCGCACCCCGATCTCCGCGAGGAACCGGTCGTCGTGGCTCACCACCACGAACGCGCCCTGGTACGCGTTCAGCGCGCTCACCAGCTGCTCGACGCTCGCCAGGTCCAGGTTGTTCGTGGGTTCGTCGAGCAGCAGCAGCTGCGGCGCGGGCTCGGCGCACAGCACGCACACGAGCGTCGCCCGCAGCCGCTCGCCGCCCGAGAGCACGCCGACCGGCAGGTGCGCCCGCGGCCCGCGGAAGAGGAACCGCGCGAGCAGGTTCATCCGGTCGGCCTCAGCGAGCTGCGGTGCGGCCGCGCGCAGGTTCTCCGCCACCGTGCGGTTGTCGTCGAGCAGGTCGAGCCGCTGCGACAGGTAGGCGACGCGACCGTCGGCCCTGGTCAGCAGGCCGCTGTCGGGCTCGAGCTGTCCCGCGACGAGCCGCAGCAGTGTCGACTTGCCAACTCCGTTGGCGCCGATGAGGGCGATCCGCTCCGGCCCGCGGATCGCCAGCGTCACGCCCTCGCCGGCGAACAGCTCCCGCACCCGCAGGCGCTCGCCGTGAAACACCGTGCGCCCGGCGGGCACGGCCGTACCGGGCAGCGACAGCACGATCGTGTCGTCCTCACGCGCGGCGCGGCCGGCCTCGTCGTAGCGGGCCTTGGCGGCGTCGAGGCGCTGCGCGTGCATGTCGCCGGCCTTGCCCGCTGCCGTCTCCGCCCGCCGCTTGATGTTGCCGAGCGCGATGCGCGGGATGTCGCTGCCGGTGCGGGCGCCCGTGGACGCGCGCCGGGCCGCGCGTTCACGCGCTTGCTGAAGCTCGCGCTTCTCGCGCTTGAGCTCCTGCTCCGCCGCGCGCACGTTCTTCTCCGCGACCTCGCGAGCGGCCTGCTTCGCCGCCTCGTACTCGGTGAAGCTGCCGCCGAACAGCCGCAGCGAGCCGTGGTCGAGCTCCGCGATGCGGTCCATCCGGTCGAGCAGATCACGGTCGTGGCTGACCAGCAGCAACGCGCCCTTCCAGTCCCCGAGCACGGCCTGCAGGCGCCGGCGGGCGTCACGGTCGAGGTTGTTGGTCGGCTCGTCGAGCAGCAGCACGTCGGGCTGCTTGAGCAGCTGGGCGGCGAGACCGAGCGACACGATCTGGCCACCGCTGAGGCTGTCGAGGCGGCGGGCGAGCGTGACGTCGCCGAGCCCGAGCCGGTCGAGCTCGGCACGGGCGCGCTCCTCGATGTCCCAGTCGGCGCCGACGGCGGTGAAGTGCTCTTCGCTCGCGTCGCCGGCCTCGATGGCGGCCAGCGCGCGCACGATCGGCGCGATCTCCAGCACGTCGGCCACGGGGGGCTCACCGGCGAGCGGCAGCGTCTGGGGCAGGTAGCCGAGCAGGCCGTCGACGGTCACGGAACCGGCCTGCGGGCGCAGTTCCCCGGCGACGAGCTTGAGCAGCGTGCTCTTGCCGGCGCCGTTGGGCGCGACCAGCCCGGTGCGGCCCGACGCGAGCGTGAAGGACAGGTCGTCGAACACCGAGGTGCCGTCCGGCCAGGAGAAGGACAGGCCGGTGCAGACGACAGAAGCTTTGGACATGGCGGAACTCACAGACGCGATGCGGGCGCACGGGGGCAGCCCGGAAGAGTGCAGGGGCTGTTGGAGGAGGACATGACGAAGTGCGGTGTCGCGTACGAGCGCACCGCTGTCGTCGCCGGGCTCACCCGGAGATGTCGTCCTCGGCCACCATCGCGGTGGTCAGCTCCCTGTCCCTCGTGATCACGTGCGTCCGCCAGTCTATCAGCGACATCCGCGCGGACGCGCCTCGATTCCGGCCACACGAGGCCGGAGCCCGTCCGTCGCGAATGGACGGACGAGCCCCGGCCCGGCAGGTCAGGAGGTCTTCGGCCGGTGGCCGGGCTCCTGGCGGGGGAAGGTCTGCTTGTCGGTCGGGATGGCCGGCAGCTTGAACTGGCTCACCTCGAACTGCGCCAGGTTGTACTGGCCCTGGGTGTCGGGCAGCACGGGCGCCCGCTTGCTGGCGTCGTTGAAGCGGAACGCGGACGTGAGGTCGCCCACGGTGCGGCGGCGCCAGTCGCTGATGTTCGGCTCGCTCACCCCGGTCACGCGCTCCAGCAGCCGCAGCTGCGACGTGTGGTCGGAGGTCTCCGAGCACACCCAGCCGCCCACCGTCCACGGCGACACGATGATGCACGGCACGCGGAACCCGAGCCCGACGGGCAGGCCGCCGCCGTCAACGCCCGTCACCGACGTCTTGAACACGAACTCGTCCGGGGTACCGGGCTTCGGGGTCGGCGGCACGACGTGGTCGAACAGGCCGTCGTTCTCGTCGTAGGACAGGATGAACACCGTCTTGGCCCACACATCGGGGTTGGCCGCGATGGCGTCGATCTTGCCGGCGACGAACGTCGCGCCCGCGGCCGGCAGGTTGGCCGGGTGCTCGTCGTAGGCGCTGGGCGGCAGGATCCAGCTGACGGTGGGCAGCTGGTCGTGAGCCGCGTCGTACTCGAACTGGCCGAGCGGCTGCGGGTTCATCGCCTTCTCGAACAGGTCGTCGCCCGGCTTCGCGTTGAAGTACTGGGCGATGTGCGAGATCGACGCGAGCCCTGTGGTCGAGCCGGGTGCGTGGTAGATCTTCCAGCTCACGCCGGCCTCGGTGAGGCGCTCGGGGTAGGTCTTGAACGAGTACTGGCCGTTGGGCGCGCTGGTGGTGAGCGACGGGCCACCCGCGACGCCGTTCGGGTCGATGGTCCCGGCCATCCACATGTGCCGGTTCGGGCCTGTGGGGCCGAGCACCGAGCAGTGGTAGGAGTCGAGGATCGTGAACGCGTCGGCCAGCGCGTACTGGAACGGGATGTCCTCGCGCGTGAAGTAACCCATGGTGTACTGGCCGTTGATCACGCCATCGGCGGCCATGTGGGCGGGCAGCCAGTTGTCGTTCTTGCCACCGTTCCAGGCCTGGTGCTGCACAGCCCACTCGTGGCTCGTCGACGGGATGGCCTGCGCGGCGGTCGACTTCGTGTCGAGGTGGTAGGGCAGCAGGTAACCGTCGGGGTTGTTGGGGTCCTTCTGGTAGAAGACCGAGCGGCCGTCGGCCTGGCGCGCGACGTTCGGGTCACCGAACCCGCGGACGCCCGAGAGCGTGCCGTAGTAGTGGTCGAAGCTGCGGTTCTCCTGCATCAGCATCACGACGTGCTTGACGTCGGAGATCCGGCCGTTCTTCGGTGCGGGGGCCGCGATCGCCTTGCGGACGTTGGCAGGCAGGGCCATGGCCGCGGCGGCGAGCCCGCCCGCGGCCGCGGCGGAACCCAGCAGCCGTCTGCGCGTGAAGCCGTTGCCCTGCTCTTCGTTCTCGCTCATCAAGGTCCTTTCGGGAGTGGGAGCCTCCGCAACACTCACCCGTCCGAGTGAGCCGCAGGACGGGGAGTTGATGAGCAACGGCTGAACTTCGGGAGAAATGACGGCCCGATTCCGGACGAAGTGGCGGAACCAGACGTAGGATCCGCCCATTGTGGACCGAAATTTTCCCGTCAGCGAAACGGCCGCGCGCGATTAGGGTGGAGTGCGTGAATCGCACGATCGCGGTGAACTACCCCGCACCGATCCCCGTGGGACACGTCGTCGAAGTGACCGAGTTCACCGACACCCGGCCGGAGAAGAAGCGCCGCGGGTTCGACATGAGCGAAGCCTTCCGGCACCCGGTGCTGTTCGATCGCACCACCGGCATCCGCTACATGAACCACGTCCACGCGTCAACCGGTGGCAACGGGGGCAACACCTTCACACCCCACCTGTACAGCGTGCTGCCCCGTCCGGACCTGCCGGTGTCGGCCGTCTGGACGGGCAGGGTCGTGGCGTGTGCGCTCGTGATGAACGAAGGCCTCAGCGGGCAGCACACCACACTGGTGCTCGAACCCGCAGATCTGCCAGCAGGGCAGGCCTGAGCGCGCCGCCACCGGCAGCTGCTCGCTCCCGGTGAGCTTCGGCCGGTGCGGCGGATGTCCACTGTGGCCCGTCAGGGCATCGCTGGACCCCGGCGCGGGCCCACGGCAGCACCGGCGACCACGAGCACGGCACCGGCGACGAGCAGGATCGGGCCGATCCCGAGCTGCGAGAAGCTGCCCCAGTACATCGTCGCGATGCCGGCGAGGTGCAGCACGAGCATCACGGTCGCGCGGCCGCCGAACACCGCGCGGTACCACCAGAAGTTCGCGCGCGTGAGGTCGCGGCTGCGGATCCCGCTGAGCAGGAAGGCCGAGCGCTTCGCGCGCAGCCCCCCGAGCGTCCACGGCAGTACGGAGACCGCGGTGGCGGCTGTGATGATGAACGCCAGGAAGTGCACGTAGGCCGCGGCGAACCCGTCCGCACCGACCTCGCTGACGCGCTTGAACAGGTCGAGGAACGACATCGTCACCGACTGGCTGCCGTTGGTGAAGGTGATCCACGGCAGGGCGAACAGCGCGACGAGCTCCAGGACGACACCCAGGATCGCCGGGGCCGCGGCCCAGCCGGCCAGGGTGAGCGGGCCGGCCGCCGGGCGCTGCTGCGGCGGGAAACCCTGCTGCTGGGAATACTGCTGTGCGGGCGCGCCCCACTGAGGCTCACCCGGCTGCGCTGGGTGACCCGGCCGTCCGGGCCGGGCGAACCCCCGGGGCGAACCCGGCTGCGGGTGGCCCGGCTGGGCGAAACCCTGCGGTGACCCGGCCTGGTACGCCGGTCGCTGCGGCTGCCCCTGCTGCGGGAAGCCCTGCGGCGAACCCGGCTGCTGCGGAGAGCTTTGCTGCGGGTAGCCCTGCGGAACTCCCTGCTGCGACTGCTGGCCCCCTGGGTGGCTCATGATCGGAGATGGTAACCGCCCGCGGGTGATCCCACCGTTCGTCAGCTCAGCGGCTTGTCGAGCACCGCCTTCAGGTCGGTGGACGTGTCGATCGAGTACTTGCCGTGGTAGCGGCCCATCCCGTTTTCCCCACCGGGCCGTTCTCCTGGACCACATCGGCTTCGGCGACGGCCGTGGCGAGGTCGGGTTCGAAGCTCACGGTGAGGTTGTCGGCGGGCAGGCCCAGCTCCCGCAACGCCGGTGCCGGCTCCGCGAGCCCGACGCCCACGGTGTCCTGGATGCCCGGCGCCGGATCGCTGATCGTCACGTCCAGCCCGCGCGCGGCCATGAGACCCGCCCCGGACACGCCGATGACCCCGCCGCCGACGACCGTCACCTTCATCGCGTTCCCCTCGAGCCAGGTAGTCGTGGACGGCCGCGGCTCGGCCGAGCGTGAGGTCGGTGAGCAGGTGGCTCGCCGACACGATCTCGAGCACCGGCAGGTCGGCCGGCGGCGCGACCGCGTGGGGCACGGGGTGCAGGCGTGCGGGCCCGGTCCACGCCCCCTTGATCGTCACGTCGCTGATCCGGCTCCGGGCCAGTTCGCAGATGCGGGGGCTGCCGTCGTAGCCGGGCACGATCTTGAGCATGAACGAGGGCGCGGTCAGCTCGGCGCGCGCCCGCTCCTCGTCGAGCGCGCGGTGCTAATAGCCCATCGTGGCCGGCGCGACCCGGATCGAACCGTAGTGGAGAGCGCCGACGAGCGTGTCGGAAGCGGTGTACAGTCGCGGCTTGCCGAGCTTCTTCGGGTACGCCGCGACCTCGCGGCCGCTCGCGATGGCGGGCGGGCTGTCGACGTCCATGCCGAGAGTGACCTCGCCGGCCTCGTCGCCGTGGCGGACCAGCGCGACCTGGCCGGATTCGGTGCAGTCGCCGAGCCCGGTCACGTCGGGCATGCGCAGCACCTCGAACCGGACCAGCGGCTCGTCGACCACCAGCGGCTCAGGCACGAGCGCCCGCAGCGCCACCGGATCCGTCCGGTACGTGATGTTCAGGTACTCCGGCTCGGTGAACCGGTACGGCCCGCGCGGGAACGCCGGCGCGGCCAGGGGCGTGGTGATGCTGGGCGAGGACCTCGTCCTCACGCATGAGCGACTTCCCGCAAGATCACGAACCGGAATCTACCTGCGGTTTTCGGCCGCCGCATCTCGCCGGGGTTGTCCCCGGGGCGGGCGTCCGGTGTGATGGCGCGATGGCGTGCGGGTTCGACTACGACGGCGAAATGCGGCGCTACCAGCCGCGGCTGCGGGAAGCCCTGGCCGTCGGCCCGGACGACGTGGTGCTCGACATCGGCTGCGGCAGCGGCACGACGACCCGGGAGGTCGCCCGGCTCGCGACCAGGGGCAGCGCGGTCGGTGTCGACGTTTCGCCCGAGCGGCTGGCGGTGGCCCGGCGCGACGCCCCGGCCAACGCGAGCTTCGTGCGGGCGGACGCGCAGGTGCACCCGTTCCCACCCGCGCGGTTCACCCTGGCGTTCAGCCGATACGGCACGATGTTCTTCGCCGATCCGGCGGCGGCGTTCGCGAACATCGGCCGCGCGGTGCGGCCTGGTGCGCGGTTCGTGCAGCTGGTCTGGCAGGGCTCGGCCCGGCAGGAGTGGGTGACGGAGATCCGCCGCGCGCTGGCCGACGGCGCGCCCGTGGCCGGGGACGAGAGCGCGTTCTCGCTGGGTGACCCCGCCGTGGTCACGGAGTTGTTGACCACGGCGGGGTTCATCGGCGTCGGCGTCACCGACCTGTCCGAGCCGATCTGGTACGGCCCGGACCCCGACGCCGCCGTCGAGGCCGTGCTGCCGCTACGCCTGACGCGAGACGTGCTCGATCAGCTGGCCGGGGCCGACCGCGAACGCGCCTTCGACCGGCTGCGGGCCGTCATGGCCGCACACCACACCGCGGACGGTGTGTGGTTCGGCTCGCGGTCGTGGCTCGTCACCGCGCGAGGAGGTGGCGGCTGAAGAACCGGACCGCGCTGTCGGCTTCGAAGCGCGGCAGCTACTTGTGCTTGCCCGCGTTGGCGTGCAACGTCTTCTCCGGTGAGGCGAAGGCGTCGAACAACGCGAGGGCGGATTCGCGCGGGATGTGCTCGTCGTCCCACTGGATGTCGAACTCGATCGGCACGGTGATCTGCTTGGCGAGCTCGACCAGCGATTCCGGCCAGAACTGGCCCAGCACCGCGGCCGTGATCCGGGGTTCGGCGGCCACCAGCGGCACGCCGATCGCGGTGCCCATGTTGATGCCGTAGTAGCCGACCGGGCCGGGAACCTCCTCCAGCAGGGCGTCGAGCGCCACCCGGTATTCCGGCACGGCTTGCTCCGCGAGCAGGCCGTTGTACCGGACGACGATCGGGCCGACCGGCTCGCCCGTCGCCATGGCCTGCTGCATCGCGGCGATCTCACGGTCGTCGTCGGCCGTGCGGGGCCGGTCGCCGTGACCGGGTGCGTCGAGCACGGCCACGGAGAAGCCCGCGGCCAGCAGGAGCTGCGCGCGACCGGTCATGGCCGGCGCCTTCTTGTGCGTGCCGCCGCCGTGGCCCATCAGGACCAGCGGGCCGGCGCCCGCCGCGGGCGTCCAGAGGACGCCGGGGACCGCACCGACGGTGAAGTCGCGTTCGACGACACCGTCCGTCGAGGTTTCAGAAGCGAAGTACATGGCCTGCCGCCTTTCGAGAATGCCTTACGGCGCTCCCGGCGGCACCTGTCGCCCAACCGCGACCACGAGGGGGAGCACCCACATCGATGAACTGAACACGGGTCCCACCTCCTCGAGCCGAATCACGGTCGAGGCGACACTACCGACCCCGGCGTCCTCCGGCCAGCTCTTTTCGCTCAGAGCCCGGCAGGCCGTCGGGCGTGCCCACCCCCGTCGGCGCGTCGTAGCCGGGCGACGCACAGGTAATCGCCGCCGCCCTTGACGCCGCCGCAAAGGCGGTTGTTGGTGCCGTCGGTGACGTCGAAGAAGTGCGCCGCACCGGCGTACAGCGTGGCGGCGGTGGTCGTGCCCGCGTGCCCGGCCCGCGCGATCAGGCCGGCGACGAACGGCGCCGACGCGCTCGTGCCGTCGGCCGTGCCCCAGCCGCCCGCGCCGGGGAAGTGGATCGCCAGCTGCCCGGCGGCCGCCGCCACGTCGGCGACCGTCCGATTGCGACAGTGCGAATCCTGCTGCCACGCGGGTTTCGCGACGTACGCCGAGCAGCCGCTGCCCCCGGGCGACCACGCCGACTCGGCGAAGCCGCGCGCGGACGAGTCGCGCGTGAGCGTCGTGCCGCCCACGGCCACCGCGTCCGGCAGCACGGCCGGAAAGCTCGCCGCGGTGTAGCCGGCGTCGCCCGCCGACACGACGGTCGTGACACCCGGGTGGGGGTAGCTGCTCGCCGACGCCGGCGAGACACCGCTTTCGCGTCCGCCATGGCTGTTGGTCACGATCTTCGCGCCCAGCCGCACCGCGGTGTCCTCCGTGGCCGCCGGATCCGGGAAGTTCGGGCTGTCCCCTCGACCACGAGGAGCCGGCACGACGAGCAGGCCACCGACGCCATCGAGACGTCCAGCGTGGCCTCCAGGTTCCAGCCGAATTGGCTGACCGGCAGGGGCCCCGCGGCACCTTCGTGGTTCACCTCGCGGAAGCAGCCGGTGTCCGAAGTGCACGGTGGCAACCCGTACTGCGCCCGGTAGGTGGCGAGGTCCTGCTCCGCGACCCCTGCCCTGTCACGACGAGCGCCGCGACCCCCAGGACGGTCAAAGGCTTCCGCACACACACCTCCAGGTGGTAACGATCACCCGCTACCTACGTGAAAGGTGCGGCGGAGGTTCTGCCGCCGTTTCGAATTGCTCAGTTCAGCCCAGCACTCAGGCGGGCTCGACGACGTAGTCCGCCAGCCGGACGCGCCGCGTCCGGCGCCAGAACTCGACGGTGCCGGCGGGCCACAGGACGGTGTTGCGGCCCGACCGCGGGTCCTGGTACCAGCTGCGGCAGCCGCCCGTCTGCCAGACCGTGTGGGCCAGGCGCGAATCGAGCCAGTCGTTGAAGGCGGACTGGACCTCCGGGCGCACCTCGAACGACTTCGAGCGGCGCAGGCGGCGCAGGGCGGCGAGCACGTAGGACGCCTGCGCTTCGATCATGAAGACCTGGGAGTTGTGCCCCAGTCCCGTGTTCGGGCCGACCATGAGGAACAGGTTGGGGAACCCCGCGACGGTCGTGCCGAGGTAGGCCTGGTTGCCGCCGCGCCACGCGTCGGCGAGGGTGCGGCCGCCGCGGCCCACGACGTCGAAGCGGATGGTGTGCTGGGTGTCGAAACCCGTGCCGTAGACGAGAACGTCGGCGGGGACGGCCGTCCCGTCGGAGGAGACGACGGCGTCCGGCTGCACCGAAGCGACCCCGCCGGAAACCACGCTGACGTGCGGTCGCGACAGCGCCGGGTACCACGTGCTGGAGATCAGCAGGCGTTTGCAGCCGATCGTGTAGTCCGGCGTGAGCCGCGCGCGCAGCTCCTCGTCCGGCACCTGCTTGCGCAGCAACCGCCGCGCGAGGTCAGCGGTGCGCTGCATCGCCGCGGGGTCCGCGACGAACCCGACGGCGCGCTTCTCGTGGATCCAGTACAGCCGGTCGCGCACGTACCAGCGGTAGGGCGGGAACCAGCGTGCCCAGAACTTGTGCCGGGCGTCGAACGCGCGGTCGGCTTTCGGCACGATCCAGGGCGGCGTCCGCTGGAACACCGTCAGCGCCGCAACCCGGTCGACGATCGCCGGCACGAACTGGATCGCACTCGCGCCCGTGCCGATCACCGCGACACGCTTGCCGGTGAGGTCGACGTCGTGGCGCCACCGCGCGGAGTGGAACACCTCGCCGCGGAACGACTCCACGCCCGGCAGCTCCGGCACCGCCGGGAAGTGCAACGGGCCGACGGCCGACACGACGAACCGCGCGCGGTAGGTCTCCCCCGTCGCGGTGGTCACGTCCCAGCGCCCGGCCGCTTCGTCCCACGAAGCGCGCGTGACGCGCTGCCCGAACCGCAGCCGGTCGAGCAGCTTGCGCCGGCGCGCGACATCGTGCAGGTACTCCAGGATCTCCGGCTGGCCCGCGAACAGCCTCGTCCAGTCGGGTTTCTGCGCGAACGAGTACGAATACAGCGGCGCCGGGATGTCGCAGCCACAGCCGGGGTACGTGTTGTCGCGCCAGGTGCCGCCGAGGTCTTCGGCGGCTTCGAGGACGCGGAACGAGCGGAAGCCCGCCTTGTCGAGCCGCGCGGCGACGCCGAGCCCGCTGAACCCGGCGCCGATCACCACGATGTCGACGTGCTCAGCCGGCATCCGCGAGCTCCCGCTTGAGGACCTTGCCCGACGGGTTGCGCGGCAGCTCGGTGACGAACCGCCACTCCACCGGCACCTTGTAGTCCGCCAGGAGCTTCGCCGCGTGCTCGCGCAGGCTCTCCTCGGACGGCGTGTGCCCGGGCCGCGGCACCACGACAGCGCGCACGCGTTCGTCGAAGATCGGGTCGGGCACGCCGATCACGGCGACCTCGGCGACGTCGGGGTGCTGCGCGAGCGCGCTCTCGACCTCGAGGCTGTAGATGTTCTCGCCGCCGCGGATGATCATGTCCTTGAGCCGGTCGAGCACGCGGACGAATCCGTCGGCGTCGATCGAGCCCACGTCGCCCGTGTGCAGCCAGCCGTCGACGAACGTCTCGGCCGTGGCCTGCGCGTTGCCCCAGTAACCGGCGACGACCACAGGCCCGCGCACGCACAGCTCGCCGACGGTGTCCCGCAGATCGCGCGGCGGCTCGCCGGGCAGCGCGATCGCGACCTCGACGCCGTCGACGACCGGCCCGACGCTCCACGCGTGGCTCTTGTACTCGGCACCCGCGGTGTAGGTGACGATCGACGTCGCTTCCGTGAGGCCCCAGACGTTGCCCAGCACCAGATCCGGCAACTGCTCGGCGACCTGCGCCGGGAACGACTCGGGCACCGGCGACCCGCCCATCACGAACAGCCGCAGCGACGAGAGGTCCGCTCCGGCATCGTCCGCCTTCAGCAGGATGAGCCGCAGCATCGCCGCGACGCCCGCGAAGAACGTGATGCGCTCGGCGGCGATGAGCGCCACGACCGTCTCCGCCTTGAACGCCGGCGCGAACACGCAGCACGCCCCGTTGGCGAGGAACCCGACGAACTGCGAAACGATCGCGGTGGCGTGGAACATCGGCGCGGCGACGAGGGTGCGTTCGCCGGGAGCGGCGCCGAGGCGGTCGCGCACGGTACCGGCGTTGAACATCAGGTTGGCGTGCGTCTGCATCGCGCCCTTGGGCCGGCCGGTGGTGCCGGACGTGTACAGCAGGTGCGCGACGTCGCCAGGCTCGCGCTGCCGGCCCGGCTGGGCGGCGGGGTCGGCGGTTTCGCCCGTGTCGGCCGTGAGCACGGCCGCGTCGATGGTCGGCGCACCCGGCAGGTCGCGGTCGGTGAGCACGAGCTTCGCTTCGCTGTCGCCGAGCACGTGGTCGATCTCGGGGCGGGTGAAGCGCGTGTTCACGAGTACTGCGATGGCGCCCGCGAGCTGCACGCCGAAGTAGCCGACGGCGTACTGCCAACCGTTGGGCAGCAGAATCGCGACGCGGTCGCCGGGTTCGACGCCGAGCTCACGCAACCGCGTCGAGACCACGGCGGCGCGGCGGACCATTTCGCCGTGGGAGAGACGGAGTTCGCCGTCGACGAGGGCCTCGCTCGGCCCGTGTCTCTCGGCGACGGCGAGCAGCATGGCGGGCAAGGTGGTGGGGGACATGCGAGATCTCCTGGCGGTCAGCGGTAGAAGCCGCCGCGGGTGAGCCCGGCGCCGCCGTCGAGGCGCAGCGCCTGGCCCGTGGTGTACCCGGCGGCCGGGGAAAGCAGGTAGAGCACGGAGCCGACGATTTCGCCGAGCGTCGCGACGCGGCCCATCGGCACGTCGGCGAGCAACCGGTCGCGCGCCGCCGCCGGCATGGCGAGGACCTTGGGCGTCGCGAAGAGGCCGGGCGCCACCGCGTTCACGCGCACGCCGTCGCCTCCCCACTCCGCGGCGAGCGAACGGGTCAGGCCGAGCACTCCGGCCTTCGCCGCCGCGTACGCCGCCTGCCCGGGCAACCCGTCTTCGGCGGCGACGGACGACAGGAAGACGATCGCGCCGCGGGATTCCTTCAGCGCCGCGTGCGCCGCCCGGGCGACGACGAACTGCGCGACGAGGTTGGCGTCCACATCGGACTTGAACGCGCCGAGCGGGAAAGTGCTGGCGCGGTGCACGGTGTCGACCACACCGGCGGCGCCGATCAGGGCGTCGAGACCGCCGAGGCGTTCAGTCGCCTCGGCGACGGCCTGGGCCGCGGCGGTTTCGTCGGTCAGGTCGGCGGTGAGGTGGTCCGGCGGATGCTCGGTGTCGCCGGCGTTTCCGGTGGGAGGTGCCACCCGGTCGATGCCGACCACCCGGGTTTCCGCCTGGGTCAACGCCATGACGAGCGCCTGCCCGAGCCCACCGGCCGCTCCGGTGACCACCACTCGGCTGCCCGGCCGCGGAAGCGGCGACCAGTCCTGTTCCACCCTTGCCCCACCCTCGCGTGCCGATCGATTGATCGACACCCAGGTTAGCCACGCGGTGTTCGGCGCGTCAACGTGGCGATCGTACGATCGGCACGTTCGTCCCTCAGCTCTGCACGTCCGGTCGAGAGGAGCGCCGTGGCCAGGAAGAAGAGCCTCGACGACGGGCCCGCGCTGCGCGGCCTGATCCTCGGGCGCGCGAGCGAGCTCTTCCACGAGCGCGGCTACGGCGCCACATCGATCCGGGACATCGCGGACGCCGTCGGCATCTCGTCGTCGACGATGTACCACCACTTCACCAACAAGCAGGACGTGCTGCACGCCATCGTGTCGCGGTTCATGACCGACTTCGTCGCCGCGACCGTGCCGGTGCTGCGGGACCGTTCGCTGCCACCGGCCGAACGCATCCGCCGGACCGTGCGCCGGCACCTCGAACTGAGCGACGACCGGCGTCCGGAGCTGCTGGTGGGCAACCCCATCCGGTACGCGCTCGACCCCGCACAGCAGGAAGAGGGCATCCGGCTGCAGACCGCCTACCACGACGCCGTCCGCGACACGCTCGCCGAAGGCGCCGCCGCCGGCGTCTTCCGCATCGACGACGTCGCCCTCACGACCATGGCGGTACTCGACATGCTCAACGGCGTGCGCGAGTGGTTTTCCCCCGCCGGCCGGCTGAGCCGCGACGAGCTGGTGACCGCGTACGTCGCGTTGGTCGAGCGGTTGATCGGCGCCTGAGCCCACGCGGAAAGCCCCGGCCGCGGCCGGGGCTTTCCGCTCGTCGCATGCGTTACTTGGTGGTTGCCTCAGCCGCGCTCAGGATGATGTCGGCGACCTTGTCCGGCCGCGAGACGAGCACAGCGTGCGAAGCGCCGGGCACGACGACGGTGTGGGCGCGGGCGCGCTGGGCCATCCACTCCTGCGCCGCCGGCGGGATGTTCTTGTCACCGGTCGGGATCAGGCTCCACGACGGGATGTTCTTCCACGCGCCCGGACCCGAGGCCTCGTCGAGCGCCGCCGCGGTGATCGGCCGCTGCTCGACGGCCATGAGGCGCGCCTGAGCCGGCGGGACGTCGGCCGCGAACTGCTTCGGGAACAGGTCCTGCTTCACGTAGAGGTCGGTCTCGCCGCCGGGGAGGGCGACCTGCTGGAGCGTGTCACCGAGCGTGCTGCCCGGGAACTTGGCGGACAGCCCACCGGCGGACTCGCCCTGGTCGGGAAGGAAGGCCGCGATGTAGACCAGCGCCTGCACCTTGGGGTCGTTCAGCGCCGCGGTGCTGATCACCGAGCCGCCGTAGGAGTGACCGACGAGCACGACGGGCCCGTCCACGCTGTCCACCAGCGCCTTGATGTAGGCCCCGTCGGACGCGACCCCGCGCAACGGGTTGGCGGCCGCGATCACGGAGTAGCCGCGCCGCTCGAGCCGCTCGACCTCGCCGTTCCAGCTCGAGGCGTCGGCGAACGCGCCGTGGACCAGCACGATCGTCGGTTTCACCTTGTGGTTGCCCTGCGCTTCCTTTTGCTGCGGCGCCGCCGACGAAGGCACTGCAGCAAACACGGCGGCCGCGGCCAACGCGACGGTGGCGGCGGCGATCTTGGTGAGGCGGGTCCGGGTACGCATCTCTGGCTCCTTGTGAAGTGCGGTGAAGTTCAGGCTTCTCGCTTGCCTCTGAAGAGTACAACTCAATTGTGCGCAATCAAGTTGTCCACTCTGAGATGTGGATCATCCTTATTCGAGGAATAACCCAGCCCTGGCAGCAGATGTGCGACACACTCGACAGCAGAGTCCGAAGGGCACGAACCCGGCACGTTCTGGCTGCTGCTGCCTCTCCTCGTGCTGACGGTGTCGCTCCTGCTTCACCGGTCCACTCGCGCGGCCGGAGGTCTGCTCGTGGCCGCGGTGTTGCCGACGTACGTGACGTACGCCGTGTCGAGGCCGACGATGGACTACCTCGACCGCTTCGCCGACCACGGTGTTCCGGTCATCACGAACGCCCGGCCGACCGTCGTGATCATCACCGCGCCGAGCCCGCAGGTGCACGACGTCCGCTACGGCGTGCGCAGCCTCGAAGCCGCGGCCGGGTACGAGGAGGTCACCGCCGTGGCGATGCGCGGCAACTACTACCAGACGATCTGGGTGCTGCCCGAGTGGGCAGCCACCGTGCGCGACCACGTGAACGCGGCGGTCGCGCAAGCCGCGCCCGCCAACGACCCCGGCCGCTACGACGAAACCGTCGGCCGCCGGCTCGACCGGTTCAAGGCCCAGCTGCCGGGGTCCTGACCCGGCGGCTCAGCCGAGCTGAGCCTCGAACTCCGGATTCAGCGACGCGGCCGGCACCAGCGCGTGGCGCACCGCCAGGGCCGCGGCCTCCAGGCGGGAGTGGACCCCCAGCTTCACCAGCACGCCCTGGACGTGGCTGCGCACCGTCGCGGTCGACACGCCAAGGCGGCGCGCCATGGTCTCCGTGGTGTTGCCGTCGATGAGCATCGCGAGGCACTGGCGTTCGCGGGTGGTGAGAAAGCGTTCGCGCAGGTCGACCTCGTGCGAGCGTTCCGCGGC
Source organism: Amycolatopsis sp. FDAARGOS 1241 (assembly GCF_016889705.1). NCBI lineage: Bacteria > Bacillati > Actinomycetota > Actinomycetes > Pseudonocardiales > Pseudonocardiaceae > Amycolatopsis > Amycolatopsis sp. FDAARGOS 1241. Next base: position 7,640,216 of record NZ_CP069526.1, read on the forward strand.
GGGCTCGGCGGTGCGGGCGGGGACGTCGACGTGGGTTTCGCCGGCCACGACGCGGCCGATGGCGCTGATGAGATGCTCCACGCCGCGCGTCTTGTGCACGTAGCCGGCCGCGCCGGAGCGCAGGGCGTCGGCCACCGCGAGGTTGCCGGGGCTGGCGGTGAGCATGATGACCTTCGTCCTCGGGCTGGCGTGCAGCGTCGCCGCGACACCGTCTTCCACTGGGCCCTCGCCGAAGTTGCGGTCGAGCAGGCAGACATCCGGGCGCGCGCCGCGCACCTGGTCCACCACCTCCGCGAGGGTGCGGCCCGTGCCCACCACCCGCATCCCGTTCCGCTCCAGCAGCCCGGCCAGGGCGTCCAGAAAAACCTTGTGATCGTCACCGAGGACGATGCTCGTCATGGATGTTCCTCCCCTTCACTTTTCCGGCTGGGGAAGACGATCCGCACGCAAGTGCCCGCCGGCTCGCCCGGACCGACCAGCGTCTGCGCGCCGCAGGACTCGGCCAGCCGCGCGACCGTCGCCAGGCCCAGCGACGCCGTGCCCGGCGGGATGCGCCCGAACCCGGGCCCGTCGTCCGAGATCGACACGGTGACCGGCGAGTTGGCCGTGAGCTCCACGCGCACGTGGCCGCCATCACCGGCGGCCCGCACCGCGTTGCCGAGCACGTTGGCCAGGATCCGCCACAGGACCGTGCTGTCCGCACGGACCGCGGCTGCGGCACCGTCCACGAGCACCACCGACGACCGGCTGACCCGATCGGTCAGCTTCACCAGCTGCGCCAGCAACGGCCGCAGCTGCACGACCTCCGCGTGCGTCTCGGCGGCCAGCGCGTGGGCGACGAGCGTGCGCAGGCGCACGACCTGCTCGCCGATCAATCCCGCCCCGGCCAGATCCTTGAATTCCGCCTCGACCAGGTAGGTCAGTGTCGTGATCTCGTGGCCGAGATCGTGCAGCACTCCCCACAGGGCCTCGACGGTTCGGTCCTCGCTTCGGCGCCCGGTGCCCGCGCGACGTTCCGGCACGGATTCCATGGCCTTTTCCCCCGCCTTTACTTCCCCGACCGAGAGAAGTCGTCCGCGATCTTGGGCGCGTTACTCGTGATGAGACGGTGATCGGAAACGGCCGGTTATCACCTCTCGTGCGTGACACCGCTCGTGGTGACGACGATCTGCCACGGACCGGGTGGCACGTCGGCGGCGTCGGAGAACTGCCAGTCCACCCGATCATCCTCCCCGTTGAGGTCGGTGAACCCGAGGCAGCCGTTCAGCGCAGGTGACACGTCCAGACCGGCGCCGTTGAACCGATGGTTCGCGGGCCGGGCGTCGTCGGAACCGAACACGTACCGGGCGTCGTCGTACCGGCCGGGGCCGGCGTCCTGGATCTGCCCGTAGCAGATCCTGCCCTCGTTGCGAATGCGAACCCAGCGATTTTTCAGGAGACTGAAGGTGGGCTCGGAAATTCGCGCGGAATAGTACTCTTCGTGCGCCCACGGCACCACCTGGGTGCGTTGCCGGCGTGCCGTCTCGTTACCCACATCGTCGAAAGGAAGGTCGAGGTAGAACGGATTCTCGCGTGGGACCACGTGAATGGGGAAGAATCCGTTGGACGCCGTCCGCCGTTCGGTCTCGCAGTTTCCGGCGACGACGACGCCGTCGCAGCCGCCGTAGTGCTCCAGCCAGCGGTCGTCGTACGCGGACTGGACCTGGCTGCCGTCCTCGGCGTCCGGGTCGAACACCTCCCCGACCCAGAAGGTCGTCGCGACGATTCCCGTGTGCCACGGATACCTCTGCTGCGAAGGCTGCACGGCCGGCGCGCCCGCCCGGGGGGTGTGGACGGGCGCGCCGGTGCAGGATGCGGTGATCAACACGGCCGCCAGACCCCACACCGCATACCTGACCCGGGCCGCTGCCCGGCGGCTCCAGCTGGGCAGCGACGATGGGTGGACCTCAGTCACCTGGCTCCACGGGAGCGATGACCTGGCCCGGCTTCGACGGAACCAGCGGTTTCGCGTGCTTGCCGAACACGCCTGCCTTCACCGAGTTGCGGCTCGGCACCGCGAACCGCCGCGGACTCGTGGGCGACGCCTGGATGGCCGCCGCCGCGGCAGCGCCCGAACCCGCGGTGAACGAGTAGTCGTCGGTGGTCACGGAACCGTTGGCGATGAGCGCGAGGCCGAAGCTCAGCCCGACCGCGCCCGCGGGCGCCGGCGGGGTGGTGAACGTGCCCTGCGTCCAACCCGGCGCCGCGTCGAGCCACGGACCGGACGTCCAGTACTGCCAGAAGCCCTGCGTGTTGCGGTAGTACAGCGCGAACTGCGTGATCGCCGTGGACTTGTACCAGACGCCGACGGTGTACGTGCTGCCTGCGGTCACCGTGGGCGTGCAAGCGCCCAGGTCGAACGTCGGCAGGAGCTTCGCGTCACCGTCCGTGTAGCCGGTGACGTCGAGCCGCTCGGCGTACGTTCCGGTGTGCGCGTCGGTGGTGCGCGTCCACGTCGGCGTGTTGGCGCCGTAGCCACCCGGCATGTAGCAGTCGGGGAACCCCGTGCCGCTCGTCGAGCTCTCGAGCGAGGTGTTGGCCAGCGTCGTGTTCGTCGACGCCGGTGCGGTCACGATGGGTTTCACCGCGCCGCCGATGACCTGGTTGATGGTCTTCACCGTCGTGCCCACGCTCGTGCGTGTGGACAGCCACGACAGGAACTGGTCGAGCCGCGTGGTCGGGATCGACAGCTCATCGCACCCCGTGCCGTCGCAGACGTGGTGGAAGGTGAACGTCAGCAGCCCGCCGATGTTCTCGGCCGCGGTGACCGCGCTCTGCATCTGCTCCAGGGTCCAGGTGTTGTCGTCCTCGTCGAGGGCGCGCAGCTCGAACGCGTCGCGGGGCGGCGTCGTCTCGGCAGCGGGACAGCCGGCGCAGCCGTGCGCCGAAGCGATGTCGCCGAGTCCGCGGGCGCTGTTGTACCCGCACGTGCGCGCCGTGTTCTTCACCGTGGTGTTCAGCGACGCGTACGGGTACGCGAAGCTCGTGACGGAAAAGCCCATGCCGGCCAGCGCCGCGCGGTCGTTGCAGATCTGCCGCTTCGCCTCGTCGGCGGGCACCGTGGCGAGGTCGGGGTGCGTGACGGTGTGTCCACCGATCTCGTGCCCGGCACCGGCGATCGTCTGCAGGTCGGCCTGGGTGAGGTAGCCGGGCGCGCCGACCGAACCGCTGATGATGTAGAAGGTGCCCTTCATGTTGTACTTCTGCAGGATCGGCAGCGCGTTCAGCTGGTCCGCGTTGCCGTCGTCGAACGTGAGGCTCACGGCGAGCGGCCTCGCGAGCGACGCGGAAGCCGTGGAGCTCTCCGCCGCCAGCGCGGGCAGCACGCACAGCAGCGCGGCCGCGCAGACCGCGAGCTTCGTGCGCGCCCGCCGGAAGTCGAAGCCCCCGCGGGGCTTGCGGTGTTTCCGCCTTCTTCTTTGCATGGGTGGCCACCAATAGCTCGGGGATTCCTGAACCGACCGTATTGTCCAGACCGCGGCACCGGATCCCCCTCCGAGACGAGGCCACCTACCGCAAATGCGGGATCTCCGTCATCTGCATGAGTCCGCTTTCGCACAGCTGGCTGAGGACAAGCCGGTGCGCGCGCTGCTTTGCTGTGCGGCGTGGACATCACCCGCCTCTTCCTGATCGAAGACCACCTCATGGTGGCCGACGTGCTCACGTCGAGCCTCGCCACCGTGCCGTGGCTCAGGGTGGTCGGCACCCGGTCCGCCACGGACCCGGCGTTGCGCCCCGCGCTTTCGGCGCAGCAACCGGACGTGGTGACCGTCGAACTGCAGTCGCTCACCGACGTGCGTGAGCGGATCCGCACTTGGCGCGAAGCGGCACCAGCCGCGTGTTTCGTGGCGCTCACCGCGAGCCGGGATCGGGAGCTCGCGGTGAGCGCGGCCCACGCGGGGATCAACACCTGGATCCCCAAGGAGAGCTCGCTCGAAGACCTGCTCGACCGCGTCCGCGGCGCCCGCGCAGGGCACGCGTGGTACCCGCCGGAGCTGCTGGCCGCGCTGTTCGACCGGCTGCGCCGCGACGGTGCGGCACCGCGCCGGACCGGGTCGAGCCCCCTCGACGTATTGAGCGGGCGCGAACTCGAAGTGCTGGTCGCGATGGTCGACGGCGACCGCAGCGACCAGATCGCGGCGCGGCTTCAGCTTTCCCGTCACACCGTGCGCACGCACACCCGAAACCTGTTCCGCAAGCTGAAAGTCCACAGCGGACTGGAAGTCGTGAAGATCGCCCGAGCCGCCGGCATCGAGCCCACCGGCCAGACGCCGGCCCGGAAAGGGGAACTCCCTTGACTCTCATGGCCGAATCGCCCCTCAGCGAGGCCGACGACCTCGCGTCAACCGCCGTCGTCGGCATGGGCTACGTGGGCCTGCCGACGGCGCTGGGCTTGCACGCCGCCGGCGCGCGCGTGCTGGGCCTCGACACGAGCGCCGCGCGGCGCGAGACGATCGCCTCCGGCGAACCCGACCTGGTCGACGCCGACGTCGCGCGCCTGGCGGCGGCCCGCGGCGACGACCGCTTCGCAGTCACCGGCGACCCCGCGCGGCTGGCCGAAGCCGACTCGGTGATCGTCTGCGTCCCGACGCCACTGGACCGCTACCTGACGCCGGACCTCGGCCCGCTGCGGTCGGCGTGCCAGGCCGTGGTCGAGCACGCGCGGCCGGGGCAGACGCTCATCCTCACGTCCACCAGCTACGTCGGCACCACGCGGGAGCTGCTCGTGGAACCGTTGGCCGACCGGGGCCTCGTGGTCGGCAAGGACGTGTTCGTGGCGTTCAGCCCGGAACGCATCGACCCCGGCGTCCCCGAGCACACGCAACTCGGCACACCCCGCGTCGTCGGCGGCTGCACGGCGGCGTGCGCCGGCCGCGCACGGCGCGTGCTGGAACGCTTGACCCCGCTCGTGCACGAGGTGTCCTCGGCCGAAGTGGCGGAACTGACGAAGCTGTACGAAAACTCGTTCCGCGCGGTGAACATCGCACTGGCCAACGAGTTCGCCGGGATCTGCTCGACGTTCGAGCTCGACCCGATCGAGGTCACGCGCGCGGCGGCGACCAAACCGTACGGCTTCATGACCTTCTACCCCGGACCGGGCGTCGGCGGCCACTGCATCCCGTGCGACCCGCACTACCTGCTGTGGCAGCTGCGCGAGGCCCGCGGCACCGCTCCGCTGATCAGCCAGGCCATGACGTCGATCGCCCACCGGCCGGGCCAGGTGGCCGACCGCGTGACCGCCACGCTGTCCGCCGCGGGCCGCGGGGTGGCGGGCACGCACATCGTCGTGGTGGGCGTGACGTACAAGCCCGGCGTGCGCGACCTGCGTGAGTCGTCCGCCCTGGAGATCCTCGAGCGACTGGCCGCTCGCGGCGCCAAGGTCGACTATCACGACCCCCTCATTCCGGAGCTGTCGCTGGGCGACCGGTCGCTCCAGAGCGTCCCCGACCCGCACGGCACGGACTTCGACCTGGCGCTGATCCACACCGTCCACCCCGGACAGTCCTACGACTGGATCGAGCACTGCCCCCTCGTCCTCGACGCGACTTACACGTTCGAGGCCGCCGGGCACCGCGAACTCGTCTGACCCCGGCGCGGCCGCTTCGCCTGTCCGTTGCGGCCGCGCCGGCCTGTTCCATCCCAGCGATTACTCCGACGAAAGGGCGAACCCATGCGGTGCTTGGTGACCGGCGGGGCCGGCTTCATCGGTTCCCACCTGACCGAGCGGCTGCTCGGCGAAGACCGCGAGGTGGTGGTGCTGGACGACTTCAGCACCGGCACCGCGCAGAACCTCGCGGCCGTCGCGGACGACCCACGGCTGCGGATCGTCCGCGGCTCCGTGTGCGATCCGGAGGCGGTGGAGTCGTGCCTGGCGGGGGTCGAGCAGATCTACCACCTCGCCGCGGCCGTCGGCGTGTTCACGATCATGCGCAAGACCCTGCAGAGCCTGCGTACCAACCTGCTCGGCACCGAAGTCGTGCTCGACGCGGCGCTGCGGCACGACGCCCGCATCCTCGTCACCTCGACCAGCGAGGTCTACGGCAAGAACACGTCGATCGGCCTGCGCGAAGACGACGACCGCGTGGTCGGCTCGCCGTTGAAGAACCGCTGGTCCTACGCCGAAGCGAAGGCGCTCGACGAGACGTTCACCCACCTCTACGGCACCGAGCTCGGGGTGCGGACGGTGCTGGTGCGGCTGTTCAACACCGTCGGCCCGCGCCAGCGCGGCCGCTACGGCATGGTCGTGCCGCGGTTCGTCGACCAGGCGCTGACCGGGCAGCCGCTCACGGTGTTCGGCACGGGCCGGCAGACGCGGTGCTTCTGCCACGTGCTCGACGTCGTGCCCGCGCTGGTCGCGCTGCTCGACGACGAGTCGGCGCACGGCACTGTGTACAACCTCGGCAGCCCGGAGCAGGTGAGCATCGAAGAGCTCGCGGGGCTCGTCATCGCGGCGACGAAGTCCGGCAGCGAGATCGTGAAGGTGCCCTACTCCGAGGCTTACGGTGAGGGGTACGAGGACATGCAGCGGCGTATTCCGAACTGTGCGCGGGCCGCGCAGCAGGTCGGGTTCCGGGCGGCGCACAGCCTGCGGGAAACCATCGACGCCGTGATCGACGACCGGCGGGCGCACCTGCGGGCCGCCGTCGCCGGTTGATGCCAACGCGCCCGGCCCGGCCGCGTCACCGCGGCCGGGTCGCCTTGCTGCTCGTCTGCGAGCTGCTGGTGCTGACGTTGCTGCGGGACGGAGGAGCGCGCGCGGCCGTGCGGCCACACACGATCGCGTCGCTCCCCTATTGGAACCTGGCCGACGGGACCGCGACGGTGCAGTCGCACACATCGCAGGTGACGGAGGCTTCGCCGTGGCTCTACGGCCTCGACGCCGAGGGCCGGCTCGTCCCGCAGTCGGAGCGCACGGGTGATCTCGCGCAGCTGCGCGCCACGGGCGTGGAGCTGACTCCGACGATCGCGAACGTCACCGAGGGCCGGTGGCACCCGCAGATCGTGCAGCGGATCCTGCACGATCCGCCGGAGCTGACGCAGCACGTGGCGGACATCGTCGCGCTGGCCGTGGGTGAGGACTTCGCGGGTATCGACATCGACTACGAGGAGCTGCGCGCCGGCGACCGCGCGGCGTTCACGGAATTCATCACGCGGCTCGCGGATTCGCTGCACCGCAACGAAAAACGCCTGTCGGTCGACGTTTTCGCCAAGACGACGGACGTCGGCTACGACGAGCGCAACCGTGCCCAGGACTACGCCGCGCTGGGCCGTGTGGCCGACCAGGTCCGGCTGATGGCCTACGACTACCACTGGCAGACATCGGCACCGGGCCCGATCGCGCCCGAGGGCTGGGTCCGCGACGTGCTGACGTACACCGTGACGCAGATCCCGCCCGGGAAGATCGTCCTGGGCGTGCCGATGTACGGCTACGACTGGGTGGGCCACAGCGGCGTGCCGGTGACGTGGGTGCAGGCCTACGGCCGTTCGCGGGAGTTCGGCGCGGCCGTGGAGTGGGACGGCTTCAGCGAGTCGCCGCACTTCACCTACACCGATTCCGCCGGGCAGCGGCACGACGTCTGGTTCGAGAACGCCTACAGCGCCTCGATCAAGTTCGCACAGGCGCGGCAGTTCCGGATCGGCGGGGTGTTCCTCTGGCTGTTCGGCACGGAGGACGACCTCGTCTGGTCCAAACTCGACACTTACTGGACACCCGCGGAGGCTCGATGATCCCCCTTTGGCTGATGGCAATCTTCGTCTTCGGGGTGAACTTCACGTTGTGGGGCACTGCCGGGCTCGCGCGTGCGATCGAGAACCGCCTCCGCCGGCCGCGGCCGGCCCAGCCGTTGCCCGTGCCGTGCCGCCACCCGGGCGGCGTGCGCCGCTCGCGGGTCGCCGTGCTCATGGCCGCGCACAACGAGGAGATCGTGATCGCCGACTCGCTGGCCGCCATCACCCGCCTCGTCCGGCCCGAAAACGTCCACGTCGTCTCCGACGGTTCCACCGACCGCACGGTCGAGATCGCCCTCGCGTGCGGGGTGAATGTCACCGAGACTCCCGTCAACGTCGGCAAAGCCGGCGCCCTGGAAGAAGGCGTGCGCCACTTCTCCCTCGCCACCCGCTTCGACGCCGTGCTGCTGCTCGACGCCGACACCCGCCTCGACCCCGGCTATTTCGACGCCGCCCTCCCGGAATTCGACGACCCGGCCGTGGTCGCCGTCGCCGGCTGCGCCGCCACCGACTGGTCCGCCGCCAAGCGGGGGTTTGCCGCCTGGCTGTTCACCGCGCACCGCTCCCGCATCTACGCCGTGCTCCAACGCCTCCTCAAGTTCGGCCAAACCTGGCACCGCACCAACGCGACGCCGATCGTCCCGGGCTTCGCCAGCCTTTATCGAGCCCACGTGCTGCCGCGGATCGACATCAACCCGCCGGGGCTCGTGATCGAGGACTTCAACATGACGTTCGAGGTGTACCGCCGGCGCCTGGGCAAGGTCGGCTTCTCCTTGCGCGCCGTCGCCGTCACCCAGGACCCGGACTCGCTGCGGGACTACGTGCGCCAAACCCGCCGGTGGGCCCTGGGCTTCTGGCAGACAGTCCGCCGCTTCCGGCCACGCGCCGACCTCTTCACGGCCATGCTCGGTCTCTACCTCGTCGAACTCGTACTGGCCAGCGTCTTCATGGCCCTGCTCCCCTTCGTGGTCGTCCTGCTCCTCCTCGCTGAGTTGCCTGGCTTCCTCGCCGTACCCGTAGCCGGCGACGTCACCCTCGCCGTCGGCCACTACGTCAACCTCCCGACGATCGCCTTCGGCATCCTCCTGCCCGACGTGATCCTGACGGTCGCCGTCGCCCTCACCGAACGCCGCGCCCGCTACCTCCTCATGGCGCCCTTCTACCTCCCCCTCCGTTGTCTCGACGCGTTCGTCGCTCTCTGGACGCTCCCCCGCGCCTGGCTCGAACGCTCCACCGGCCGCTGGCAGAGCCCCTCCCGCCGCGCCGCCGATGCCTCCGGCCTCTCCGGCGTCTCTGATGTCTCCGAGGTCTCCGTCGGCGCCCCCGGCCAGCCCCTACCCGGAGGCCCGCAACCGCACCAGACCCGCGGCCCGCGTCCTCGTGAATCCCACTCCAGTGGCTCGCTACCGCACCAGTCTCAACCCAGCAGCTCCCTCCCGCACCAGTCTCGACCCAGCAGCACGCTCCCTGGCCAGTCCCACTCCAGCGGCTCCCTCCCGCACCAGTCTCAACCCAACGGCCCACTCCCTCGCCAGCCGCAACCCAGCAGCACCCTCCCCGGCCAGTCCCATCCCAACGGCCCGCTCCCGCACCAGACCCACCCCAGCGGCCCACTCACTCGCCAGTCCCAGCCCAGCGGCGGTTCGCTCCCCCGCCAGTCCCAATCCAGCAGCACCCTCGCCCGCCAGCCACACCCCACCGGACCCGGGCGAGGCCACTCCATCCCGGACCACTCCACTGCCGACTCCGAACCGATCTGGCCATCGGAGCTGCCCCCGGAATGGCCGCCCGACCCGTTCCCGCGCGAGAAGGTCAGCTGACCACTCGCATCCCGCCTCGGCAGCCGGCAGCACCCACGGGTCGCGCCGGAACCCACTCGCGGCTGCGACCGTAGAACCCTTGTTCCGCAGGCGTCACGCGCCCTTGGCCAGCGCGAGCTTCTGCGCGGCGCTCACCAACGGCAGCAACCGCGTTCCGAAGTTGCGCACCGCCATCCCCGCACGTGTCGCGGGGATCAGCAACGCCGTGGCCACGGGAACCTTGCGCTGTTTGGGATCCGACAGCTTCCGGTGCGCCGCCTCGTACCGCCGGAAGGCCAAGGCCGGATCGTGCGGGCTCGCCACCAGTTCGGTTGCGAGTGTGTACGCCCCAGCCATCGCCAGCGTCGAGCCGTCTCCGAACAACGACACACACGAAGCCGCGTCGCCCACCAGCACCACCCGGCCCGCCGACCACTTCGGGACGCGCACGCGGCTCACGGAATCGAAGTACAAGTCCTCGGCCACGCGCACGTGCTCGCGCAGCTCGGGCACCCGCCAGCCCGCCCCGGCATACGCGTTCTCCAGCAACCGCTTGTGCTGCTCCGCGTCTCGGTGGTCGAAGCCGGGCACCGCCCGGCCGCGGAACATGAACGCCACGATCCCGCGCTCCCGCGACGGGTGCAGCGCCATCGCACGCCCCGGCGAGTTGTACATGACGATCTCAGTGCGATCGCTCACCGGTCCGTCGAACGGCATGGTCGCAACGTATACGCCCATGTGCTCCACGAATCCCGGCTCCGGCCCGAACGCGAGCCGGCGCACCGCCGAATGCAGCCCGTCGGCGCCCACCACGAGGTCGAACCGCCGCGGCGCACCGTGCTCGAACGTGACGTCGACGCCGCCCGCATCCTGCGCGAGCGCGACTACGGAATCCTGGAACACGTACTCCGCGTCGTCGCCGCTCGCGTCGTGCAGGATGCGCGCGAGATCGGTGCGGGTCAGCTCGACGCCGGTGCCACCGCCATCGTCCATCGGCACCCGGCCGACGCTCTTCCCCCGGTCGTTCACAAACCTCAGGCTCGTGACGCCGGTGGCCGCCTCCCGCAGCCGCGCGCTGATGCCCATCTTCCGCGCCACGTCGGCAGCAGGCCCGCGCACGTCGACCGGACTGCCGCTCGAGCGCAGTCCCGCCGCGCGTTCCACCACGGTCGGGTGGTACCCGGCGCGCACCAGCCAGTGGGCGAGCGTCGGTCCGGCGACACCCGCACCGGAAATCAGCACTGTCTTCGTGGCCATCGGTCATTCCTCCCCAGCCCGACGATCTATCTGACCGTCGGTCAGTGCCGAAGGTACACGCCTGTCCACTGGTCAGGCAAGGAGGTAAGCTGACCGGGTGACAGAAGACGTTCCCCCCGACACCCGGGCCCGCATCCTGAGCGCCGCGATGGACATGTTCGCCGCGCGCGGATACCACGCGACGTCGGTGCGGGAAATCGCCGAACGGGTCGGTGTCACGAAGACCGCGGTGCTGTACCACTTCCCCGGCAAGGCCGACATCATCGCCGCGCTCACCGAGCCGATGCTGGTCGACCTGGAGGCCGCGATCGACTCCGCCCAGGCCCTCGCGCCGGACCCGCACCGGGCCCGGGACGCGGTGATCGAGGGCCTGCTCGACGTGTGGCTCCGGCACCGCTACCTGCTGCGCCTCAACCTGCGCGACCTCGGGTTGACGGCGTCCCAGTCGGTGTTCGACCGCTTCCGCAACGGCATGCTGCGGGCGAACCTGATCGTGGCAGGCCCCGGCGGGGACCTCGCCGGTGACGTTCGGGCCGCGCAGGCCATCGCCATGCTCAGCGACCCGGTGGTGCTCTTCGCCGATCAACCGGCCGACGAACTGCGCGCCGCGGTGCTCGACGGGGTCCACCGACTCTTCGACCAGCCGCGCCCGCGTGCCGGGCGGGGCCGGCCGACGGTCATGACCGACAACCTGATGGTCCTGTGCCGCAAGCTCCACGACGAGGGCTTCTCGGCCGCCCGGATCGCCGACGAGCTGGGCGTCTCACGCGCGACGGTGTACCGCCATCTGCCGGGCTAGCATTATTGAGACGCTTTATGATACTTTTGAGACACCACCGGCACAGCAGTACTCAGGACTCACCGAGAACCCGCGCACCGAGAAACAGGGGAGGCGAATGGACGGAACAACGGCACGACATCCGGGCGTGTCAGCCCAGGACGGAACGGACCGTCTCTTCGTCGCGCGCGACGACTGTGGTGCCGTCGTCGGCCGTGATGATCGGGCGCTGGATCAGTGAAGGGTTGGCCGACAGCGCCTCGATCCAGCGGGCACGATCGGCCGGCGTGCGCGACCACGACTTCAGGTCGAGCTCCGCCGCGACCTTCTCGCCCGTGCGCGTGATGTCCCACGGATCGAGCCCGAGCCGGTCCAGCACGGCCTCTAGCTCGGCGGGCGTCGGCGGGTCTTCGAGGTAGCGGCGCACCGTGTAGGTGGCACCGGCCTCGTCGAGCAGCGACACGGCGGAGCGGCACTTCGAGCACCGCGGATTGACCCAGATCTCCACGGGCTCACCGTACGCGACCTACTTCGAGAACGCCTGCAGCTGGCACTGGTCGGCCAGCTTGTCGAGGTTGTCGTAGGTGTCGGACGAGCCGTCGTCGATGCGCCACGTGAGGCCGTCGGGGTCGACACTGGTGTCGGGGGCCACGTGCACGTGGGCGCCCTGGGCGGTCATGCCCTTGACCATGTCGTGGAACTGGTCGCTGAACTTCGGGTTGGTTCGCGGCGACAGCTGGGGCGGCTGCAGCGGCAGCTTCCCCTTGCAGACTGCTTCGGCCTTCTTGGGCTGGGGGCTGTCGTCGTTCACGTCGAGCGCGGGTGGGCTGCCGGGGCCGCCGACGGGCCCGGCGTGCCCGCTCCGTCCACTGAGGACGGCGTGGCCGTTGGTGCGGAGGCAGGAGTCGTAGGCGTCCCAGTAGGCCTGTTCCTCCTCGGGCAAGCTGTCGAGCCGCAGCTGCAGGCGGCCGGCGTCGGCGCCGACCGTGGTCGGCGACTCGGGCGCGCCGGCGGTCGCACTGCTCGTGTCGAGGGTGGCGACCTGCGGCGCGCCAGGCTGGCCGGAGCAGGCGCTGAGCAGGGCGAACGCGGCGCCGGCGACAAGAACGGTGATGGATGAACGCACGCCGCGAGCGTGCCGGCCGGTTGTGAGCAAGCTGTCACGACGGAGTCAGGAGGCCACGAGGACGTATCGAGGAGCGCCAACACCCCACGGGTGACGGGCGGGTGCCGCGGATCACCCGCCTGAGAAGGGCGTTTTCGGCGTACCGTTCACCCATGGACATGCCTCTGACCACCGACCGCCTCGTGATCCGGGATTGGTCGGTCGACGACGCCGAAGCTGCCTTCCTCATCTACGGCTCGGATGAGGTCACGCAGTGGCTGACTCCCGCGATGGACCGCGTCACCGACATCGCCGCGATGCGGTCGGTGCTGCACGCGTGGCAGGAGGCACAGCCGAACCTCGTCCCGCCGCGCGGCCGCTGGGCCGTGGCGCGCGCCTCCGACGGTGCAGTGGTGGGCGGGCTGGGGATCCGGCTGCTGCCGCCGTACCAGGAGGACTTGGAGCTGAGCTGGCAGCTGCATCCGGACGCGTGGCACCAGGGCTACGCGACGGAGTCCGCGCGGGCGCTGATCGAGTGGGCGTTCACCCAGGACACCGACGAACTGTTCGCGGTCGCGCGCCCGTCCAACACCCGCGCCATCGCGACGGCCGAGCGCCTCGGCATGCAGTGGGTCGGCGAAACGACCAAGTACTACGACCTGCGGCTGCAGGTGTACCGCATCCGCCACAGCGACATCGTCTGACCCGACCACGGACGCACCCCACCGGCGTCGGCCCGCCCCGGCGCCGGTGAACGCTGCGCGAACACTGGAAACGCCGCGCACCGCGCGAATCCCCCGCCCGCGACGCCCCGGCGGCAACACCCAGGCGGAGAAGCTTCCGCGCCCAGATCGCGGCGCCTCTCGCCGGCGACCCGGGGAGGTCCAGACGTCCGCGCGCACGAGAACTACGGCGCAGACGGTCATGGAGATGCCCAGACACCAAGACGTGCCCTGAAGATCGTGGCACATCGCGCCCGCCCCGGTGGTTGAACACCACAGCACGACCGCGCCGCCCGCCAACCAACCCAGCCGCCCACACCGCGGCAAAGACAGCGCGCCAGGCAACCAGCCTGAGCCTCCGCGAAACCCGAAGACCACGCCGCGGGCGCACCAACTCCGCCGCCCGCCGCACCGCCAGCAGGCCGCAGAGCCAGCGGACGGACTCCGGAGGCCGCGTGCCCCGACGAGATCGCCGCGCGAGCAGACCGGCCCGAGCGCTCGCACAAGCTTCGAAGACCACAACGCCAGCAGACCATTTCAGTCGCCCGCAGACCCCGGCACAACCACAGCGCAAGCAGACCAGCCGAGCCTCTACACAACCCGAAGACCACAGCGCAGGCGCACCAACTCCGCCGCCCGCCGCACCGCCAGAAGGCCGCAGAGCCAGCGGGCAGACTCGGGCGCCGACGCACCACCGAGAGATCGCGCAAGCAGCCCCGGCCCGAGATTCGAAGACCGCGACGCCAGCAAATCATGTCAGTCGCCCGCAGACCCCGGCACAACGGCAGTGCTAGCAGAGCAGCCCGAGCCACCACACAGAACCCGGAGACAGCGCAGGCACACCGACTCCGCCGCCCGCCGCACCGCCAGCAGGTCGCAGAGCCAGCGGACGGACTCCGGAGGCCGCGTGCCCCGACGAGATCGCCGCGCGAGCAGATCGGCCCGAGCGCTCGCAAAGGTCCGAAGACCGCAGTGCTAGCAGACCAGCCCGAGCCTCCACACAGAACCCGGAGACAGCGCAGGCACACCGATTCCGGCGCGCATGCACCGCGCGAAACCGCAGAGCCGGCGGGCAGAATCGGGCGCCACGCACCACCGAGAGATCACGCCAGCAGCCGCCCGCCCAGGATTCGAAGACCGCGACGTGCGCAGACCCCAACTCCGGCACCCACGTACCGTGCGAAGAACCCGGGGGCAGACTCCGAGGCCCCTGCACCAGCGGAACAGCACCACGACAGACCAACCCAAGCGCTTGCCTGGACCCGAAGACCGCGACGCGCGCAGACCTCCGACACCCACGCACCGCGAAGAACCAGCGAACAGACTCTGCCGTCCCCGCACCAGCGGAACAACACCACGACAGAACAACCCGAGCGCTCGCACAAGACCCGAAGACCGCGACGTCAGCTAACCAGCTCGGCCGAGCGCGCACCGCAAGAAGACCGTCAGGCGAGCCGGCAAGCTCGAGCGCCCGTGCGTCGCGAGCCGGCAAGTGGTGCCGGCGGCGGTTCAGGCGTCCGTGTAGCGCGGGAAGATCGCGGCCTGGCCGTGGTTCACGCCGGTGGGATCGGTGAGGTTCCACATGGTGACGTCTTCGATCCAGAAGCGGCGGCCCGACTTGGCGATGCGGCGGCCGCGGTAGCCGGTGGCGAAGCCGTGGGCCGTGACGGCTGCGAGGAGGGCGTCGCGGTCTTCCTGGCGGTCAGGTTCGGCCGAGAGGCGCGAGGGCAAGCCCGTGAATTCGGGCCAGGGACGTTCGAAGGCTTGCTGCGCCATGAGGTTGGCGTAGGTGAAGTGGGGGTCGCCGGCGGTGTCGTGGGCGAGGAGGCCGAAGGGGGCGTCCGCGTAGAGCCAGTGGGCGAGGTCGTGCGGCTCGCCCGTGACGAGCGGGGTGCCCACCAGCCGCTCGTAACTGGAGGTCAGGAGGCGGGCGAAGGTGGCGTCCTGGGGCGACGGCATGTCGCCAAAGTACGCCCACCGCAACGCGGCAAGCGGGGACGGGTGATCGACTTCACGGGCGGCGTCCACTGTGGAAACGCGGCTCGCCACGGTCTCCCCCGCGCAACCGTGGCGAGCCGGCGAGCCTGCGGACGGCCGGGAGCCACCCCACAAGAACTCAGGCGTTGACCGGCGTCCAGAGCTCGTCGATCTCGCGCTCGGCGGCGGCGAGGCTCTCGGCGGCCAGGCCGCGAAGGTCGGCCATGGCCGGGTTGGTGTCGGCGAGCGTCAGCTCGGCGGAGATGAAGCGCGGCTCGAGGCCGGTGATCGCGAGGCCGTGCGGCAGCCACGGCTCGGCGTGGTCCCAGCCGAAACGCGGGGTGCCCTCGCCGTAACCGCCGCCGCGGGAGGCCAGGACGAGGAACTCGCGCCCGTCGAGGAGACCGGCGCCAGTGGCGGGGTCGAAGGCCAGGCCGGGCGCGATGAGGTGGTCGACCCAAGCCTTCACGACGCTCGGGGCGCCGTAGTTGTACAGCGGCAGGCCGAGCAGCACCGTGGTGGCCTCGCGGATCTCGCCGACCAGTTCCTCGGTCAGCTTCCAGGACTCGTTCTGCTCGGGGGTGCGCTCCTCGGCCGGCACGAGGCGGGCGAGGCCGGCCACGGAGTCGAAGTGCGGAACGGGGTTCGCACCCAGGTCGCGGTAGGTGACGGTGCCGTCGGGGTGCGCGGCGCGCCACGCGTCAGCCGCGCGGGCGGTGAGCTTGCGGCTCACGGATCGGTCACCGTTGATGCTGGAGTCGATGTGGAGGAGGTGAGGCATCTCGTTAGCCACCCATAGATCGTTTGCGTAGGACAAACCATTTATATCACACAGACGACTAGCGAGTTCTCGTACACTGGACACATGGCCTCGCTCCCGGTCGTCAACCAGCCGCCCCACCGGTGCGGCGCTCTGCTCGACCACCTCTCCCGCCGGGTGCGGACGCGGTCCGAGACCGTGCTGGCACCTCTGGGCCTGCGGCCGCGCCACCTGCTCACGCTCACCGTCCTGCGTGACCACGGCAGCAGCACTCAGCAGGCCCTCGCGGCCACGCTGGGCATCGACAGCACGAACCTCGTCGGGCTGCTCAACGACCTCGAAGCCGACAACCTGATCGAGCGCCGCCGCTCGCCGGAAGACCGCCGCCGGCACGTCGTGGACCTCACGGACGTCGGCGCCAAGAAGCTGGCCAAGGCGGAGTTCGCCCTGGCCGCGGTCGAGGACGAGGTGCTGGCCGCCCTCAGCGTCGAGCAGCGCGAGCAGCTCTACGGCCTCCTCCAGCAGGCCACCGCGACCACGGACGTCGTCGCCTGCGCCGGCGCGGAGGACGAACCGGTTCCGCCGGTCATGTACCGCTGAACCGCGAAAAACGAACCCCACCAGGCGATCCACGGCGTTGAAAAACCGACCCCGGTCGGCCTTCGTGAGCGTGCTCACAATGGGTACGCCCGCGCGCCGTTAGGGGGTCGAGGATCCATGACCGACACCGTGAACAGGCCTGTTCCGGTTCCGACGCGGCCTGCGTGGCGAGGAGCCAAGGGCGGGCAGGTCCTGAAGGTCGTGCGGACGACCGATCACAAGACGATCGGCGTGCTGTACCTCACGACGTCGTTCGCGTTCTTCCTGATCGGCGGGCTCACCGCGTTGCTCATGCGCACCGAGCTCGCGCAGCCCGGGCTGCAGTTCCTCTCCCCCGAGCAGTACAACCAGCTGTTCACCATGCACGGCACGATCATGTTGCTGCTCTACGCCACCCCGAACCTGTTCGGGTTCGCGAACTTCGTGGTGCCGCTGCAGATCGGGTCGCCCGATGTGGCGTTTCCCCGGCTGAACGCGTTCTCGTACTGGCTGTATCTGTTCGGCGGGCTGATCGTGATCAGCAGCTACCTCACACCCGGCGGCCCGCCGGACTTCGGCTGGACCGCGTACACGCCGCTGTCCGACGCGATCCACTCGCCGGGCGTCGGCGGGGACCTGTGGATCACCGGGCTGATCGTGTCCGGGCTCGGGACGATCCTGGGCGCCGTCAACATGGTGACGACGATCGTCACGTTGCGCTGCCCCGGCATGACGATGTGGCGGATGCCCATCTTCACCTGGAACATCCTGCTCACCGGGGTGCTGATCCTGCTCGCGTTCCCGATCCTCACGGCCGCGCTGTTCGCGCTGCTGGCCGACCGGCACATCGGCGCGCACGTGTTCGACCCGGCCAACGGCGGCGCCATCCTCTGGCAGCACCTGTTCTGGTTCTTCGGTCACCCGGAGGTGTACATCGTCGCGCTGCCCTACTTCGGCATCGTCACGGAGATCATCCCCGTGTTCAGCCGGAAACCGCTCTTCGGCTACCGCACGATGGTGTTCGCGACGATCGCCATCACCGGCCTGTCGGCCACCGTGTGGGCGCATCACATGTTCGCGACCGGCGCGGTGCTGTTGCCGTTCTTCTCGTTCATGACGTTCCTCATCGCCGTGCCGACGGGCATCAAGTTCTTCAACTGGATCGGCACGATGTGGAAGGGCAGCCTGACTTTCGAAGCACCGATGCTGTGGTCGATCGGCTTCCTCGTCACCTTCCTGCTCGGCGGCCTCACGGGCGTCATCCTCGCCGCGCCGCCGCTCGACTTCCACGTGCACGACAGCTACTTCGTCGTCGCGCACTTCCACTACGTGCTGTTCGGCACCATCGTGTTCGCGACGTTCGCCGGCATCTACTTCTGGTTCCCCAAGATCACCGGCCGGATGCTCGACGAGCCGCTCGCCAAGTGGCACTTCTGGACGACGTTCATCGGCTTCCACACCACGTTCCTGATCCAGCACTGGCTCGGCGACGCCGGCATGCCCCGCCGCTACGCCGACTACCTGCGCTCCGACGGGTTCACCCTCATGCAGAGCATCTCCACGCTCGGGTCGTTCATCCTGGGTGCGTCGGTGCTGCCGTTCATCTGGAACGTCGTGAAGAGCTACCGCTACGGCGAACGCGTCGAAACCGACGACCCCTGGGGTTTCGGCAATTCGCTGGAGTGGGCGACGACCAGTCCCCCGCCACGGCACAACTTCCTGGAACTGCCGCGCATCCGTTCCGAACGGCCGGCATTCGAGCTGCACTACCCGCACATGGTGGAGCGGATGCGTGAAGAAAGCCACATCCACCGCGGCGGCCGGAACCGGGCGACGCTCAGCGAGACCGCCGCATCGGCGACGATCCCGCCCGACCACCAAGACCGCTGATCGAAAGTGTCCTACTCTGCCTGCAGGAGGGCGGAACCATGGACTCAGCGGCGGAGCGGCTCAGGAAGTACCGCGAGATGCGCGACTTCGAGCGCACCGCCGAGCCCCCGGGCGGCGACGCCGCGACGTCGCCCGGCAACCGGTTCGTCGTGCAGCGCCACCGCGCTCGCCGCCGGCACTACGACCTGCGGCTGGAGCTGAGCGGAGTGCTCATCAGCTGGGCCGTGCCGAAGGGCCCGACGCTGGACCCGAAGGCGCGGCGCCTGGCCGTGCACGTGGAGGACCACCCGCTCGAGTACGCCGACTTCGAAGGCGTGATCCCGCACGGCGAGTACGGCGGCGGCGACGTGATCGTGTGGGACCGCGGCACGTGGGAGCCCGTCGACACCGATGACCCGGAGCAGGCGCTCGCCGACGGCAACCTCCACTTCGACCTGTTCGGGGAGAAGCTGCTCGGCCGCTTCGTGCTCATCCACCCGAGCCGCGACGGCGACGGCAAGCAGTGGCTGCTGCTGCACAAGCAGGACGACCACGCCACGGCCGGCTGGGACGCCGAGGACCACCCGAAGTCCGTGAAGAGCGGCCTGACCAACGACGAGATCAAGGCAGCTCCCCCGGCGCTCTGGCGCGGCGACCTGCCCGCCGCCGAAGCCGAGCAGAAGCTCAAGCCCGTGTTCCGGCCCGCGTCGGACGACGAGCTGGCCGCGCTCGACGAGCTGGGCGCCAAGGGCTCGTGGGCCGTCGCCGGGCGCAAGCTCGCCCTCACCAACCTCGACAAGGTCCTCATCCCGGGCCGCGACGGCGAAGATCCCATCACGAAACGCGACCTCATCCGGTACTACACGCGCATCGGCCCGACGATGCTGCCCTACCTGGCCGAGCGCGCGCTCAACACGAACCGCTTCCCCAACGGCATCGAGAAACCGGGGTTCTGGCACAAGGAAGTGCCCGACCACGCGCCGCAGTGGCTGCACCGCTGGCACTACGAAGCGGCCGATCCCGACGACGTGCAGCAGTACCTCGTGCCCGAGGGCGTCGCGGACCTGGCGTGGCTGGCCAACTTCGGCGCTTTGGAGCTGCACGCGTGGACGTCGCGGATCCAGGACGTCGAGCACCCCACGTGGACGCTGTTCGACATCGACCCCGGGCCGGAGACGTCGTTCGACGACGTGCTTGCCCTCGCCCGCCTGCACCGCACCGCGCTCGATCACCTCGGGGTCATTGGGCTGCCGAAAGTCACGGGGCAGCGCGGGATCCAGGTGTGGGTGCCGGTCGAGCCGCGCTACACCTACGCCGAGACGCGCAAGTGGGCCGAGACCGTGTCGAAGACGATCGGGCGCACGCTACCGGACCTCGTGAGCTGGGCTTGGCAGAAGGATCGCCGCGGCGGGAAGGCGCGGCTGGACTACACGCAGAACGTGCTGAACAAAACGCTCGTCGCGCCCTACAGCGTCCGCCCGCGCCCGGGTGCGCCGGTTTCGGTTCCGCTGCAGTGGGATGAGCTCGACGATCCGGATCTCACGCCCGACCACTGGACGATTCGGACGGTCGCCGACCGCGTCGAATCGGCCGGTGATCCGTTCGCGGCGCTGCTGGGTGTGGAACAGCAACTTCCGAAGCTGTGACATTTCCCGGTTCCGAGCGCACCTGGAGCGCGCTCAAGGCCTAGGGTCGGGGCCATGCGATTCGGACTCTTCGTTCCCCAGGGCTGGCGCCACGACCTCGTCGGCATCGACCCGAAGGACCACTGGACCACCATGCTCGACCTCGCCCGGTTCGCGGACGCGGGCCCGTACGAGTCGATCTGGGTCTACGACCACTTCCACACCGTGCCCGTGCCGAGCGACGAAGCGACGCACGAGGCGTGGAGCCTCATGGCGGCCTACGGCGCGGCGACTTCGCGCGTGCGGCTGGGCCAGATGTGCACCTGCATGGCGTACCGCAACCCGGCCTACCTCGCGAAGGTCGCGGCCACGATCGACGTGATCTCCGGCGGCCGCGTGGAGATGGGCATCGGCGGCGGCTGGTACGAGCACGAGTGGCGCGCCTACGGCTACGGCTTCCCGAGCGCCGGCGAGCGCCTCGGCATGCTCGACGAGGGCGTGGAGATCATGCGCCAGCTGTGGACCGAGGGCAAAGCCACCCTCGACGGCAAGCACTACCAGGTCGACGGCGCCATCTCCCGCCCCCTGCCCTTGCAGGACGGCGGCATCCCCCTGTGGATCGCGGGCGGCGGCGAGAAGAAGACGCTGCGCACGGCCGCGAAGTACGCCCAGTACACCAACTTCGTCGGCGACGTCGAGGGCTTCAAGCACAAGTCCTCGGTGCTCGAAGCCCACTGCAAGGACGTCGGCACTGACTTCGGCGCGATCGTGCGCTCGGCCAACTACAACGTCGTGATCGGTGAGACCGAGAAGGACGTGCAGGACCGCCTGGCATGGATCCGCGCGCACTACGCGCCGCACCTGCCCGCGGACGTCCTCGAGTCCACGTGCGACAGCTTCGCGAAGGGTCCGCTCGTCGGAACGCCGGAGCAGATCGTCGAGCGCCTGAAGGAGCTGGAAGCCCTCGGCATGACCTACGCCATCTCGTACTTCGTCGAGGCGGCCTACGACCGCTCCGGGATCGAGCTGTACACGTCGAAGGTGGTTCCTGAGCTCTCTTGAGCTTTTCGGACGTCCAGCCGGCCGGCGCCCTCTGGGGTTCCGGCCGGTTGTCCTTTGTGGACTCCGTGGGAGCCGTTTCGCTGACGGATGCCCCGGCCGCCGTGCTACCCCGCTACCCCCGCTCGCAACGCTGCCGCCGAGTTAGCGGGTCAGGACCGCCGGGAGAAAACCTCCGCCCTCCTGGGACAAACCCCTGCCCTCCCTGGGCAGGGCTCCCGCCAAGGTGTTGTGGTGTCCAGGAGGATGCCGGGCAGGGCGAGTGCCCTGCTGCCGGCCGAAACCCGGCGCTGACCGAACACGGTGGACCGCTCGTGGGTGATCGCGGCGTGGAGGTGCCTTCCGGCGCCGACGGTGCGGGCGAACGTGCCGCACAGCGGTTTCGCGTCCACCGCAACCGCCAGTGACAGGTGTCGAGGCGGGGTTCGGCGGCATCGTGTCCGGCCGGCCAGGCACTGACCACGTTGTCGATCGGGACGGCGTCGATGCGGCTGGCCACTGGTCGCTCCGTGGCTTTATCCGTTGCGCATACCGGACCACGCGGGCATCGAATCGTGCGCAGGTCGTCCGCCCATCCAGGAGCAGTGCCAACCGCGACGCGCGGGGGCAGGCGATCAAGCGCGGGACGAACCAGCCTCGATGACGCGGCGGGCACGGCTCTCTTCCACGAGCAGGGGACCCGGAGTCTCACATGATCAACAGAGGTTGTAGGGCAGGATCGCCGGGAGACTAACCCCCGCCCTCCCGAGGGGGGCGGCCCCACGTCCATTCTATCGGCCGGCACCGACAGTTTCGGAAAATGCGCCGCAGGGCGAGGTGGTTGTCCACAACTTGGATGCCCTGTGGACAAGCCGGTCTGTGCAAGCGCGATCACGGAGCCACGGCGGTACGTTGGCGAGGGCCGCCCAACACAAGCAAGCCAAGCGACGTCCATCCACCTACGCAGACAGGAGGTCAATCCGAAGTACCCGAACCTGCCAAGCCATCCGCGCCAAGCCACAGAAGCGAACCGGCGCACGTCGCGTTGGAGGAAGTCAGAGAAGTGACTCGAACACATCCGGAAGGGCCACCAGCAGAACCGACACCAGAGCGCACTGAACAGCGAGCGCCGCGACGATACCGAGGTTCCTGAGCGAGCGGACGCCGAGCCCGAGCACCACGCCGATGCCCAGCACGGTGGCGACGGTCAGCGTCAGCGGGTCCTGCCGGCCCCCTTCGCGGACGGCGTCGGCGACGAGGAGGCCCACGGCGGCGGCCGTGGCGAAGGGACCGGCGGACGTGTCGCTGCCGATGTGGCGGAAGACGACACCGAGCAGGCCCGCGGCGAAGCCCAGCACGCACCACAGCACGACGGTCTCGGTCTCGAGCAGGTACGGCATACCGGAGTACTTGATGCCGTACGCGATCTTCTTGCCGAAGGAGAACGCGAGCCGCCGGGACGAGCGCGGCGACCGTGCGCCAGTAGGCCCGCCTCGGCGAAGCGCGCGACGAGATGGCGACGACGAGCACGATCCACAGCACGAAGGCGTGGGCGAGGATCCGCAAGCCGTCGGTGTAATACGCGAACGCGGCGAACGCACCCGACACCAGTCCAACGGCAACGGTCAATACCTCGGCCGGCCCGATCCGCGCCCCGGTCATCCATCCCCCTCGAACGATCAGCGCTTCGTCAGC
Source organism: Amycolatopsis sp. FDAARGOS 1241 (assembly GCF_016889705.1). Taxonomy (NCBI): domain Bacteria; kingdom Bacillati; phylum Actinomycetota; class Actinomycetes; order Pseudonocardiales; family Pseudonocardiaceae; genus Amycolatopsis; species Amycolatopsis sp. FDAARGOS 1241. The sequence goes on from NZ_CP069526.1 coordinate 7,663,187, forward strand.
ACCACCAGGTACCGGCACGCCTCTTGCGTCGGATTCACATACGTACCAGGCACCGGCCGGCCGAGTTGCAGGCAGTCGCCCGCGTCGAGGTCGTGGACCTCGGCGCCCTCGATGAAGCGCAGGTGGCCCGACAGCACCCAGATCTGGTGGTCGGCGAAGGCGTACGAGTCGGCCGGGAAGCCGACGGACGCGCCGGCCGGGAGGGAGACCTCCACGAGTTCCGTCGCGCCGCGGGCTGGGGGCGAGATGGAGCGGCGGACGTAGCCGGTGACGGGATCGGTCCAGGTCGGCTGGTCGGCGAGGCGGGCGAGCCTGCGGTCGGCCGAGCCTTCGGCGCGGGCGACGAGTTCGGACAGCGTCAGGCCCAGCGCGGAGGCGAGCCGGCTGAGCAGGACGGCCGTCGGCTGGGCTCCGCCGCGTTCGATCTTGCCGATCATGGCACGGGAGACGCCGCTGCGGTCCGCGAGAGCGGCCGTGGAGAGGTCGTGGGACAGCCGGGCTTCTCGAAGCGTCGAAGCCAGGGAGGCCGACAGCGGGTCCGTCACAATTCGACACTATAGCAGCCAGATAAGGCTACTATAGTGCCCATGCTGATCCGGGAAGCCGACGAACGCGACGCCGAGGCGTGCGCGGAGATCTACGCGCCCTACGTCCGCGACACCACCATCACCTTCGAACTCGAGCCGCCGACGCCGGCCGAGATGGCGGAGCGCATCAAGCGCGCCGCGAAGACGCACGCGTGGCTCGTGCTGGAGGACAACGGACGCGTTGCCGGGTACGCGTACGCCGGCCCGTACAAGGAGCGCGCGGCGTACCGCTGGTCGTGCGAGGTCAGCGTGTATCTGGAGCTCGGGCGGCGGCGCACGGGCGCCGGGCGGAAGCTCTACGAAGCGCTGTTCGCCCGGCTGGCTGAGCGCGGGTTCCGCACGGCCGTCGCCGGCATGACGCTGCCGAACGAGCCCAGCGTGGGCCTGCACCGGGCGCTCAGGTTCGAGCCCGTCGGCACTTACCGGCGGATCGGGTGGAAGCACGGAGCGTGGCGCGACGTCGCGTGGGCGCAGCGTCCGCTCGTGCCCGAGTCGGACGATGCTCCCGGCGACCCGGCGTGACGGTGCAGAATAGGAGCCATGGGTGCCGACCTCGACGAGCTGCGCCGACTGCGAAGGGCGCGTGACCGGATGGACCGCGAGTACGCCCAGCCGCTCGACGTCCCGGCGCTGGCCCGCACCGCACTGATGTCGACGGCGCACTTCAGCCGCCGTTTCCGCGACGCGTACTCGGAAACGCCGTACTCCTACCTCATGACCCGGCGCATCGAGCGCGCGAAGACGCTCCTGCGCAACGGCCTCACCGTCACCGAAGCGTGCTTCGCCGTCGGGTGTACGAGCCTCGGCTCGTTCTCGGCGCGGTTCACGGAGCTGGTCGGCGAAACGCCGTCGGCCTACCGCGCGCGCAACCACGAGGACATCGCCGCGGTTCCGCCGTGCCAGACGATGGTGGCGACGCGCCCGCGCAAGACCGGCAGCAAGAGCAGTTTTGGAGAAGCGCCCGTCGGCGCGCCCGCATAATCTCACGACATGTCTGTTTCCATCGCTGCAGTGCACGTGATCGTCGACGATCCCGATGCCGCCGTCGCCTTCTACCGCGACACCCTGGGCTTCAAGGTCCGCAACGAAGTCAGCAACGACGGGTTCCGCTGGGTCACCCTGACCACCGAAACCCAGCCCGAGATCGAAATCGTGCTCTCGCAGCCGCACGCCGGCCGGTCACAGACCGACGGCGACACCGTGGCCGCACTGCTCGCCAAGGGTGAGCTCGGTGCGATCAACCTGCGCACCGACAACCTCGACGAGACCTTCGCCAAGGTCTCGGCCGCGCCCGGTGCCGAGGTGCTGCAGGAGCCGGCCGACCAGTTCTGGGGTGTGCGCGACGCCGCCGTCCGCGACCCGGCGGGCAACCTGGTGCGGATCGCACAGGCCTAGTTACTGAGCCGACCAAACCGGATAGCGGCGACTGTTACTACGCACGCCGGATCGCCGTGACTGTGGTCGGATCGGTAACGAACGGCACAGCTAGTCGCCGTTGATGTCGAGGTCCTCGATGTCCTGCTCGAGACGGGCGCGCCAGGACCACTGCGGCTGGGCCCAGTCGGTGTCGTCGGCCGGGGGCTCGCCCAGCGGAAGCGCCTGGTCGGTGACGCCGTGGGTCACGCGGTAGGCCAGCGCCGACGTCGCCGCGCGGATCCAGCGGTCGCCGGCCGCGCCCGAAGGCGGCGCCACGCCGAACGCGTGCGTGAACCACACCGGCAGCAGCGCGCTGGATCCGATCGCGTCGGTGATGCGCTCGCGCAGCTTCGAATGCAGCTCTTCCCAGTCGCGTTCGGCTTTCTCGATCTGCGGGAGCACCCGGGTGCGCGTGACGTCGTCGGCGTCGAGCAGCTGACGCGCGGCCTCGGCGTCCTTGGTCGCGGCGGGCAGCTGCCGGTCCAGCACGACGCGGCGGCGGGCGACCACTTCGGACAGTCGCGCCTCCGCGTCGGCTCGGCGGTCGTCGCCGTGCTGGCTGGTGGCGAGCACGCCGAGCACGGCGACCAGCGCGCTGTCGCTCTCCAGCAGGGCTTCGCGCGCCTGCGGCAACCGCTCGAGGTCCTCTTCGTACGGCCGGCGCTGGTTCGCCGTGAGGAGCTGGGCGGCGAGGGCGTGGCGGCGTTCGGCGTCGGCGGCGAGCTTGCGCAGCGCCGGGCCGACGTCGTCGAGGTCCACCACGGGCACCTTCTCCGACACGCGCACCGCGCGTTCGAGCAGCTGCAGGCGCTGGCGCAGCCGTTCCAGCTGTCGCGTCGCCTGGTCGAGGCGCGATTCGTGGCGGGCGTGGGCGTCGGTGAAGGAGTCGAACGTCTCGCGCAGCTCCGTGAGCTCGCGCCCGGTGCGCGTCTCGAGGTCGACGACGGTCTCCTGCACGCCGTCGACGGTCTCGGACAGCGCGTCGAACTCCGGGTCACGCTCGTCTTCGCCGGGTTCGTAGTAGTCCGTGTCGGAGTAGTACTCGGAGTAGGTCATCGGACCTCCTGCACCAGGAACAGCACGGCGGCCGCGGTGGCGAACGCGGCGAGGACCACGAGCACGACCTGGGCGGTGCTCGCGAGCACGATCAGTGCCGCGGCCGTGAGCCCCGCCGCGAGCGCGCCGCTCCACGCGGCCCGCAGCCGGCGGTCGACCATCAGCGGCGTCGGCCCCAGCGGCCCCAGCGCGATCCGCAACCCGGCGACGACCAGCGGCACCGCGAGCAGGACCCACACCGGCCCGATGCCGCCGAACAGCATGAACGCCCCGGCGATCATCCCGACCGCGACGGGCACGGCCGCCAGGTACAGCGCCAGCCGCTGCGTGCCCGCGCGGTGCTCTTCGAGCTTCGCGGCCCGCACCTGCTCGTTCGCGATCTCCACCTCGTGCTCGGTGCGCAGCAAGTCCTCGGCGGTGTCGACCAGGCTGTCGAGCGCGCGCGTGCGCCCAGCGTCGTCGAGCTCGGGCAGGGCCGCCAGCCGCACCCGCATGTCCTCCTGCAGCCGGGCGACGCGCGCGGTGGCCTGGTCGCGCTTGTGCTGCGCTGGCGTAGTCACCCGGCCACTGTAGGTACGAACCGCGCCGGACCCGGGGAACGACGCGGCTTGTCGTGGTCACGGAGTGTTCATGGCGGGGCCGGCTCTGGGGCGCCCCCAGGGCGGCGCCGGGGTTCGTCGGGGTCGTGTGAGCCGCCGGTGCCGGTGTCCGAGCACTGCGCGCTCGAACACCGGCACCGCTGGTTCGGACCGGTGTTCAGGGCGCGGTCGTTCGCCCTGAACCTCCGCCAGGGGCCCGCTCACCAGGGACGTTCGCGCTCTCGGCCGGTGCATCGAGACCTCCAAGGACGGTCTTGCTCGAGCCGAGGCGGACGTCTGGTCGCTTCGACGAGGCAGGCCGGACGTGGCGGCCGGCTGCACCTCGGTTTCACCGGGCACCTCGGGTTGTGGACAACACCGAGAGTTGTGGACAGCTTCGCCCCCGGGGGCGCTGTGAGCCGGTTTTGTCGTTGGTCGCCGATAGAATGGACTCGGGGACGCCCCCTCGGGAGGGCGGGGGGTGTCTGTGGTCTGGCTGGGGGGGTGGCATGGTCTCGGTTGATCATGTGCGTGTCTGGACCATGATCGTGGGGGAGAAGCCAGTCCGCCGCGTCATCGCGGCTGGTTCCGTGCCGGGCTTGAGCGCCTGACCGCGCTCATCGCGATGGGCGCTGCTCCTCGATGAGTGGGTGACCTGCGCAGACACTGGCCATGATGCTCGCGGCATCGCCGGGGCGTGCGGCATTCGATTGAGTCGATCCCGGTGGTTGCCGTGGCGTCCGGGGCACGGTGGTTCACCGCGTTCGTGGAATGGGCTGCCGACGGGCCACAACGCGTGCTGGCGCTGGGAGTCTGATCGCGTGAACGGTAGGTGGCATCGGAGAAGCCACGGTCCGACGAGCGGCCGGCCGTATCGGCGACATCCTCGATTTCGTGGTCAGCGCCTGGCTGCCCCGCGAGGGCGGAGGTGTCGGTGCCCGGCCGGCGCGGGCAAAGCCCGTGCTGCAGCAGCTTCGACGCTGCGGACTGGGGACGCGCGTTCGCGATATTCGCAGGTCAGCGCGGACACACCAGCCGCCCGCGCGCGTCCCGCGGGTCAGCGCCGCGCAAATCCGGGATCTCCCTGACGCACAGCAGGCGCGAGGTCCGGCAGAATCTGGCGGTGCGGATCGGGTTGCTGGGGCCCCTGGAGGTACGGACCGGGGAGGGCGAGGCCGTCGAAGTGGCGGGCGCGCGGGTGCGCGCGCTGCTGAGCGCGTTGGCGCTCGAGGCCGGGCGGGAGGTGTCCGCCGGGCGGCTCGTGGACGCGGTGTGGGGCGAGCGGCCGCCCGCGACGGCGAACGCTTTGCAGGCCCTGGTGTCGCGGTTGCGGCGGGCGGGGGTGGCGCTGGAGTCGACCTCGGTCGGGTATCGGCTTGAGGCCGAGGTCGACGTGGCGCGGTTCGAGGAGCTGGTGGCGCGGGGCCGGCGGACGGGCGACGCCGAGGCGCTGCGGGAGGCGCTGGAGCTGTGGCGCGGGCCGGCGCTCGTGGACGTGGCCGACGGCGAGTACTTCCAGGGCCCGATCGCGCGGTTGACGGAACTGCGGCTGAGCGCGGTGGAGGACCACGCGGAGGCCGTGCTGCGGCTGGGCCGCGGTGAGGAGCTGACGGGTGAGCTCGCCGCGCTGCTGCAGGAGCACCCGCTGCGCGAGCGGCTGGCCGCCGCGCTGATGCGGGCGTTGCACGCGGCCGGGCGGCCGGCGGAGGCGCTGACCGTCTACGAGCGGCTGCGCAAGGCGCTCGTCGAGGAGCTCGGCGCGGATCCGTCGGCGCAGGTTTCCGCGGTGCACACGGCGATCCTGCGTGACTCCACTGTGGACACCGTGCCGGAAGAGGTGCGCACCAACCTGCGCGCCGGGCTGACGAGTTTCGTCGGCCGGGACGCGGACGTCGCCCAGGTCGGCAAGCTCGTGGCCGAGTACAGGCTCACGACGTTGACCGGGCCGGGTGGCGCCGGGAAGACGCGGCTGGCCACGGAAACCGCGCGCACGCTGCTCGATCAGACCACCGGGGACACCTGGCTCGTCGAGCTCGCCCCGATCACCGACGGTGCCGACGTCGCGCAGGCCGTGGTCACCGCGCTCGACGCGCGGGAGCAGGGCCAGCTGAGCTTCGGCGGCGGCGCCACGTCGGCCGAACGGGCCGTGCAGGCGCTGCGCGGCCGCGAGGCCCTGCTGGTGCTGGACAACTGCGAGCACGTGATCGACGCGGCGGCCGAGCTGGCCGAACGGCTGCTGGGCGAGTGCCCGCGGCTGCGCATCCTCGCGACGAGCCGCGAACCCCTGGCCGTGACGGGCGAGGCGCTGTGGCCCGTCGAGCCGCTGGCGCTGCCGCCGGAAGGGGCGAGCGTGCCGGAGGCGATGGCGTGCGCGTCGGTGCGGCTGCTGGCCGACCGCGCGGCCGCGGTGCGCCCGGGGTTCGAGGTGGACCCGTCGACGGTCGGCGCCGTCACGCGGATCTGCCGCGCGCTCGACGGCATGCCGCTGGCCGTGGAGCTGGCGGCGGCGCGGCTGCGATCGCTTACCGTGCCGCAGCTGGCTGCGCGCCTCGACGACCGTTTCCGCCTGCTGACGGGCGGCAGCCGCACGGCGCTGCCGCGGCACCGGACGTTGCGCGCGGTCGTCGACTGGAGCTGGGAACTGCTGTCGGACGCCGAGCGCACGCTGCTGCGCCGCCTCGCCTTCTTCTCCGGCGGCGCCACGGCGGAAGCGGCGGCCGCGGTGTCCGGCGTCGAGGACGCGCCCGACCTGCTGATGGCGCTCGTCGACAAATCGCTGCTGGTCGTGTCGGACTCCGTCGAACCGCGCTACGGCATGCTGGAGACGATCAAGGCCTACGCCTTCGAGCGCCTCGACGACGCCGGCGAACGCGAGCAGGTCCGGCGCGCGCACGCGGAGTGGTTCGCCCAGTTCGCGGAAACGGCCGACCCGCACCTGCGCCGCGCCGAACAGCTGGAGTGGCTGGTCCGGCTGGCGGCCGACCACGGCAACCTGACGGCCGCGGTGCGCGGCAGCATCGCGGCCGGTGATGCGGCCACGGCGCTGCGGCTCGTGGTCGCCGCCGGCTGGTACTGGCTGCTCGGGGGTCACAAGGCCGAGGGTCAGGAGCTGATCGTGGCGGCGCTCGGCGTGCCGGGCGAGGCGGACGTGAACCACCGCGCGGCGGCGAACGCGTTCGCCGTGCTGTTCGTGACGGCCGGCATCGCCGACGACAGCATGGCCGACGAGTGGACGCGCGCGGCGGTCGAGCTGTCGGCCGGCGCCGAGCACCACCACCCGCTGCTGCGCTTCATGCTGCCCTTGCAGGAACTGCTGTCCAGCGGCCGCACCGGTGCGCGCCCGCGGATCGAGGCGCTGGACGAACTCGTCGCCGACGAGGACCCGTGGATCCGCGCCCAGGCCTACCAGAATCGCTTCCGCCTGCAGCTCAACCTGGGCCACGGCCACGCTGCCGCCGAAGCCGACGCCGAGGAGTCCGTGCGGTTGTTCCGCCTGAGCGGCGAACGCTGGGGCCTCTCCCTCGCCCTCACCAACCTCGCCGAACTCACCGCCCGCCGCGGCGACTTCCACCGCGCCACCGACCAGTACCGTGAGGCGATCCACGTCGTCACGGAGATCGGGACGCTCGAAGACGTGCTGTGGGTACGCGCCCGCCTGGCTCAGCTGTACTGGCTGATGGGTGACGTGCCGGCGACGAACGCCGAACTCGCGGCAGCGGACCGCGACGCGGCGGCGGTGGCGTTCCCGGACGCGCTGGCCGGGTTGGCCCTGGCCAGAGGAGATTTGGCGCGGTGGCGTGGCGAGCCTGAGGTCGCCGGCGCGGAGCTGGACCGGGCAGAGGGCCTGGTTCGGCACCTGTCGCTGCACCCCCTGTTCCGCGCGATGCTGTTGCAGCTCCGCGGTTTCTTGGCGGCCGACGCCGGCGACCTCGACGCCGCGGCCACGATGCGGCGCGAAGTCTTCGAGCTGACGACCGCGGGCGGAGATGTGGTTTATCTGGCGCATGCTGTCGTCGCGGTGGCCGATCACGCCTTGCGGGTCGGGATGGGCGAGGAAGCCGCCCGGTTGATGGCTACGGCGGAGGTGCTGCGTGGTGGGCCGGATTTGAGTCTGCCTGATGCGGTGGCGACGGCTCGAGAGGTTGAAACGGCGCAGCCACTGGAGACGGACGAACTGCGGCGGGTGATTGATGTGGTGCTGGGTTGAGTTGAGCATTTGGTTGGGGAAGGTCTTTTTCGCGTGCGGAGCAGGCGAGGGGATGCGGAGTTGCCGGCCGGGCTGTTGAAGTGACCAAGTGATTGGTGGCACCTGCGCCTATTTGCACAGCAGACAGCCGGATATGGCACGAACAAAGGGATGGGCTGACCCGCTGAAACAACGATCCACGCAGTGGCACCCACCACTAATTGCGCAGCAGGCAGCCGGCAACGACTAGGACGAAGTGGCCACGAGCCCGTGAAGCACCCCTCCGCCCGACGCCACGCACTCGCATCTGCGCAATAGACGACGGACAATGGCACGGACGAAGGGACCGACCGACCAGCCCGCCGAAACAACCATCCACCCGGTGCCACCTGCGGAACAGACAACCGGCAAGGACACGGAGGCAGCGATCGACCGCCCAGCTGAAACAATCATCCACCCGACGCCACACACTCGCATCAGCGCAACAGACAGCCGGCAGGGACACCAACGCACCGACCAACCGACCGACCGACCAGCCGAAGCAACCATCCACCCGGTGCCACCTACCCCCATCTAAGCAGCAGGCAGCCGGCAACGGTACGGACGGAGTGACCGAGCAGCCCCTGCCCTGCTCCCCGATACGAAGCCAGAACGCGGTTCGGGGCCTCTTGTCAAGGTACGCTTTCCCGCCTTGACAAGAGGCCCCGAACCGCAGTCACAATTGGGCTTCGGGGAGCGTCCCAAGTTTACTCTTTTCGCCGAAGGAGAAATCTTTTAGCCGAAGGCGAGAGAATTCCCTTCGGGAATTCAGATCCCAGGGAACGGCCCCCATCTATCCATCGATCTACGGGACTCACCTTGTGTCAAGGCGGGAAAGCGTACCTTGACACAAGGTGAGTCCCGTAGAAGAGGCTGGGGATCGGGGGCGGGGAGGTCTGGGTGGTTCCCCTCGTGTAGTTGTCGGTGCGTTTTCGCGTGGTTGAGTGGACGTCGTTCTACCGCACGATATTGCGTTCGAACAGTTTCCGTGCCCAGAAATACCCGCCCATCGAAATCGCCGCACACCACGCGATGGCAAGCGTGACGGTGGTAGTGCTCGTCGTCGTGCCGTGGAGTAGGGCGCGGAGGGTTTCCATGACGGGGGTGAAGGGTTGGTATTCGGCGAACCAGCGCAGGGCCGTGGGCATGGAGTCGGTGGGGACGAAGCCGCTGCCGAGAAAGGGGAGGAGGATGAGGGGCATGGGGAGGTTGGAGGCCGTTTCGACGCTCTTGGTGACCAAACCCAGTGCCACCGTCCAGCCACGTCAGGGCGAAGGCGAGCAGCAGGAGCATGCCGGCGACGCCCAGCCACTGGAAGAAGTTCGCTTCGGTGCGGAAGCCGATGGCGAAGGCGATGGCGAGGATCACCGCGACGCAGAGCAGGGCCTGGATGACGCTGCCGAGGACGTGGCCCGTCAGCACCGACCCGCGGCTGATGGCCATGGTGCGGAAGCGGGCGATGATGCCCTGGGTCATGTCCATGGCGACGGAGATGGACGTGCCCTGGACCGCGCCGCACACGGCCATGAGGATGATGCCGGGCGTCACGTATTCGAGGTAGGCCGTGCGGCCGCCGCCGGTGCCGCCGAGGCCGGCGCCCAGGGTGCCGCCGAAGACGTAGACGAACAGCAGCAGGAAAACGACGGGCATGAGCAGCAGCATCAGCGTCATCGACGGGTAGCGCAGCATGTGCTTGAGGTTGCGGCGCAACATGGTCGAGGAATCGCGCAGGGCGTGGGTCATCGGACTGCACTCCGTTCGGTGAGGGCGAGGAAGACGTCGTCGAGGTCGGGCAGGTGGACGGACAGCTCGCCGACCTCGAGCTGGGCCGAGTCGAGCTTGTCGAGCAGGGAGCGCAGCGACTGGACGCCGCCGTCGCTGGGGACCTGCAGGGTCAGGGCGTCGTCGTCGCGGGTGGACGAGGGGAAGAGCGACGCGGCTGAGGACAGCGTGGGCACGTCGTCGAAGCGCAGCCGCACGTGGCCGCCCGGGATGAGGCGCTTGAGCTCGTCGGCGGTGCCCTGCGCGACGAGCCGGCCGTGGTCCAGCACGGCGATCCGGTCGGCCAGCTGGTCGGCTTCCTCGAGGTACTGCGTGGTGAGGAAAACCGTGACCCCGCCGGCGACGAGCTCGCGGATGATCGTCCACATCGTCCGGCGGCTGCGCGGGTCGAGTCCCGTGGTGGGCTCGTCGAGGAAGATGATGCGCGGCACACCGACGAGGCTCATCGCGAGGTCCAGACGCCGGCGCATGCCGCCGGAGTACGTCGAGGCGAGTTTGCGCCCCGCGTCCACCAGGTCGAACTGCGCCAGCAGCTCCGTGACGCGCCGGCGACCGGCGGCCTTGCCGAGGTGGTGCAGGTCGGTCATCAGCCGCAGGTTCTCCTCCCCCGTCAGCAGGTCGTCGACGGCCGAGAACTGACCCGTGACGCCGATGGCGGACCGCACGCCGTCGGGGTCGGCCGCGAGGTCGTGCCCCGCGACGCGCACCGCGCCGGCGTCCGGTGTGAGCAAGGTGGACAGGATCCGGACCGTGGTGGTCTTGCCCGCGCCGTTGGGCCCGAGCAGGGCGAACACGCTGCCTTCGGTGACGTCGAGATCGATGCCGTCGAGCACCGTCTGGTCGCCGTAAGCCTTGCGCAGGCCCGTCGCCGTGATGGCTGAGGTGGTCATGTGGCCCCCGTTTCTCCGTGGTGCAGCCACCGTCGCCCACGGCGCTGACACTGCCCGGCGCTCGCGCTGACACGGTGCTGACACGGGCTACGGTGGCCAGGTGAAGGTGTTCGTGACCGGAGGCACGGGCGCCGTCGGCGGCCACGCCGTGACGGCGCTGGTACGTGCCGGCCACACCGTGACCGGACTGGCCCGCACGCCGGCTTCCGCGGCCCTGCTGGCCGCGCGGGGCGGGTTTCGCTGTTCGACGCCGCCGGGTTGGCGGTCGGGTTCGACGGGCACGACGCGGTGGTGAACCTGGCGAGCGCGTTGCCGCCGATGTCGCGCTTCCTCTTCCGCAGCGCTTGGCGCCGCTGCGAACACGTCCGCACGGAAGGCTCAGCCACTGTCGCGGAGGCGTGCCGGCGGGCGGGAGTGGGTCAGCTGGTGCAGGAGTCCGTGTGCCTGCTGTACCGGGCCGGCGGCCCGGATTGGGTCGACGAGGACACGCCCGTCGACCGCTTCCCCGCGGCGCGGGGCAACCTCGCCGCCGAAGCCAACGCCACCGGCGGAGTCGTGCTGCGGTTCGGCTGGTTCTACGGCCCGGGGGCAAGGCACAGCGAACAACTGCTCACGCTGGCGCGCCGCCACCTCGTTCTCGAACTCGGCCCGCCCACGGGCTACTTGTCGACCATCCACGTCGCCGACGCCGGCGCGGCGGTGGTCGCAGCACTCACCGCGCGGCCCGGCACCTACAACATCGTGGACGACGAGCCCCTGACGGAACGCGCCTTCAGCGACGCACTGTCCTCGGCCGCCGGCGCCCGCCCGTGGCTGCGCGGCCCGAGTTCCGCTGCCCTCCTCTTCGGCGACCGGCTCACGTCCCTGACGCGGTCGCTGCGGGTGCGGAACACGCGTTTCGTTCCGCGACCGGGTGGGCGCCCCAGTACCCGAGCGCACGCGAGGGGCTGGCGGCGATGGCTCGATAACCGCCGCTTCTCGCCGGCGGAAGAACCAGCTCTCGGACTTCTCACTCCCGCCTGCCCAGCGTTGTCGACATGACCACCTACGTCCTCGTCCCCGGGGCCTGCCACGGTGGCTGGTGCTTCGACCGCCTCCCGCGGGAGCTGCGCGAGCGCCACCACCGCGTGCTCCCCCTGACGCTGACCGGCCTGAGCGAGCGGCGGCACCTGCTGCACGCGGGCGTCAACCTCGACACGCAGATCGAGGACGTGGTCAGCGCGCTCGAGGCCGAACGGGTCGAGGACGCGGTGCTGGTGGGGCACAGCTACGGCGGCATGGTCATCACCGGCGCGGCCGACCGGGTGCCGGACCTCGTGGACGCGCTGGTGTACGTCGACGCGTTCGTGCCGCGGAACGGGGAGTCGTGCTGGATGCTCACGGACGACCGGCAGCGCGAGTGGTACCTGAGCGTGGCCGAGACCGGGCACGCGGTGCCGCCGCTGCCGTTCTTCGACGCCCGGGCATCGGCGCATCCGCTGGCGTCCTTCCTGCAAGGCATCCGGCTGTCGGGTGAGCTCAGCAGGTTCCGCAGGCGGGACTACGTGTACGCGAAGGTGTGGGACGGTGGTTCGCCGTTCGAATCGACGCACCCGCCTCAAGGACGATCCACAGTGGAACGTCCACGCCCTGGACGGCAAGCACGACCTGATGCGCGACGCCCCCGAGGAGCTGCTGCGCATCGTGCTCGAGGCCGGCTGACGAGGGCCCCCGCGGCGTGGTGCGATGAGCGGCATGGAGATCCGGGAGATGCGGGCGTTCGTCGCGGTCGTCGAGGAGGGCGGGCTGTCCGCGGCCGCCCGGCGGCTGCACGTGAGCCAGCCGGCGGTGTCGCAGACCGTGCAGGCGCTGGAGCGCCAGCTCGGGGTGCAGCTGCTGGTCCGCAGCAACGCGGGTGTGCAGCCGACCGACGCCGGCCGGACGCTGCTGACCGAGGCGCGCGCCGTGCTCGCGCGGCACGATCAGGCGGTGGCGGCCGTGGCGCGGCACGTCACCGGCAGCACCCTGCTGCGCATCGGGATCCCGCTGGAGCTGCCGCCGAACCTGCTCTCGCGCGCGCTCGCCGACCTGGCCGGCGCGTTCCCCGACACGCGGGTGCAGGTCGTGCACGCGGCGACGACCGGCCAGCTCGACCTGCTCCGAGACGGTGAGCTGGACCTCGGGCTGCTGCGCGAGCGCCCCGTCGGCCCGGAGCTCGACGCGATGCCGGTGCTGGAGGAGAAGCTCGTGTGCTGCTGTCGAAGGAGGACGCCGAAAACCTCGCCGGGCCCGGCGGTGTCCGGCTCGACGCGCTGGCCGGGCTGACGTGGATCGGCTTCCCGCGCGAAGGCAGCCCGGCCTGGTACGACGAGATCGTCGCCATCTTCCGCTCCCACGGTCTGGAAGTCGGCCCCGAACCGGCCGCGAGCCCGGCGCTCATCGCCGAGCTGAAGTTCGCCGCCGTGAGCGCGGGTGGCGCGTTCACGCTCGCACCACCGAACTGGGCGCTGCCCTTGCCCGAACAGGTGGCCTGGTGCCCACTCGCCGGCTCGCCGCTCGTGCGCCGCACGTGGGCGGCGTGGCCGGCCTCGTCGCACCGGCGCGACCTCGGGCACCTCGTGGCGGCTCTGGACGCCTTATAACCGCTATAAGCCGCACGTATCGCCAGGTCGGAAGGCTTTTCGTGAGGAAGCGCTTGAACGAGTCGGCCGCGCACCTCGGCGCGACCGGATTCGGGAGATGACCATGACAGCAGAACTGTCGGGAACCACGGCGCTCGTCACCGGCGCGACGAGCGGCATCGGCCGCGCGACCGCGGTGGCGCTCGCCAAGCTCGGCGCCCATGTGCTGGTGAGCGGCCGCGACGCGGGCCGCGGTGAGCGGGTGGTGCAGGAGATCGTCGCGGCGGGCGGGCAGGGCGCGTTCCTCGCGTCCGACCTCGCGGACGCGGAATCGGCGCGGGACCTCGCTTCGCGCGCCCTCGCGGTCACCGGCCACGTCGACGTCCTCGTCAACAGCGCGGGGATCTTCCCCTTCGGGCCGACGGCGGAGACCACGGAGCCGGACTTCGACTCGGTGTACTCGCTGAATGTGAAGGCCCCGTACTTCCTCGTCGCGGCCCTCGCGCCCGCGATGGCCAAGCGGGGCAAGGGATCCATCGTCAACGTGTCCACCATGGTCGCGGAGTTCGGTGCCGCGGGGATGGGCCTGTACGGCTCCAGCAAGGCCGCACTGGAGCTGCTGACCAAGTCGTGGTCGGCGGAGTACGGCCCCAGCGGCGTCCGCGTCAACGCCGTGAGCCCCGGTCCGACCCGCACCGAAGGCACGGCGGACATGGGCGAGGGCCTGGACAACCTCGCGTCCCTCGCCCCCGCGGGCCGGCCCGCCACCCCGGACGAGATCGCCGCGGCGATCGTCTTCCTCATCACTGGCGGCGCGAGCTTCATCCACGGCGCCGTGCTGCCGGTCGACGGCGGACGGGTTGCGGTGTAACGGAAAACCCTCCGGTGCCGCGGCTTGCGCGGCACCGGGGACGTCATCGCTTTCGCCCGGCAACCGGCGAATGAGCGCGCGGCGAGGAAAAGCCGCACACGCGATGTCCGGCACCTCGGCGCGAACAATCGCCCGGCGGCACTGCCCGGAGCCTCCCCGGCCAGGCGGGAAAACCACCGGCCGGGGGCGCCCTCGTGCGTGTCCGCAGCGGCGAACCGGGCTACGCGACGAGCGCCGGCACCCGCTCCCCCGTGGCCGGCGGCCCGGGCGGCGTGCCGTCGCCGAACGGCCGGCCGCCCAGTTCCTCGCGGCCGTGGGGCGTCAGCCAGCCCGACGGGTCCGGCCCCGCGGGGATGATGCCCGTCGGGTTGATCGAGCGGTGCACCACGTAGTAGTGCTCCTTGATCTGGTCGAAGTCGGTGGTGTCGCCGAAGCCCGGCGTCTGGAACAGGTCGCGCGTGTAGGCCCACAGCACCGGCAGTTCGGTGAGCTTCTGCCGGTTGCACTTGAAGTGGCCGTGGTACACCGCGTCGAAGCGGACGAGCGTGGTGAACAGGCGGACGTCGGCCTCCGTGATGGTGTCGCCGACGAGGTAGCGCTGGGTCGAAAGCCGCTCCGAAAGCCAGTCGAGCCGGTCGAACAGCTTCGTGTACGCCGCTTCGTACGCGGCCTGTGTCGTCGCGAAGCCGGCCTTGTACACGCCGTTGTTGACGTCGCGGAACACCTTCTCCGCGACGTCGTCGATCTCGTCGCGCAGCGGCTCCGGATACAGGTCGGGCGCGCCCTCGCGGTGGTACGCCCGCCACTCGAGCGACAGGTCGATCGTCATCTGCTTGAAGTCGTTGGTCACGACCCGACCGGTCGGGATGTCGACGATCGCCGGCACGGTGATGCCGCGCGGGTACTGCGGGTCGCGCTTGAAGAAGGCCTCCTGCAGCCGCTCGATGCCCAGTACGGGGTCGCGCCCGCCGGGATCGAGGTCGAACGTCCAGCTGCGCTGGTCGTGCGTCGGCCCGCAGATGCCCATCGACAGCACGCCCTCGAGGCCCAGCAGGCGGCGCACGATGGCGGCGCGGTTCGCCCACGGGCAGGCGCGGGCGATCACGAGCCGGTAGCGGCCGGGCTCCACGGGCCAGCCGTCACGGCCGTCGGCGGTGATGCGGTCGGCGAGGTAGTTCGTGTCGCGCTTGAACTCGCCCCTCTCTGCGTTCTCGGCACTGTCGGCAGTTGCGGCACTGTCGGCGGTCATGTCACCACTTTCGTCGAAGGTTCACTCCGGGCACTGCTGCCCCGGCGGCTCCAGGGCGGCGGCCAGCCGGGCGAGGATCGGGCCCGCGCCGCGGACCTCCTCGGGGCTCAGGTGGTCGAACAGGTGCGACCGCACGCGCTCGAGGTGCCCGGGGTACGCGGCCTTGAGCTTCGTCTGGCCCGCTTCGGTGAGCCGCGCGTTGGCCGCGCGCCCGTCGCTCTCGCACTTGACCTTCTCCACGAGGCCGCGCTTGACGAGGCTGTCGACGACCCGGCTGATACGGCTCAGCGACAGCGCCGTGGCCTTGGCCAGGTCGGTGAGCCGCAGCCACCCCTCGGCGGCCTCGGACAGCGACACCAGCACGGTGTAGTCGGTCATCGAGACGCCGGTCTCGTTCACGAACTGATCTTCCAGCACCCTCGGCAGCACGGTGATGATCCGCGTCAGCGGTCGCCACACGGCCTCTTCTTCCCCGCTCAACGGGGCCCTGTCCACCACACGAGTAGTCTACCGGAATACTTGCTCGCGCAATCACGTTTGATGCGTTAGTGTTCAGTTGAGCCCTCAACCAAGTGGTTGGGGGAGCGAGCCCCGGAGGAAGAGAGAACATGACCAGCGCGACCACCACGTACCCGCAGCTGACCGGCGAGTACACCATTGACACCGCCCACAGCCGCATCGGCTTCGTCGCCCGCCACGCGATGGTGACGAAGGTCCGCGGTGCTTTCAACGAGTTCGACGGCACCTTCTCCGTGAACGGCGACGAGCCGGCCAAGTCGAGCGCCACCGTCACCATCAAGGCGCACAGCATCGACACCCGCAACGCTGACCGCGACGGTCACCTGCGCAGCAACGACTTCCTGTCGATGGACGAGTACCCGGAGATCAAGTTCGTGTCCACCGGGATCACCCAGACCGGCGACGCCAGCTTCGACGTGACCGGCGACCTGACCATCAAGGACGTCACGCGGACCATCACGATCCCGTTCGACTTCGAGGGCTCGGCGAAGGACCCGTTCGGCAACGACCGCGTGGGCTTCGAAGGCTCCACCACGATCTCCCGCAAGGACTACGGCATCACCTGGAACGCCGCGCTCGAGACCGGCGGCGTGCTGGTGTCCGACAAGGTCACCCTCGAGTTCGAGATCTCGGCCATCAAGAACGCCTGATTCTCGTCACAGACCCCGGGTAACCGGGTCGCGCAGGGCCGGCTCACCGAATTCCTCCGGTGAGCCGGCCTGCGGCGTTCCTACCCCTGTGCGACCAGCGCTTCCCCGAGTCGGCGCCAGTGCGGCATCGCCGTGGCCCCCGGTGGGGTCCCGATCACCTGCACGCCGACGTGGTCCGCCCCGGCATCGAGGTGCCCGCGCAGCTTCGCGGCGACGGTGTCGACGTCGCCCCAGAACACGAGGTCGTCGACGAGCCGGTCGCTGCCGCCGTTCACGAAGTCGGCTTCGGAGTAGCCCAGCCGGCGGAACTTCGCGACGTTGTACTTCGACGTCAGGTACCGCTCCAGGTGCTCGCGGGCGACCGCGCGGGCCCGGTCGGCGTCGGTTTCGAGCAGCACCGCGTGCTCCACACCGAGGAACGCGTCCGAGCCGAGGATCTCGCGCGCTTGCGCGGTGTGGCCCACGGTCACGTGGTAGGCGTGCGCACCGTCGGCCTTGTCACGCGCGAGTTCCAGCATCTTGGGCCCGTAGGCCGCCAGGATCCGGCGGATCGGCTGCGCCGGCGCCGGGTTCGGCGTCTCGACCGCGTCCATCTCGTCGAGGTAGGCGGCCATGGCGGCCAGCGGTTTGACGTCCGGCCGCGCCCCGCCGAACCCGAGGCCGAGCACGTGCCGGCCCGGGTAGGCGTCGGCCAGCAGGCACGCGGCGCCTCGGGCCGACCGCGCGTCGCGCGACCAGATCTGCGCGATGCCGTTGACCACCCGCAGCCGGCTGGCGGAAGCGAGCAGGAACCCCGCATGCGTCAGCGCTTCGCGGCCCAGCAGCTCCGGGATCCAGACCGCGGGCCACCCCCGTTCCTCCAGCTCTGCACGGAGTCGCGGACCAGCGCCGCGGGCTGGTGCTCGAAGTCGAACGTCCAGATCCCGAACTTCCCCATCTCAGTCTTCACGTATCGAAGTATCGCAGAATTACGATTTGATGGGCAACCGTGCAGGTGGGGAGCAGTAGCGGGGGGACTACAACGTCTGGCCGAGCGAAGCGACCAGCTCGGCGATGCGGTCTTCGTCGCGCTTGTAGTGGGTCCACTTGCCCACGCGCGTCGACCGGACGAGCCCGGCTCGTTCGAGCTCCGCGAGGTACGCCGACACGGTCGACTGCGCCAGCCCGGCCTTGGCTTGGAGATGACTCACGCACACACCGGCTTCGTTCACACCGTTGTCGAGCGGGAAGTGCTGTTCGGGATCTCGCAGCCACGCGAGCAGCTGCAGCCGCACGGGGTTGGCCAGCGCGCGCAATGCCTTCACCACACCGGGATCCGGCGTCACCACGGCTGTGTCCACTCCGCCAGAATACCCGCGGCTACCGGCCCGCACTGGCGCGCAGGTTCTCGATCGCCACGTCCAGCGCGGCTTCCAGGTGCGCGGAAGAGCCCGTGGACAGCAGCATGAGCACGCCGCCCTGCAAGCCCGCCAGCAGCGCCGACGCCGCGCGGTCAGCATCGATCGACGCCCCAACCTCGCCGATCGCCTGCAGGTGCCGGATCCCCGTGGCCAGCTCCCCCAGCCAGCGCTCCATCAGCTGCGTCGACACGGCCTGCGCGCCCGGCGTGTTGCGGCCGATCTGCGACATCACGACGTTGAGCGGGCAGTGCTGGCCCTGCTCGGTGTAGTGCGCGACCACGGTGTCGCGCCAGGCCCGCCAGTCGGCCCACGTGTGCAGCGCTCGCAGGTACGGCTGCTGCGACCCGAGCACCTGCTCGGCTTCGAACTCGGCGACAGCCAGTAGCAGCTGCTCCTTGCCGTCCGGAAAGTAGTGGAACAGCTGGCTCTTGCTCGTGCCGGTGCGCGCGCGGACGTCGTCGAGCGTCGTCGCGAGCACTCCGCGGTCGCGGATCTCCGCCGCGGCGCCTTCGACGATCCGCTGCCGCGTCGCGGCACCCTTGCTGGTGAGCGTGCGGGTCACGTGTCCTCCCGAGCCGTCTGGACCGACGAGTCCACTCTAGCCCGGATCAGTACGCCGCGCCGCCGTCCGACCAGTTCGTCTCGCCGAAGTCCTCTTCGTCCCCGGGCGCCCGGCGCGGGCGCGGTTTCGGCGCTTCGGCCGCCGGCATGTCCTCCGGCTCTTCGACGCGTTCCCGGGCCGGCGCCGCGTCCGGGACGCCGTTCGGCCAGACGCGCGGAGAGGTCGCACCGAGGTACAGCTTGCCGAGGTCGTCGGCCTGGATCGACATGTCGAAGCTGTCGGAGGTGTTGCGCGCGAACACGTACTGGCCGCCGGGCCGCTTGTCGGTGACCACGGTGGAGCCGTGCGAACGCCACCAGGTGACGACGGCGTCGAACTGCTCGCCGAACGAAGCCACCGCCAGACCGGTGATCGCGTAGGTCACGGAGATCTCGAACCGTCCGGGCGGGCCGCCGTCGGTCGGGTCGGTGCGCTCCGCGCGGTTCTGGGAGAACAAGGTGCGCGACGCAGGGGCCGGCGGCGCCGCGAACGCTTCGCGCACGTAGTCCTCGACCCGGTCGTGGGCCTGTTTCTCGGTGATCGTGGATTCCATGGTCCCACCGCCGGGGGGATCAGGCGACAGTGGTCAGCAGGACGGCGAGGGCGGCGAGCGCCCGGCCGCGGCTCACCCCGGTTTCCCCGCGATGATGCGGCCGAACCTGCGCAGCGAGGGACTGCCGTCTTCGCAGTACTCGCTATGCGACGCGCCGGAGAGCCCGCCCTCGTACCACAGGCCCTTCGTGCCCGGCGCGGATTCGAAGACCTGCCAGCCGAAGCCGGAGCCGGCCGGGTCGGGGCCGAGCGCGACGTCGTGGCCGGGGAGGCCGACGTTGGCGATCTTGATCAGGTCGTGCTCGGCGAGGGTCGAGTGCACGTGCTGGGCCGCCTGGCCCTGCGGGACGCCGTCGAGGTGCAGCTGGTTCGCGGGTCGACGCCGGCACCCGGGCTCGCGACGAAGACGAGGTCGTCGGCGTTGAGGCCGCCGTCGCGCGCGGCGTGGCCGACGACGGTGGTGCCGTAGCTGTGGCCGAGCATGGTGTTGTGCGACTGCGAGCCGCCGTGCGAAGCGCGCAGGCCGTCTTCGAACCTCGACAGGCCGGCTTTCCCGTTGTCCGCATAGCTTTCACTGGCGGCGTCCCACAGTTCGCCGGGCGCGTCGTAGCCGACCCAGGTGTTCACGGACGGGGCCGGCGAGCCCGCCATCGTCGCCGACTACCACATCTTGTCCGACCGGCTGAGGTCACCGCCGATCTTCCCGAGTTCAGTGCCGGTGCCGGGCACGTAGGTGGCGACGTCGGTGGCCGTGCCGGGGTTTCCCGCGGCGAGCACGGCTTTGCCGTCACCGCCGGTGTCGAGCTGCACCAGATACGCCCGCGGTTTCCCGGGCCCGGTCGCGGCCAGGCGGGTGCCGATGTCGTTCAGACCACGCAGCTTCGAGTTCGCGGCGTCGCCCGGGTCCTTCTGCAGCCGTGCGATTTCCCGTTGCAGGACAAGGCGGTTGGCGGCTTCGCGGTCCGTGACGGGCACGCCGTCGAGGTTGCGGACGAGGTCCGGGGCGTCACGCAGGATCGCACCCTGCGTGGTGACCGACAGGCTGTCCCACCACGCGCGGTTGTCGCTCTGCACGGCCCCCGCGTCGGCCGCCTGCGCGAGCGAAGTGGCGTCCTGGTCGGTGATCTCCCCGTCCGCCGCGCGCGCGAGGACGGCCGCGAAGCCGGCGTCGACGTCCGCCGCCTGGCGGAGGATCTGCTCGACGCGGATCCGGTCGCCGCGAACGGCAGCCGGACCGGGCACGGTGCTGATCGAGCCACCGTCGTCGATGGCGAACCCGTTGCGCGCGGCCAGCTCGTCGGTGTCGCGGACGTCGGCGCTGAGGCGTTCGACGGCCGGCTGCGTCTCGTGCGCGGCGCATGGCGGACGCTTCGGCGACCAGCTGTTCGAGCCGTGTGGTCAGCGCGGTGCCGCGAACTCGCGCGGCCGTCGCCGCGTCGCCGGCCCAGCCGTCGAGGCGCGACATGCCCGCCACGTCACCGTCGGCCGCGAGCAGCTTGGCGCACCGGTCGTTCAGCCCGTCGGCGACCGAACCGATCGCCGCGGCGTCCCAGCGCCGCACGTCCCCCAGCTGATCACCACCCTCCGAGCGCAGGCCCTCGGCCGCCGAGTTCTCGGTACGGCGGTGGGTTTCGGCGGCGTCGTCGAGCCGGCTGCCGTACGCGTCGGTGTCCTTCGCCCACTGCCGGACGGCTTCACCCCAAACGTCGCTCAGCTGCGCCGCCGCGGAAACGCTCGTGCCACCCGGCATTCCGGCGGCTGTCCCGCTGAGCGGTCCACTCAGGTCCACCGGCCGCACTGCCGCCGCCGCGCGGTGCGCGCAGCTCGCCGACTCCCCCACGCTCGCCGGGACGACCTCGAACCCCGCGCCCATGCGCACCTTCTTCCCCCCGAGTGCTCAGCCGACACCGTCCGACGAACGGCCCTACCGCACGGTTCCTGAGCCGTATCGGAAATCCTCATTGTCCGGAAAACGTCGCCTGACCTGCGCAATCAGCTCGTGATCGTATCCACATATGTGAACGTCAGTCACGTGACTGAATAGTTATCAGCCGGTGTATTGCCCACCGCTGGACCGCGTGTGAATGTGTACGGCGAAGTTCGCCGGAACGCGCCGGCGGGGATCAGCGGCTGAACGGCCGGCGACGGGAAAGGCGTTGCCGGCGGGGGAAACAGCCGCTTCGCAGTCCTGCGCTGCGGAGTTCCGGCGCGCCCGGTGCAAGCCAGGAAACACCGGCTATTCGAGACCCACCCCGCTCGGCCCGACGGCGCTGGCCACCCCCCAGTGAACCGGACCGGCCGGCCAGCCCAGGAAAGAGACGGCTCGGCAATGACACAGACAGCCGCGGCGCGGCGGCCCATCAACAGGATCACGTTGTACTTCTTCGGTGCCCTCGGCGGCATCCTGTTCGGTTACGACCTCGGTGTCATTTCCGGTGTTCTGCCGTTCATCGGCAAGACCTGGAACCTGACCGGGTGGGACAAGGGCGTGATCACGGCCAGCATTTCGGTCGGCGCGATCTTCGGAGCCCTCTTCTCCTCGCGGATCAACGAGAAGCTGGGCCGGCGCCGCACGATCATGGTGGCCGCGGTCATCGTCATCATCGGCACGATCGCGGCGAGCGTTTCGCCGACGTTCGTCCTCCTGACCATCTCGCGGCTGGTGATCGGCGTCGGCATCGGGCTTTCGTCGTCGACCGTGCCGACGTACCTGTCCGAGCTGGCCCCCGCCCGCCTGCGCGGGGCCATGGGCGCGCTGAACCAGATCTTCATCGTGCTCGGCATCCTGATCGCGTTCCTCGTGAGCTACGGGCTCGGCTCGTCGGGCAACTGGCGGCTGATGTTCGCCGGCGCCATCGTCCCGGCGCTGATCCTGCTGGTGGGCCTCGTCTTCCTGCCCGAGACGCCGCGGTGGCTGCTCGCCAACGGCCACGAAGAGCAAGCGCGTTCGGTGCTGCGCAGCTCCCACGGCACGGGCGTGAACGTCGACGAGGAGATCGGCACCATCCGCGAGGTCATCCGCCTCGACACGGAGTCGGCCAAGACACGCTTCCGCGACCTGTGGGCCCCGATGGTGCGGCCGATGCTCGTCGTGGCACTGCTGCTCGCGGTCGGCCAGCAGTTCAGCGGCGTCAACGCGGTCAACGCGTACTTCCCGACGATGCTGATCGGCCTCGGCTTCGCCACGCAGGCGGCGCTGCTGTCCGGCGTGCTGCTGGGGATCACGAAGTTCCTGTTCACCGCGTGGGTGGTCTTCGTCGTCGACCGCTGGGGCCGCAAGCCGCTGCTGCTGATCGGCAACGTGCTCATGGTCATCACGCTCGTCGCGGCCGGCTTCATCGTGCTCGAGGTGAACGACACCACCACCAAGGGCATCCTGATGCTCGTCGCGATGGTGCTCTACCTGGTGGGCTACGAGCTCGGCTGGGGCGCGGTCGTGTGGGTCATGATGGCGGAGGTCTTCCCGCTGAAGGTCCGCGCCGCGGGCATGGGCATCAGCAGCGTGGTCCTGTGGGCCGCGACCGGCCTCATCAGCGCGATCTTCCCGATCATCTCCGACCCGGGCGCGCTCGGGCTGGGCGGCTCGATGTTCCTCTTCGCGGGGATCAACGTGGTGCTGTTCGGCCTCACCAAGTGGCTGGTCCCGGAGACCAAGGGCCGCACGCTCGAGCAGATCGAGCTCGACCTGCGCGGCCGGCACGGTGCGCGCGCCAAGGCCGAGGCGGCCTGACCCGGCGAAATTGCGACGGCCGGGGTGGGCGGGATCTTCCCGTTCCACCCCGGCCGTCCGGCTTTTCCGGGTCCGTTGGGAGTCCGTATCCGGGTCCACTTCGGACACGATTGCCTTGTGCGGTTGGCACGGTGGTGATCACGGTGCTTCACTGCCATCAGGACGCGAGGAGGTGGCGGCATGACCGAGCCGGGCCGGTTGCCGGGCCGGCACCGCCTGCCCGACGCGCCCGACGACGACGCCGACGGCCTGCCGCTCGTGCGCCCGTACGCGAGGTCGCGCGCGGCCGCGCGCGTCACCCATGACCTCGCGCTCGAGACATTGGTCTCGACCACTGAGCTGGGCCACCGGCTGAGCCGCCTGCTGCGGCAGCCGTACGGGAGCGCGTGCGAGCTGTGCGTGTCCACGGTGTCGGTCGCCGAGCTGTCCGCGTACCTCGGCCTCCCGATCGGCGAAGCGCGCGAGCTCGTGGACGACCTGGTCAACGAGGAGCTGCTGCACGTCCACCCGCCGGTCGGCGCGTACGACCCGAAGGCCCGCACGGTGGTGCTCGACCGCGTGCTCGACGGGCTCGACCACCTCTAGCGCCCGGGTATCCTCGGCGCGGTGACGACTGCGCTGGCTCGGTTCGACCGGTGGATCAGGAACGAGTTCGTCGAGCACAACACCAAGCTCGAAGAGGCGTACTTCGCCGAGCGGCGCGAGGTGCTCGACGGCCGTCCCGAGCTGGACCGGATCAAGCGAGCCCTCGTGGCCGAAGGCGACCACCTGATCGGCGGCATCCTGGCCGAAGACGCGCTGCCGGTGCCAGAGCGTGAGAAGTACCAGTTGCTGGGGATGGTGGGCTACCACCTCGCCGCCTGCCGGAGGCACGAATCGGCCGCGGCGGACGCCGCGGCGCTCTCGGCCGCCTGGTCGCTGGCGCTGCGGCTCGGGTCCTCGCTGGGGGTGGCGCCGCGGTTCGTCTTCGCGCACCAGGCGATGTACAACCCGGCCGTCGGCGGGCGGTTCCAGACGTTCACCTCGCTGGAGGATGAAGCCGTTTTCCTCACCAACAACGGCTTGGGGGTCTTCGCGTACCAGCGCGCGGCCGCCGCCGTGCACCGGATCACGGCGATCGGGGTGTCGAGCCCGTTCTCCGGGCACCTGCTGGAGGCGGCGCGCGTGGCGCTCGACGAGGTGCTGCGGTTCAACCAGGTGCTGGCTAACTCGCTCGACGTGGACCGGTTCTTCTTCAACGTGCGGCCGTACTTCAAGTCGCACCGGGTCGGCAACGCCGAGTACCGGGGCGTCAACGCCGGCGACTTCTCCGCGATCAACGAGCTCGACGTCCTGCTCGGGCTCACGAGCCTGCGGGATCCCTTCTACCAGAACGTCTTGACGGAGAAGTACGCGTACGTCACACCCGAGGACCAGACGCGGCTGCGCGCGATCGGGAGTGAGGAACCGCTGCTCGCGCAGTTCCTGCGGGAAGCCGAGGCCGCGCCGAACCCGCAGCTGACGCGCAACGCGCAGCTGTTCCTCGACGTCTGCCGCGCGCACGGAGCCGCCTACACCTACCACCACCACAAGCTCGTGCTGCCGTTCCTGGTGGAACCGGCGAAAACCGCGCCCCCGGGCCGGCTTTCGGCACTCACGTCGAGTGGCCCACCGCTCGACGTCGTCGTCTCCGGGCTTTCGCACCTGGCCGACCTGCGGTCCGCGCGGGACCGGCCAGGCAAACCCTCGGCCCGGCACTCGCTCGACCGGCTGCGGGAACTGATCTCCGTGCACCCGGGTGACGACCACCGTGCGCCACTCACCTCATCGGCCGAGTGAGCCGAACCGCCAGAGCGCACGGTGACTGCGCCTTGGTCCGAACCAGTGCAACCGAACACGGCGCACCGGGTCGGAATTGTTATCCGGGCGAGGTGGACAAACGCCGTGGAAAATGTCTTGTCGACCCGATCGGGTGAGGAACGAAAAATTCCACCGAAGCCTTGTTGATGAAGATCGACGACGGCGGCGAAAAACGGCCCCGCTTCCCCCGAGGGAAGCCGGGCCGTTTTCTATCGCAGGGGCGGTCAGCAGCTCAGCAGCAGGCTGGTGACGGCGCGGCAGGAGCGCGACGCCTTGTCATTGGCCGCGTTGGGGTCAGCCGGCGAACTCGCCTGGCGCTGGGCCGTGGTCGTGAACGTGCCGATGGTCAGCAGACCGGCGCGGGCGGTGAAGCTCGCCTTGGCCGACGCGCCGGACGCGATCGACGGGACGGCGCAGGTGACCGTGCGCCCGGAAGCCGTGCAGTCCGCCGACTTCGCGAACTGCAGGCCGCTGGGCAGCGAGGCCTGCAGCTTGACGCCGGTGGCGGCGGCCGGGCCGCTGTTCTTCGCGGTGATCGTGTATGTGAGCTGCGAGCTCAGCACGCCGGTCGGAGCGGCCGTGAGGGACACCCCGACATCGGCGGAGTCCATGGCAGGTGTGATGGTGACGGCGGGGCCGTCGAGCGTGTCGAAGGCGTAGTTGTCGCCCACGAACTGGTCCTGGAGGGTCACCGAACCGTCGGGCGCGGTGTCCTTGACCTTGAGGGTGAAGGTGACCGTGGCACCCTGGCCCGGTCCCAGGTCGCCGACGCCCGCGCGGAGGCTGCTGCCCAGCACGCCGCACGCGACGTCGCACGACACCACGTCGACGACGTCGGTGATCGGCGTTTCCTTGCCGTAGAGGGCGGCTTTCGCGCCGGTGACCGTGAAGTCGCGGTCGTTGAAGAGGGTCTCGGTGACCGTGAACGTCTCGCCGCGCTGCAGGCTCGTCGCGCTCACGTCGATGGCGCTGCTCGGCGGGGCGGCCCCGGCCGCCCCGGGCGCGACGAACAGCATCCCGGCGGTGGCCGCGACCGTCGACAGAATTGTGATGCTGCGCCGGCGTCTTTGCTTGTCCATGCGTCTCACATTTTCGTCCGAAGGTACGTTTTTCGATTTTTCGGGAAAGCTCGGGAAAAGGTAGCTGCACCTCCGTCGCCGGACGGGGCCCGTTCGTTACACGGGTTTTTCGGGCAGGCGGCGGAGGACAGGTGGAGACCACGCTCAGTGATCAATCCGGCAGCAACGGCACCGACATCCCGGGGTCGTGGCCGAGCAGGGCCGCGCGGGTGATGGCCGAGCTGCCGAACCGGTCACGGATGCCGTCGACGGCCGAGTCGACCGCCACCCCGTCCTCGACGGCGAACGGCAGCACCAGCTGTACCGAGCCGTGCCTCGTCAGGTTCGAGAACGACACCCCGATCAGCGTCAGGCCGCGGTCGCAGACCAGCGATTGGGACTCCAGCAGCAACTTCCGCGCGGCGGCGAGCAACGTCTCCGTGTGGTCGGTCGCCTCGATCAGCGTCCGCGACCGCGTGGCCCGTGTGAAGTCGGCGAACCTCATGCGGAGCACCACGGTCCGCGTCAGCCGTGACGCGCCCCGCAGCCGCCGGGCAAGATGGTCCACAATGGACACCAGCAGTTCGTCGAGCTCCGCCATCGACCGGCGGCGCCGGCCCAGCGCGCGCTGCGAACCCATCGACCGCCGCCGGCGGCCCACCTGGACGGGCCGGGGATCCCGCCCGTGCGCCAAGGCGTGCAGGTGGTGCCCCGCGCCGCGGCCCAGCATCGACACCAGGTCCACTTCGGGCAGTTCCGCCACCTGCCGCACCGTGCGGATCCCGCGCGAGCGCAGCTTCTCCGACGTCACCTTGCCCACGCCCCACAGCCGTTCGACCGGCAGCGGGTGCAAGAACTCCAGCTCCCGCTCGTGCGGCACCACGAGCAGCCCGTCGGGCTTCGCGACCGCGCTCGCGACCTTCGCGAGGAACTTCGTGCGCGCGACCCCGACCGTGATCGGCAGCCCGACGCGCGCGAGCACGTCCGCCTTCAACCGCCGCGCGATCTCGGCCGGCGTGCCCGCGATGCGCCGCAGCCCGCCGACGTCCAGGAACGCCTCGTCGATCGACAACCCCTCGACGACCGGCGTCGTGTCCCGGAAGACCTCGAACACCGCCTTGCTCGCCGCGCTGTACGCCGCCATCCGCGGGGGCACGACGATCGCGTGCGGGCACAGCAGCAGGGCCTGCGCGCCGCCCATCGCGGTGCGCACGCCCCGAGCCTTGGCCTCGTAGCTCGCCGCCAGCACCACGCCGCCACCGACGATCACGGGCCGCCCGCGCAGGCGCGGATCGTCCCGCTGCTCGACCGACGCGTAGAACGCGTCGAGGTCGGCGTGGAGAATGGGCCCTTCGGTCGACACGAACACATGTTCGCATCGAACGCCGACAAAACTGGCCCGCTTGTCACCTGAACGGCGCAATCAAGCCAGGGGCACAGCGCTGCAACCCCGTTCATCCGTAGCTCACGGCGATCCCGCGTGTCGACCAGGACGGTGCCCGACTGCTGCATCGC
This sequence comes from Amycolatopsis sp. FDAARGOS 1241, assembly GCF_016889705.1. NCBI lineage: Bacteria > Bacillati > Actinomycetota > Actinomycetes > Pseudonocardiales > Pseudonocardiaceae > Amycolatopsis > Amycolatopsis sp. FDAARGOS 1241. The sequence goes on from NZ_CP069526.1 coordinate 7,690,305, forward strand.
GGCGAGGATCCGGCGCCCACACCGGACGCCGGCCGCACCCAGTGGTCAGTGGTCAGGCGCCGTAGCGGAGGCCGTCCAGCAGCAGGTCCAGCAGCCGCCCGGCCTGGGCGCGCTGCGACGGCGCACCGGCAGCAAGGGCGATCCCGCTGAGCCCGATCAGGACGTCGTCCACGAGCACGTCGGCGCGCAGCGCCCCCGCGGCGGTCAGCGGTTCGAGGAGCTTCCCGATCGTCGAGTTCAGCCGGTCGCGGCTGTGCGCGTACGGGTCGCCGCCTGACGCGATCACGGCGCGCAGGGCGTCGGACATGCCGATCTTCGTGGTCATGTAATCCACGAATCGGTCCATCCACGTGCGCAGCGCCTGTTCCGGGGGGAGCTCCTCCAGCAGCACCGGACCGGCGTCGCACAGCTGGTCCAGCTCGTTGCGGTACGCCGCCTCGATCAGCGACTCCCGCGTCGGGAAATGCCGGTAGAGCGTGCCGATGCCGACCCCGGCGTCTTTCGCGATCGCGTCGAGCGTGGCGCCGAGGCCCTTCTCGGAGAACAGCCGGACCGCGGATGTGAGCAGGAGGTCGCGGTTGCGCCGCGCGTCGGCGCGCAGTGGCTTCGTCACGTCGTCATCACCTCGTACCCCTTCCGGCTGGCCCCACTCAAGCATACTTGCAATCGGAGGGTCCTCCGGTTAATGTCGAGCCAACCGGAGGATTCTCCGCAAAGCCTTAAGGAGAGGACCGCCATGCGCATCACCACCCCGTTCACCCGGGAATCCACCGCCGCCGACATCGTCGCGGGCGTCGACCTCTCCGGCCGCCGCGCCATCGTCACCGGAGGAGCGTCCGGGATCGGCGTCGAGACCGCCCGCGCGCTGGCGCGGGCCGGCGCGGAAGTCACGCTCGCCGTCCGCAACACCGAAGCCGGTCACCGCACGGCCGCGGACCTCAGCGCGACGACCGGCAACGAGGCGATCGACGTCCGGCACCTCGAACTCGCCGACCGCGATTCCGTCGCCAAGTTCGCGAGCGACTGGCAGGGCCCGCTGCACATCCTCGTGAACAACGCCGGCGTAATGGCCGAACCGCTCACCCGGACGCGCGAGGGCTGGGAGCACCAGTTCGCCACCAACCACCTCGGCCACTTCGGCCTCGCCGTCGGCCTCCACGACGCGCTCGAACGAGCCGGCGACGCGCGCGTGGTGTCCGTCAGCTCCAGCGCCCACCTGCGATCGGGCGTCGTGTTCGACGACATCCACTTCGAGCGCCGCGAGTACGAGCCGTGGTCCGCCTACGGCCAGAGCAAAACCGCGAACGTGCTCTTCGCAGTCGAGGCCACCCGGCGCTGGGCCGCCGACGGCATCACCGTCAACGCGCTCATGCCCGGCGGCATCCGCACCGCGCTGCAGCGCCACCACGAGGGCAACGCCGAGTTCGAAGCCGTGGCCAAGGATTTCGCCTGGAAGACGCCGGAGCAGGGCGCGGCGACGTCGGTGCTGCTCGCCGCGTCTCCCCTGCTGACGGGTGTCAGCGGCCGCTACTTCGAGGACTGCGACGAGGCCGCGCCGAACGTGCCGCCGGCGCGCGACGGGGTCGCTGCCCACGCACTCGACCCCGCGGCGGCGGCGCTGCTGTGGGAGGTGTCGCTGGAGCTGCTCGCCCGCTGATCCGACGGACGTCGTGCGCTGCTCGGGTTCGTTGTGCCCGATCGGCGTGCGGCAGCGGGCGGTGTCCGCTTAGGGTCGTTCCGTGCGGCTCGTGCTGTTCGACCTCGACGACACCCTCGTCGACCGCGCGGAGGGATTCCGGCGGTGGGCCTGGGAGTTCTGCGCGGAGCACCGGCTGACGGCCGACGACGCGGCGTGGCTCACTGCGGCCGACGAAGACGGGCACGCACCTCGCGAGGCGTTCTTCCAAGCCGTGCGCGACCGCTTCACGTTGAAGGACACAGTGGCCGAGCTCCTCGAGTTCTACCGCCGGCGGCACCCGGTGCTGATCCCCGCCGCGCCCGGCGTGCTCACGGGCCTGCCGCGCCTGCGCGCCGCGGGCTGGCGCATCGGCGTGGTGACCAACGGCAACGCCGAGCAGCAGCTCGCGATCCTGCTGCACACCGACGTCGCCGGACTCGTCGACGGCTGGGCGATCTCGGGGCACGAAGGCGTCGGCAAACCGGACCGGCGGCTGTTCGAGATCGCGGCGGAACGGTGCCAGGCACCGCTGGCCGATGGCTGGATGGTCGGCGACGGCGCGCGCGCCGACATCGCGGGCGGCCGGGCCGCCGGCCTGCGCACGGTGTGGGTCGACCGCGGGCGCGTGTGGAGCGGCGACGAGAAAGCCCCGGACCACGTCGTCGCCGACGCGGCCGGGGCCATCGAACTCCTGCTGGAGTGAGGGGTCAGGTCCCTTCGCGAGCGATCTTCCAGGCACCGTTCTCGTTGACCATGGTGTAGGTGTGGTGCTCGTCGGAACGCACACCGGACTTCTTTACGTAGTGCACCGTGGCGCTCACCTGGTTCGCGCCGACCTGTTTCACGTCGCTGACGCTCACACTGGCGATTTCGCCCCAGAACGAGTCATAGCTCGCGCGACTTTGGGTGCTGCCGTGCGACTCGAACGAACTGGCCAGCATCGAGTAGCCGGCGTCCAGGTTGCCCGGCAGCAACCCGAAGTACTGCTGCACGGCCGCTTCCATGCTCTCCGCCGGGTTCGCGGCGCTGCTTGGCGTCGGCGGCGCGCTGCTGGACGAAGACGGCGTGCTCGGCGGCGGTGGCGTCTGCGAGTTCGTGGTGGTCGGCGGCGCCGTGGTGCTGGGAGCCGAGGAGTTCACGACGGGGGCGGGCGCGCCGCCGTTCGCGGTGGGCGACGGGCTGTCGTTGCGGGTGAGCAGCACGATGACCACGACGACGAGCACCACGACCACCGCGCCGGCGCCGGCGAGGATCATCGGGCGCCGTCTTCGGTCGACGGGGGCCGGGGCTGGGGTCGTCGGCGTGGCGGCGGGAGCGGCCGCGGGCGCGGCGGCCGGGACCGGAGCGGGCACCGTCAGGGGAACGGGCACCGACGCGACAGGCGTGGCGTGGCCGTCGAGCTCGCGCAGCTCGGTGAGCACCTCGGCCATGGAGGGCCGGTCGTCGGGCTTGAGCTCGAGCAGCTTGAGCAGCAGCGGTTCGAGCCTGCCGGCCTGCTTCGGCGGGTTGATCGAACCGCTGGACACGCGGTACAGCAAGGCGATCGCGTTGTCGGCCGTGCCGAAGGGCGGCTCGCCCTCCACCGCCATGTACAGCGTGGCGCCGAGGGCGAAGACGTCGGAGGCGAACGTCGCTTCCTCGCCGCGCGCGACCTCGGGCGCGAGGAACGCGGGCGTGCCGGAGATCTCGCCGGTGGCGGTCAGCGTGACGTCGCCGACCGCGCGGGAGATGCCGAAGTCCGTGACTTTGACGGTGCCGTCTTCGCCGAGCAGGACGTTGCCGGGCTTGACGTCGCGGTGCACGATGCCGGCGCGGTGCGCGGCGGCCAGCACACCGGCGAGCTGCACGGCGATGGGGATGACCTCGTCGACGGACAGGGGGCCGTCGTCGTGCAGCTTCGCGGAAAGGCTGCGCGACGGCAGGTACTCCATGATCAGCCACGGCCGGTCTTCGTACTCGACCACGTTGAACACGGAGATGGCGTTGGGGTGCTGCAGGCGCGCGGCGATGCGGGCCTCGCGCATGGCGCGGCTCTTGGCCTCGTCGAGCTTTTCCTCGCCCTGGTTCACGGGCATGAGGAGTTCTTTAACCGCGACGACGCGGCCGAGGATCTTGTCCTCACCGCGCCAGACCATGCCCATGGCGCCGCTGCCGATGAGCTCGACGAGCTGGTAGCGACCGGCGATCTGCCGGCTCTCCTCGGTCAACGAAAAACCCCTCGGTACGACGTTCACGGACGGCGATCGCCAAGTTTTTCACGGCGCTCACCCGAGTGTCCCGACGACCCTCCGGTGGGGGTGGGGTTTGCTCCGTGTGGCTGAGCCGGGACACTCTGATCACATGAGCGCCCGCGCCCCCTCGTTCCGGAACGTGTTCGGCGTGGCGGAATTCCGGTCTCTGTGGCTCGCGCACGTGCTGTCGGTCGCCGGTGATCAACTGGCCCGGGTCGCGCTCACAGTGCTCGTGTTCGACCGTACCGAATCCGCGGGCTGGGCGGCGCTCACGTACGCGTTGACCTACCTGCCCGACCTCTTCGGCGGTGCGCTCGGCGGTCTCGCCGACCGCTTCCCGCGCCGGGCCGTGCTCGTGGTGGCCGACGTGCTGCGCGCGGTGCTCGTGGCCGTGATGGCGATCCCGGGGCTGCCATGGCCGGCGGCCGCGGCGCTGCTCGTGGTGGTCCAGCTGGCGGCGGGGCCGTTCCAGTCGGCGCGGCAGGCTGTGCTGCCGGACATCCTCGGGCCGGACCGGCTGCCCGTCGGCCAGGCCGCGCTGTCCTCGACGTACCAGGCGGCGCTCGTGATCGGCTTCGGCGCCGGGGCTGCGGTGGTCGCGTGGCTCGGGGTCGCGGGTGCGCTGTGGGTCGACGCGGTGACGTTCGCCGTGTCGGCGCTCGCGCTGCGCTGGGGGCTGCGGCCGCACCCGGTAGACGTCGTCGCCGAGCGGAAACCCCAGTGGGCGACGCTCGTCGCGGGCTGCCGCCTCGTCGCGCGGGACCGGCGGCTGCGGTCACTGCTGGCGATCGCGTGCTGCTGCGGGTTCTACGTGGTGCCCGAGGGCCTGGCCGTCCCGATCGCCGCGCAGCTCGGCGGCACGGGGGTGCTGCCGTGGCTGCTGATCGCCAACCCGATCGGCACGCTCGTCGGCGCCGTGCTGCTTAGCCGGCTGCCGCGCGTGCGCCAGGCACGGCTGCTGGGCCCGCTCGCGGTCGCGACCAGCCTCGTGCTGCTGCCCACGGGATGGACGCCCGGCGTAGCGGTCACCGTGGTGCTCTGGACCATCTCGGGCGCGCTGTCGGCGCACGACCTGATCACACAGGTCCAGTACAGCCTCGCCGCCCCGCCCGAGCAGCGCGGCCAGGTGATCGGCGTCGCGATCGCCGCACTGCGCGCTTCGCAGGGCTTGGCCATCGCGGCCGCCGGGGCGCTGGCCCAGGTGCTCGCGCCCACCACCGTGGTCGCCGTCGCGGCCGCCACCGGCGCGACGGTCGCCGCCCTCGCCGCCACGGCCTGGACCCGAGCGGCCTGGCCTCGCCGAAGCCCCCTCGACGAGGCCACACCACCGGCGGCGCCCTGACCGCCACGCCGCGGCTGGTGACCGGCGGGGCCCTGTCGCGGGCAGTCAGCTGATCCAGTTGTTGTCACGCATGCCTTTCACCCCCTCGAAGGGCTTTTCGCCGGGTTCGGTCAGCAAGTCCAGTTGTTGTCACGCACGGGGTCGCTCCTCTCGGGTCGTCGGGGCCAGACGGGCGGGGTGCGGGCTCAGCGAGTCCAGTTGTTGTCACACACCGGCTCACTCCTCTCAGGTCACGTGGCGAGTTGGTCGGGTTCAGCAGGTCCAGTTGTTGTCGCGCATCCGTTCGCTCCTCTCGGGTCACCTGACTGGTTGGCCGGGTTCACCAGTTGTTGTCACGTATCCGTTCACTCCTCTCGGGTCACGTAGGTAGCCGGTCGGGTCGAGCTCAGCGGGTCCAGTTGTTGTCGCGCATCCGTTCGCTCCTCTCGGGTCACGTAGGTGGCCGGTCGGGTCGAGCTCAGCGGGTCCAGTTGTTGTCACGCATGCGCTTGCACCTCCGGATTCATCGGGCCACAGGGGCGGGGTCGGGCTCAGCGAGGCCAGGTGTTGTCACACACCGGCTCACCTCTCCCAGGTCGTGGTGGTCTGCCGGTCAAGTCAGCGGGTCCAGTTGTTGTCGCGCACCGGTTCGCGCTCCTCTCGGTTCGGCAAGTCGTTGACGGCGCGGGTTCAGCGGGACCAGTTGTTGTCGCGCACAGCCGGGCCTCTCTCGCGCCGTGGGGCGTCTCGGTCGCTTTCACTCACCAGTTGTTGTCCTGCATGGCGGAAAACTCCTCTCAGTCACTGGGATTGGAACCACTGCGAGCTCCAGGGCCGGCTCACCAGTTGTTGTCGCGCATGCGCTCGCTCCTCTCGGCTCGTCGCGGTGTCCGGGTCGACCGGGTCAGCGGGTCCAGTTGTTGTCGCGCACGTCAGCCACCTCCTCTCGGGCCGGACCGGGGCCGGGCCGGTAAGAATGCACGGTCACGCCAGGGATTGCCGACCGTCCTCGGTCACCAGTTGTTGTCCTGCATCGCAGAAACCTCCTCTCACTTCCCGAAACCGCCGAAACCGCCGAAACCGCTGGAGATCGCGAACCCCTGCCGCATCCAACGACCGGGCTCACCAGTTGTTGTTTCGCACAGCGGAAGCTCCTCCCGAGAGCAGGGAAAACCCTCGACCTCAGGTCGAGCCGAAGGGTCCAGACCAATCCGGACCGATCACGCGACCTACCGCAAGAAACCCACCACCAGCCGTCGCAGACGGTCGCGGCCGGCGCGGCGACCGGGGGTTATGCAGCACTCGCACGTCACTGACCGTGGTTGCCGCACGTCAGTGGTGGTTACGCGGAGACCGCGGATTCCCAGGTCCACTGAGGAATCACGGCGGGCCACCGCTACACCCAGTGGTCACCTCCCCTCTGCACCGTCGGACGCTGGGCTGTCCGGGCGAAATTTCCCGGCCGACTCCCAGACTCCGGACGACGGGCGGCACGCGGCGCGCCTCGTCGTTTACGGTAGAAGCCAACCGGGTGAGGTGAAGAGTGCGCGGACGAGCAAACCGGTCTGCCGGATGGTTCACGGGCTGGCGCCTTTGGCGGTTGCCCCCCTACGTCCGCACGTATGTGGTCCTCGTCAACTTCGTGGCGATCGCCGCGTCGCTGAGCACCGCGTGGCTGGTGCCGGTGCACCAGGCGGACCTGATCCGCTTCGGCGTGCTGGCCGTGTGCGCGGCCGCGGCCATCGAGGCCACGCGGCACATCGAGCGCCAGCGCGAGTACAACCGCGCGCCGACCGTCGCGTACGTCGACACGAAGGCCGTGTGGAGCATCGCGGCCGTCGTGGCGCTGCCGGCGGTGCTGGCCACGGCGATGGTGGTGTTCACCTACGCCGTCGCGTGGTGGCGGGTCTGGCCGCGGGAACGGCCGGTGCTCCCCCACCGCTGGATCTTCTCCGCCGCGACCGTCCTGTGCGGCACGCAGGCCGCGGTCACCGTGCTCGCGCTGGGCATGCACCACTACCCCGGTGTGCCCGCCCCCGGCTTCCTGCCGGGCCTGACCGACCTCGTCGTGATCATCTTCGCGGCCGCCCTGCGCTGGGCCATCAACACGGCGCTGGTCATGGTCGCCATCGCGCTGTCGAGCCCACCGCGGTCGCTGTCGGACCTGTTCTCCGGCTTCGGCGACCAGCTGCTGGAAGCCGGCGCGATCGGCCTCGGGCTGGTCACCGCCGCCCTGCTGCTGCTGGCGAACCCGCTGGTGCTGGTCGGCGTCGTCGTGGCGCTCGTGGCCCTGCACCGCGGCCTGCTGCTCGCCCAGTTCCAGCGCGACGCCCGCACGGATGTGACCACGGGGCTGGCCACCAAACGCTGGTGGCGCACGCTGGCCGAGCAGTACCTCGAACGCGCCCGCACCGGCAACGGCACCGTCGGCGTGCTCCTGCTCGACCTCGACCACTTCAAAGCCATCAACGACACCTACGGCCACCCCACGGGCGACCTGGTGCTGCGTGAGATCGCGATCGCCCTGCGCAGCGAGGTGCGGGAGCAGGACATCTGCGGCCGCTGGGGCGGCGAGGAGTTCGCGATCATCCTCCCGAACGTGCCGACCATGGAGCACCTGAGCCACCTCGCCGACCGCATCCGCCGGCGCATCCCGCAGGTCGTCGTCGCCCTGCCCGAGCGCGACACCGTGATCAGCGACCTGACGGTGTCCATCGGCTGCGCGATGTACCCGGCCGAGCACCTGACCGGCGTTGACGACGTGCTGGTCGCCACCGACACCGCCCTGTACCGGGCGAAGCAGGCGGGCCGCAACCGAGTGGAGCCCGCCACACACTGACAGCCGTTCCGGACAAGCCCGCCTTCCGTCCCGACGCGCCTTCCCCCTCGTGCCACGATGGACGGTGAGGGCCCCGCCGAGGCCCGCGAGGAGGTCCGAGTGCCCGACTGGGATGGCCGTGGGCTGCCGCCGGTCGCGCGGGCGCGCGTCGACCGGGCCGGTTCCTCCGGCCTGCGCACCTCGCTGCTGAGCGTGCCCGCGGCGGTCGGCTCGGAAGTCGCCGGATTCACCCCCGTGGGGGAGGTCATGGGGTGCGTCGTCGAGCGGCTCGGCTGGGTTTCCGGCTTCGGCGTCACCCCCAACCAGCAGGCCGTGATCTACGCCGACGCGCTCCGCCAGGGCTACCGCGTCGCGCTCGACCGCCTGCGGCTCGAGGCGGAGGCGATCGGCGCCGACGGCGTCCTGGGCATCAGCACGTCCGTGACCAGGCTCGACGAGAGCATGCAGGAGTTCGTCGCCCTCGGCACCGCCGTGCGCGCGGAGACGCGGCAACGGCCGGGGCGCGTGTTCACCACGGAGCTGCCCGGCCAGGACGTCGGCAAGCTGATGCAGGCCGGCTGGGTGCCCGCGGGCGTCGCGATCGGCATTTCGGCCCACACGACGTTCGACTACAACATGCAGTACCAGACCACGATGTGGGCCGGAAACGTCGAGGTCGACGCCCACACCCGGCTGGTCACCCAGGTGCGGGCCGACGCGCGGGCCCAGTTCCACAAGTCTGTGCAGGCCATCGGTGCCGACGGCGCGATCGTGTCGCGGATGGCGCTCGACACCTGGCAGCTCGGCGAGGTGGCCGTGGCGGGGGTGTCGAGCGTGTTCGGCACGGCCATCGCGCGCTTCCACCGGGGGCGCGCCGCACCCACGTCCGCGCTCACCATCCTGCCGCTGAACCGGATGAAGGAGGCCCAGTGACCACCACGGACCCCGCCGCGCAGCACATCCCCGAGGATGCGATGCGCCGGCTCGCCGAGATGCGGCCGGGACAGACGACGAGCCTGTTCACCTCGGACCTCAGCGTGAACGAGTTTCTGCTCGTGCGCGAAGCCGGGTTCCGCCCGCTGGGGCTGGTGCTCGGGTCGAGCATCTACCACGTCGGTTTCCAAATGGGCCGTTGGAGCAAGAACCAGGAGATGGACCGGCTCTCGGCCGCGATGTACCACGCGCGCGAGCTCGCGATGACGCGCATGGAGGCCGAGGCGGACCTGCTCGGCGCCGACGGGATCGTCGCCGTACGGCTGGAGATCGAGTTCAAGGAGTTCGGCAGCGACCTGGCGGAGTTCATCGCCGTCGGCACCGCCGTGAAGGCCGACGAACCCGGCGAGTGGCGCAACAACACCGGCAAACCGTTCACGTCCGACCTGTCCGGCCAGGACTTCTGGACGCTCGTGCAGGCCGGGTACGCGCCGCTGGGCATGGTGATGGGCACGTGCGTCTACCACATCGCGCACCAGCGGTTTCGCCAGGCGATGAGCAACATCGGCCAGAACGTGGAGATCCCGCAGTACACCGAGGCGCTCTACGACGCGCGGGAGCTGGCGATGTCGCGCATGCAGGCCGAAGCCGAGCAGTTGCACGCCGAGGGCATCGTCGGGGTGCAGCTGCTGTCACTGCCGCACCGCTGGGGCGGGCACACGACGGAGTTCTTCGCGATCGGCACCGCCGTGAAGCCACTGCGCCCCGACCACCGCATCACCAAGCCGCAGCTCGTGCTGCCGCTCACCGACTGATGGCCGGGTCAGAGCTGGGCCCGGCCGGCGAGTTCCACCTGCTGGTGGCCGCGCTGCGCGCCGACCGCGCCGACGTCGAGTCCTACTCCCGCGTGCTGTCGGAGACGCTGGGTGACGCGCTGCCGCCGGGCATGGTCGAAATCGACCGGCGGCGCAGCTTCGCCGACCGCGTCGCCGGCCGGACGGGTCAGCCGATCGAGGTGCGCGTGTCGACGCCGCACCAGCTGCTGGTGCTCACGGCCGCCCGCTCCGGCGGCGTGACGGCCGAGATCCGCCAGGTCGTCCGCGGCGTTGTCATCAGCCGCCGGGAAGCCGGCGTCGAGGAGTGGGTCACCGTGCTCGCCGAGGAGCTGCAAGCTCTGGCCTCGCGCGACGCGAAGGCTCGCGAAGCTCTTTCGCGGCTGCTGGGTGGTTGAACCGCGCGTCCTTGACCTGCCCGGTTTGCCCGGTTAGAACTCGGGAATGGACTGGACACTCGAGGTCGTCATCGTTCCCGTGTCCGATGTGGACCGCGCCAAGGCGTTCTACGCCGACGGCTGCGGCTTCCACGTCGACCACGACACCGTCGTCGGACCCGGCAACCGCGTCGTGCAGCTCACCCCACCCGGCTCCGGTTGCTCGATCGTCATCGGCGAAGGCGTGGTGCCGCCCATGCCGCCCGGCTCGTTGAAGGGCTTGCAGCTCGTCGTCGCCGATCTGCCGCAGGCGCGCGAAACGCTCGTGGCCGCCGGGATCGACGTCAGCGAGATCCAGCTCCTCGGGCCCGACCCCGGCACGGGCCGGCCCGAGGACCTGGACAACATCGGCTTCATCCACTTCACCGACCCCGACGGCAACGCGTGGGCGGTGCAGCAGATCTCCGCCCGGGGAAAGGCCTAATCGACCAGTGCGCCGCAGCTGATGTTGGCCGTGGCGGCGGTCATGGTGCGGGCGCGGTCGGACGCGACGAACGCCGCGACGGCGCCCACGTCGGCCAAGGTGGCGGTGCGGCCCAGCATCGTGGATTTCGCCAGTTCGGCGCTGAGTTGTTCAGCGGCGGGGAAGTCGGACGGCAGGGTTTCGGGGACACCGCCCGTCCGCAGCGTCACGGTGCGGACGCCGTAGCGGCCCAGCTCCGCGGCGAGCTGACGGCGCATGGCCTCCAGCGCGTGGAATGCCACCTGCAGGCCGCCGACGGAGTGCTCGCGCACCGGATCGCCGTCGCCGCCGAACACGAGGATCACGCCGGAACCCTGGCGCTTCATGTGGCGGCCGGCGGCGCGCGCGGTGAGGAACGTGGTGCGCACTGCCGTGACGACGGGCTGTTCGTAATCGGCCAAGGACATCTCCAGCAGCGGGGTGCCCTGAACGTCGCCGTGGGAGATGACGTTCACCGAGACGTCGAGGCTGCCGCCCGCGGCGACCACGGCGTCGGCGTGCGCGTCGACGGCCTGCTCGTCGAGCGCGTCCAGCTCGGCGACCTCGGCACGGCCACCCGCCGCCCGGATGTCGTCGGCGACCTTCTCCAGCCTGGCGCGGGTGCGGCCGGCGAGGAAGACGCGCGCGCCCTCCTCCGCGAACGCGCGCGCGATGGCGCCGCCGATCGCTCCGCCACCGCCGTAGACGACTGCGTTCTTGCCTTCGAGCAGCATGGGCTCTCCGTTCGTCGGGTCTTTGCCTTCGCCCGTGCGTCGAACGTGGGAGCCGCCGATCGACAGCCGGCTCAGGCGAATGTGCCGGCGGGCAGGATCGCGTGGCCGTGGCGCTCTTTGGCCTGCAGGTAGCGCACGGTGTGCTCACCGGGGTGGTCGACGACCAGCTCCTCGCGCTTCACGACGATGCCCTCGGCCTCCAGCGCGGCGACCTTGGCCGGGTTGTTCGTCAGCAGCCGCACCCTTTCCAGCTGCAGCACGGACAACAGGCGTGCGGCGTGCTCGTACGTCCGCGAATCGGCTGCCACGTTCAGGTGCGCGTAGCTCTCGTAGGTGTCGAGCCCGAGCAGCTGGCTGACCTCGTACCCGCGTGCCTTGACGCCCAGCCCCGCACCCCGGCCCTCCTGGTCGAGGTAGATCAGCACGCCGGCCCCCTCCTCGCGGATGAGCTCCAGCGACTTGTGCAGCTGCTCGCGGCAGTCGCAGTCGTTCGACGCGAAGATCTCGCCGTACAGGCACCGGGAGTGCACGCGCACGAGGCAGTCGTCCGAGACGTCACCGAACACGGCGGCGGCGGGCGGGTTCGGCCCGGGGACGTCATCGAGCACGTAGACGGTGAACGCACCGTCCGTACCGTGCAGCTCGTGCGTCCGCACGCCTTCAGAGGTCACGACGCTTACTCCAGGCTCTGTCGCTCCCGAACCCGGTCGACCTCGAAGATGGCGGGCGCCGAGTCGGTGAACTCTTCGATCGAAGGATTGGTGGTCATTGCGGCAACGGCGTAATCCAGCGCATTTTCAGTGAAGTCGCGACCTACGTCCAAGAGTTTGCGTATCAGCGCTGCCGAAAATCGTTCACGCGAAGCCGGGGTGTCGTTGAGCGGAACGTCGGGGGCTTCGATGTCCCGGCTCAAGGTGACTGTGCGGAGCCTACACCGGAAGTCTTCGACGACACAGACCGCGTGCACGCCGAGGTTCAACAGCTGCTGAGCGACCGCGTCGACGTCCGAGGGACCGTCCGGATCGGACAGCAGCCGCCGCAGCTCCCACTCGCGCCCGACGACGTAGTCGACGCCGCCGAGGTAGCGGTAGACGCCCTGCGGGGCCGAGATCGGGGGCGAAGGTTGCAGCAGTACCAACGGTTTGTGGCGCTGAGCGCCCGCGGTCGCCAGTGACCACTTCACGACCTCGACGGCGGGCTCGAAGGTCACCAGCAGCGCGTCGGCGCCGGCGAGCGCGTCGCGGATCGGGCGGCTGTGGAGATCCGCTATGGACAGTCCGACCTGCGTGTCGTTCATCCAGCCCACGTAGCTGGCATCACCACTCTGGGTGACGAGCACGGCCGTGGTGGGGGTCTTCGCGCCGGGCGTCTCCTGCACGAGATCGGTCGGCAGGCCCTCTTCGTCGAGATAGGAAACGATCGCGCGCGCGAGGTCGTCGCCGCCGACGGCCGCGATCAGCCGCGAATCGAGTTCCTGCCGGTGCAACGCCACGGCGAGGTTGAGGCCCTTGCCGCCGGGGTGGCGGCGGAACGAGGTCGCCTGCGTCGACCGGCCGGGACCGGGCACGGAGTCGACGACCCACACGTGGTCCATCACCGCGCCGCCCACGACGACGACGGACTTCGCGCCCTCGGGCCGGGGCCGGCTCAGCCGCGCGGGCGCGGCCTGCGGCGCGCCCGCGCACAGTTCGGCCAGCCGTGCGAGCGTTTGCGCCTCCTGCGAACCGCGGAGGCTGCGCACGGACATCACCGGCGGCGCGGGCACGGCGTCGAGCAGCGCGTGGAGGCGCACCCAGTTGCGGGACAGGGCGGACCGGCGCTCGCCGAGATCGTCGGCGTAGAGGCCCGCCAGCTCCGGCGCGTCGCCCGCGTGTTCGCCCAGCACGCCGAGTGCGAGCACGGCGTCGGCGACGATCCGGTCCGTGGGCGGCAGGCGGCGCACGGCGTCGGCGACCACGCGCACGATCGCCTCTTCCACGGGGGTGCCGCCGGAGACGACGGCCTGCACGGCCGGGAGCGCGACCAGCCTGCTGACGTCGACCTCGGTCGAGCCGAGGCGTTCGACTGTGAGGCCGCTCCGCTTGCGCAACCCGAGGAAGGCACCGAGGATCCCGTCGACCGTCGCCATCACGTCAGCGTATCCCCTCGGACGGCAATTGCCTCCCCCGCCTCTGGCATTTGCATTCGGGCCGCGAAAGTCACCCTGATGCCGCATCGCTCACCGCGCGGAGCGGCATTTACCCGTCGAGCACCCGCACGAAACTGGACCATTCGGGGCCCGCCCTCTCCTCGTCCGGCGGCCGTCGGTGACCCTGCGTCACAACGCGCCGGAAAATCAGTCCAACCCCAACTGGCGAACCTCTTCTGGCAATTGACGCTTAGCTCGGGCAAGTGTCATCCTGGCGCTGCTCATCGACGTTCGGGAGGTCGTCATGAAGCCCAGGTCCGATCCGCCGGCACAACCGGCCCGGCTGGTCCAAGTCCCCGCCTTTCCCATCATGCGGCGTTTCTCCCCGAGAAGCACGCGAGCACGCCGGAGAGGTTACCTCCGGACGGCAATTGCCGTCGGAGGTCTGTCACTTCTCCTTGCCGGGTGCGCGATCCCCGCCCGCAGCTTCACCCCGACCGGTGGCGACCGCGTGGTCGTGGTCGTCAGCGGCACGGCGAACGAGCCCAAGCCGTTCGCCACCGCCGCCACCCTCAAGATCCTCCGCGATGCCGCGAACAGCACCGACGTGTCGGCGCAGGGCTCAGGGAAGAGCAGCGTCGCGCTCGTGTCGGCGGCGGACGGTGGCGACGTGCCGTCGGTGGTCCTCACGCCGCGGCGCGCGGACGGGGCCCTCGAGCACGGCCTGAACCGGCCGGCGCTGATCGACAAGAACGTGCAGCTGGCCGCCGACGTCATCGGCGCGACGGCCGCGCACCGCGCCGGGCTCGACCTGCTCGGCGGCATCGACCAGGCCGTGCGCGGGATCGACCCGGGCACGCTGGTCGTCGACAGCAGCGGGCTGTCCACGGCCGGTGCGTTCGACCTGCGCCAGGTTGGCTGGACCGCCGACCCGGCGGCGATCGCGAAGCAGCTGAAGACGGCGGGGCAGCTGCCGCACCTGGGCGGCTGGCACGTGCTGTTCACCGGGCTCGGCGCCGTGGCGGGCGCGCAGCCGCCGCTGCCGACGCCCGCGCGCGACAAGCTGGGCGCGTACTGGCGGGCCATCTGCCAGGCGGCGGGCGCGGCTTCGTGCGACGTCGACCAGTCGCGGGTGCCGGCGCGCCGGCCCGAGGCGACGATCGCGACACCCGCGGTGCCGGTGCCGGGCGTGCAGTCGGTGGTCGGCCCGAGCGGGCGGATCAGCACCACCGTCGCCGACAGCGCGCTCGGATTCGCCGGCGATTCCGCGGACCTGTCCCCGGCGGCCCGTGACCTGCTGCGGTCATTGGCCGAAGGCATCAGCGCACGGCTGGCCGACCGGCCCGACGCGCCGGTGACGGTCCGCGGCTACGCGGCCGACCCGCCGGGCTCCACCGCGGCGGGCCGTCAGGAGCTCGCCACGCTGCGGGCCCAGGCCGTGGCGGGGGCGCTCAAGGCGTCCGGTGTCACCAACCCCCTCGACGCCGCCGGGATCGGCACCCAGCCCGGCGCGACGGCCGTCGTCGGCGGCCGGTTCGACGAACAGACGGCGACCCGGATGCGCCGGGTCGAGATCACGTACTGAGGAGGCAAGGCTCATGACCAGCACCGATCAAACGCGCAACCTGCCCACGCCGCGGCCTCCCGCGGAACGGCGCATCGGCAGCACCACCGCCGCGCAGGACCGGCTCCTGGCCCGGATCCACGAACTGGGGTACCACACCGCGCGAGTCCTCGACGAGCACGTGGTCGGGCCGCACGGGCAGAACCTCACCGTGGCCGAGGCCCAGGCCAAGGCCGACCTGATCGACGACCTCATCGAGCTGGAGCAGGTGCGCGGCAGCCTGCGCCACCGCCGCGTCAACCGGCTGACGAGGGTGCTGACCCTGCTCGCGGTGACGATCGTCGACCTGCCGATCATGTTGTGGCTGGCCAGCTCCGTGTTCAACGTGGACTGGAGTGATCCGTGGGGCCTGCCGCTCGCGATCAGCGTGGTGATCTCTATCCTCGCCACGGGCGGCGCGGCGACCGCGCTGCACCACCTCGGGCACAACATGCGCCAGCACAAGAACCACCGCCGCCAGCTGATCTGGCGGGACCTGTCGACGGGCGCGAAGCTGAGCCTGGTCACGGTGGGGCTGCTGGTCGCGCTCATGGGTGTGGTGATGTTCGTCCGCGTGTACACCGAGGGTGTCCTCAGTGGACTGTCGGACCTGGCCGTGCTGCTGGCGGTGCTCGTGGCACTCGTCATGGTGGTCTCGGCGACGCTCGTCTTCTGGACGGCCTTCCGCGACGGTTCCCTGGAGCAGGACGACCTGCGCCACTACAGCGAAACCGTCCGGCCGTACCTGCAGGCGAAGCGCCGCTACGAAGACGAGGCCCACGAGCTGCGCTGCCAGTACGACTTGCTGCGCGGCCGAAACGCCCCGACCCCGGCCGACTGAGGACGGCGGTGTCCGCCACCCCGGCGGACACCGCACGGCCCGCGGACTCGAGAACCGAGCCGCGGGTTTTTCCACGTCCGGCGGAGTTTCAGGGACGCGTGACGCCCATCGGGTTGGGGATCGGCAGGCCGCCCGCGTCGACGACCGCGCGGCTGAGCGGTTCGGCGAGGGCGAGCACTCGTTCGACGGCGTCCGGGCCGAGGGCGTCGAGCTGCTCGGCGGCCAAGTGGTCGGTCTGTTCCTCCACTTCGCGGCGGACTTCGGCCCCACTGGGAGTCAGGCTGCCGTCGGGGGTGATGAGACCACGCGAGCGCAGGCTTTCGGAAGCGGCGGCCCATTCGTCGTCGGTCCAGCCGCGGGCCCGCTGCACGACTTCGCGGGTCGTGGCACCGGCCGCGATGTGGGTGAGCGCGGCGTCCAGTCCGGTGAGGCCGGCGGAAACGGCGGCGAGCACGTGGCCGTCGCCGCGGTGTTCACGCAGCGTGCAGGTCGCGAGCCACAGGCGGGCGAGCGGGCGCTCCGGCGGTGCCACGGTGGCCCAGGCCGCCGCGAGCGGGCGGCCGTCGAAATGGCAGCCGGTGGCCGCGCGTTCCAGCAACTCCACCAGCTCGAGGACGCCCTCGTCGCTCTGCCCGGGCGAGGGCAGCACCCGGGTCAGTGCGGCCTCCACGGCGGCGATCCGCGTCCGCAGCACGGCTTCGGGACCGGCGAACGCCCACGCGTCCGGCAGGGCCCGCGCGACCATCGGCGGCGCGAAACCGTAGAACATCGCGGTGACCGGGCCCGGGCCGATCGGGCCCAGCGGCGCCGCGCGGCCCGCGAAGTAACCCATCCACCAGCCGCGCAGGCCCACGGCCTTGGCGGCCTCCGCCGGCTCGGGCGCGAAGTAGACCACGGCGTGCAGCGGCTCCAGCGCCGCCCAGAACCGCCTGGCCAGGCTCGGGTTCGGCTCCATGACCCCAGCATGGCGCAGGCTCCTCCACTCGGCGAGTGGAGGAGCCTGCGGCGAAGCGGACGATCAGGCGAGCTCGAGCCCGTAGGACTGAAGCTCGAGAGTCAGCGGGTAGAAGTAGCTGGTCCGGGTGTCACCACCGGAGAGGGTGCCGAGGCCCTTCGAGCCGTCGTAGGCCGGGCCGCCCGAGTCGCCGTGGTCGGTGTGAGCGGTGGTGCCGAACTCGTGGTTGAGCACCCCCACGTCGAAGTTCACGGATTCGTCGACCGAGGTGACCTCGCCGCTGCCGCCACCGGTGGTCTGGCCCTGCTTCTGCATCTGCTCGCCGACGGTCGGCGTGCCGGCGCTGGTGATCTGCTGGCCGGTGTTGATCGCACCCTCACCGGAGCCGTTCGGCCGGGTCAGCAGACCGGAGTCCGCGCCGGGGCAGTCGCTCTCGACGATCTGGGCGCCGGAGACGTCGCCGCCCGACCACGTGCCGCCCTCGTTGGTGCAGTGGCCGGCGGTGAGCATCATCGGCTCGCCGCCCTTGGTCACGTTGAAGCCCAGCGAGCAGATGACCTGGTCGTTGGTGATCGAGTCGCCGTCGGCGATGTAGGTCGACAGCTTGCCGGCGCGGTGCTCGACGCGCGCCGCGTCGCCCAGCTTCGCGGCGGCCGCGGTGACCTTGTCGGCGGTGGCCTTCGATGCGGCGTCGTAGATCTTCACGACGACCTGGTTGTTCTTGGTGTCGATCCCCCACGCGGTCTGGGGCACGTTCTTCACCGCGTCCATGGTGTTCTTGGCGCCGGTCAGCGCGGCGAAGCTGTGCTTGACCAGCTTGGTGGCGTACCCGGCGGCCTCGGCCTTCTGCTGCGCGGCCGCGTCGGTGACGTTGACGACGGCCTTGCCGCGGTCGAGGTAGATGCCGCCGTTCGACAGGCCGAGGCTGTCGGCCACCTGCGTGGCCTGGGTGATCGCCTGCGCCTGCATCTGGGCGAAAGCCAGCGGGCTGGCCGAAGCGGCGTTGATGCAGAGGCCGGCGGTGAGCGCTGCCGCGGAGAACACGGTGAAGCCCGCGGTGAACGTTTTCCGGGAAGTCATCGAACTTTCCTCCAGGGGTGCTGGACGGATCCTGCGCGAGCGGCTCGCGCAAAGCCGGTGGGACTTCCTCACTTTTGTTGCCGGGCAACCAACGCACTACCGACTAAGGTTGGTTAATAACCAAGTCGAATCGGCAAACGGTCAGCACGCCGCCGTCAGCAGACGCCCGTTACGCCGAATGGAGGCACCCGTGCCCCGGTCGTCGGGATGACTTACCCGCCCGCCACCGCGAGGCAATCGCGGAACCGGCTTCCGGTTAAGGTCCGCGGGTGCCCGGCACCGAACTGACCACCGTGTTCACCGTGGCGGCACCGCCGGCGGACGTCGCCGCGCACCTCGCGGAGCCCGAGAACTACGTCGGGTTGTCCCCGCTCGTCGTCCAGGTGCGCGACATCGTGCGCGAAGCGGGGCTCACGCGGTACACCGCCGTGGAGCGGTTCCGCTTCCTCGGGTTCCTGCGCCACGACAACCCGATCGCCGTGACGATCCGCACCACCGGCTCGTCGGCGGTGCACGGCGAGGTCGTCTCCCCCGGCGGCGTGCGCATGGGCTACCGGTTCGACCTCGAGCCCGACGGCGCGGGCACGCGGGTCACCGACACGCTGCGGCTGCACACGCCGCCGGGCCTGTTGCGCTTCGCGGCGTCACGGGCCCGCGCGGTGCAACTCGCCCGCGCGGGCGTGCTCGCCGACCGGCTCGGCTGAGTCCGCAAAGGACTCCCCGGGGTGGAGCATCACTGCGCGGCGGAAGTGCCCTCCGGCCAGCGCACGTGGTCCTCGTACCCGGTGTGCTTGCGCAAGTACGCCGCGATGAACGGGCACACCGGCACGATCTCGCCACCACGCGCCACGACGTCGTCGAGCGCGTGCTGCGCCAGCGTCGTGCCGAGCCCGCGGCCGCCGAACGCCTTGTCGATCTCGGTGTGCGTGAACACCGTCTGGTCGCCGCGCAGCAGGTACTGCGTGAAGCCGGCCAGCTGCCCGTCCGCGTAGACCTCGTAGCGGTGCTTCTCGTCGTTGCGGACCACGCGGGTCTCGTCGCTCATTCGTCTCTCCTCGAAGTCGGGGCATGCGGGTCAACGCCGCCAACACTGCCGTACTTCCCGGCGCACGGCTCACGTCGGTTCACGGATGTCGGCTTGATCTTCACCGAAGACTGACGGTCCGGCGCCCGGAATCGACCCTGGGGTGACCCGGGCTGGGCCGCCCGGGCGACCCGCCGGCGCGTTCGAGTGGAAGGGCGTGGCGAGCCTTTCGGGCTCGCCGCGGTCTTTGGTTGCCTCACGGGGTCGGTGACCACGACTGGGAAGGCCAGGACCGCGCTGTGCAGCCGTTCGCTCTGCCCGAGTTCTACATGCCCTACCCGGCCCGCCTGAACCCGCACCTGGAGGGCGCGCGAGACCACAGCAAGGCGTGGGCGCACACCATGGACATGATCGACGTCCCCCAGCACGGCACGGTGATCTGGGACGAACACGACTTCGACTCCCACGACTACGCGCTCCTGTGCGCCTACACCCACCCGGACGCCGGCGCGCCGGAGCTCGACCTCATCACCGACTGGTACGTCTGGGTCTTCTACTTCGACGACCACTTCCTCGAGCTGTTCAAGCGCACCGGCGACATCGACAGCGCCCGAGGCTACCTCGACCGGCTCGCGCTGTTCATGCCCGTGACCGGCGAGATCACCGAAGAGCCGGAGAACCCCGTGGAACGCGGGCTCGAAGACCTCTGGAACCGCACCGTGCCGCACCGCTCCGAGGGCTGGCGGCGCCGCTTCGTCGAGAGCACCCGCAACCTGCTCGACGAGTCGCTGTGGGAGCTCGCGAACATCAACGAGGGCCGCGTCGCCAACCCCATCGAGTACATCGAGATGCGCCGCAAGGTCGGTGGGGCACCGTGGTCGGCGAACCTCATCGAGCACTCCGTGCACGCGGAGGTGCCGGACGCCATCGCCTCGTCGCGCCCGATGGAAGTGCTGCGCGACTGCTTCGCCGACGCCGTGCACCTGCGCAACGACCTGTTCTCCTACCAGCGCGAAGTCGAGGACGAGGGCGAGCTGTCCAACGGGGTGCTCGTGTTCGAGAAGTTCCTCGGCTGCACCACGCAGGAAGCGGCCGACGCCGTCAACGACCTGCTCACCTCGCGCCTGCACCAGTTCGAGCACACGGCGCTCACCGAGGTGCCGGCGCTGTTCGACCAGCACGGCGTCGACCCGGCAGGCCGCGCCGAGACGTTCGCGTATGTGAAGGGCTTGCAGGACTGGCAGTCCGGTGGCCACGAGTGGCACCTGCGGTCGAGCCGGTACATGAACGAAGGCGCGTTGAGCCGGCGCGGCGGACCGGAGCTGCTCGGCGCCCCGACGGGACTGGGGACGTCGGCGGCGCGGATCTTCTCGTCGCTGGTGTCGACGGCGCCGCAGCGGTTGCGCAGCTTCTCGCACCGGCCCCACGAGGTGGTCGGGCCGATCGAGCGGCCCGAGATCTACCTGCCGTTCGAGGTGCGGCTGAGTCCCCACCTCGCCGGTGCCCGCGAGCGGGTCGTCGGCTGGTGCCAGGCCATGGGCATCCTCGACGGCGTCGTGTGGGACGAGCGCAAGCTGCACGCCATCGACCTGCCGCTGTGCTCCGCCGGCATCCACCCGGACGCTTCGGCCGACGAGCTCGACCTCACCAGCGCGTGGCTGGCCTGGGGCACCTACGGCGACGACTACTACCCCGTGGTCTTCGGCGCGACGCGCAACCTGGCGGCCGCCAAGCTCACCACGGAGCGCTTCAAGCTGTTCCTGCCGCTGGACGGCGAGCCGATGCCGCCGCCGGAGAGCCCGCTGGAGGCCGGCCTGGCCGATCTCTGGTCGCGCACCGCCGGGCCGATGGGCCGGGAAGCGCGGGCGGCGTTCCGCAAGGCCGTGGTGGACATGTGCGAGAGCTGGCTGTGGGAGCTGGCGAACCAGGCGGAGAACCGGATCCCCGACCCCATCGACTACGTCGAGATGCGCCGGAAGACATTCGGTTCGGACCTGACGATGAGCCTCTCCCGGCTCTCCCACGGCCGGCAGGTGGCGCCGGAGCTCTACCGGACGCGCACGATCCAGGCGATCGAGCACTCGGCCATGGATTACGCGTGCCTGCTCAACGACGTCTACTCCTACCGCAAGGAGATCCAGTACGAGGGCGAGCTGCACAACGCCGTGCTCGTGGTGCGCAATTTCCTCGACGTGGACGAGCAGACCGCGCACGAGATCGTCAACGACCTCATGACCGCGCGGATGAAGGAGTTCGAGCACGCCGTCGACGTCGGCCTGCCCGGGCTCTTCGAGGACTACTCGCTGGAGCAGGACGCGCGGGCCGCGCTCACGGCGTACGCGGACGAGCTGAAGGACTGGCTGGCCGGGATCGGCAACTGGCACGAGAACTGCGCCCGCTACACCGAGGAGGAGATCCGGCGGCCCGGCGCGCCGGAGCCGGCACGGCCGTTGGACTTCGGCCCGACGGGGATCGGGACGGAGGCGCTGCGGATCTCCTCGATCCTGCCCGCCGCGCGGTAGCGCGCGAGTCCGGGAACGTTGTGCCACCACCCTGCCCAGGCCGGGGCTCGACGGGGTGCATCCGGCCACGCTTACGGGCGTTTCGGACGACAGCGGGTGATACTCGGTGACGTGAAAGGCTTGAACCTGCACTTCCTCGGCCACGCGACGACGCGGGTGGAACTCGGCGGCCGGGTGGTGCTGACCGACCCGGTGCTGACCAGGCGGGTGGGCCCGCTGACGCGGGTGGCGCCGGTGCCGGACCCGGCGGCGTGGCGGGGAGCCGACGTCGTCCTGGTGTCCCACCTGCACGGGGATCACCTGCACCTGCCGTCGCTGCGGCTGCTGGGTGACGCCGAGCTGGTGGTACCGAAGGGCTCGGCGAGCTGGCTGCGGAAACGCGGGTTCACCAACCTCACCGAAATCGCGCCGGGTGAGACGATCGTCGACGGCGACCTGCACGTCACCGCGACCGAAGCCGTCCACTCCGGGCACCGCTGGGGACCGCGGCTCACGCACGGGCCGCAGAGCCCGGCGCTCGGCCACCTGCTCGAGGCGGGCGACGCGCGGGTGTACTCCGCTGGCGACACCGATCTGTTCGACGGCATGATCGATCTCGGGCCGGTCGACGTCGCCCTGCTGCCGGTCTGGGGCTGGGGACCGAACCTGGGGCCCGGGCACCTCACACCGGAACGCGCCGCCGACGCCGCCGGGCTCCTGAAGGCCGCGGCCG
This sequence comes from Amycolatopsis sp. FDAARGOS 1241, assembly GCF_016889705.1. NCBI lineage: Bacteria > Bacillati > Actinomycetota > Actinomycetes > Pseudonocardiales > Pseudonocardiaceae > Amycolatopsis > Amycolatopsis sp. FDAARGOS 1241. The sequence continues at coordinate 7,712,597 of NZ_CP069526.1, forward strand.
TGGTGCCGGTGCACTGGGGGACGCTCGCCGTCCCGGGCCTCCACTTGACCTCCCGGATGCGCAAGCTGCTGGTCGAACCACCGGAGATCTTCGCCGGGCGGGTCCGCGCGCTGGGCCTGGCGACGGACGTGCTGCTGACCCGGCCGGGCGCGGCGGTCACGCTGCCCGCGGCCGAGGAACGGGCGTGAACTGGGCGGACCCGTCGGCGATCGGCTACCCGGCGCTGTTCGGCGGGGTCCTGCTGGGCTCGGTCATCCCGATCGTGCCGACAGGAGCGCTGGTGGGCGCGGCCGCGGCGGTCGCCACCACGACGGACCACCTCTCGCTCCCGGTCGTCATCCTGCTGGCGGTCGCCGGCGCGTACCTCGGCGACGTGCTGACGTTCGCCGTGCCGCGGATGGGCAGTGAAGCTCTGTTGAGGTGGGTCGAGCGGCGTCAGCAAGCCGAGCGACTCGCGAAGGGCCGGGAGCAGTTCGCGCGGCGCGGGTGGCAGCTCGTGGTGATCGGGCGGCTTGTGCCGGCCGGGCGCATCCCCGTGCTGCTCGCGGCAGGCACGCTGGGGTACCCGTGGCGCAAGCTGCTGCCGGCCGGGCTCATGGCCTGCGTGTTGTGGGCCGTTGCCTATTCTCTGCTCGGCATCCTCAGCGGCGGGATCTTCGACTCACCGCTGATCGCCACGCTGCTCGCCACCGCGCTGGTGCTGCTGGTCACCGTGCTGATGACGGTGATCGCCAAACTGCGCACGCGGGCCGCGGAACGAACGGGAGGACATCAGTGACGACACCCGCCCCGGGGAAGGGCCGCCTGCTGGGCGGCGGCCGGGTCATCGCCCGCGTGATCCTCGTCTGGGCCGCCGTGACGGGCGTGCTTCGCCTGCTCGACCTGTGGCTCGACGGGTTCTCGATGGCCTCGTGGTGGCAGCCGACGGTGTGCGCGCTGATCCTCGGCCTGCTCACGTCCGTAGTGTGGCCGCTGGTCGTGCGCGTCGCCTGGCCGATCGCGTACTTCACGCTCGGCGTCGGCACGTATCTGTTCCTCGGCGCGGCGACGCTGGCGATCCTGCAGGCCGTGCCCGGCGTCGAACTGCACAGCTTCAGCGCGGCGGTGGTGATCACCGTGGTGATGTCCGCCGTGGGCGCGGTGATCTCGAGCGCGCTCGCCGTGGACGAGGACGAGATCTTCTTCCGCCGCGCGGCCCGCCGGCGGCGCAAGCACGCGCCCGGCACCGACCTCGCCGCAGAACCGCCCGGGGTGATCTTCCTGCAGATCGACGGGCTGGGTTACGACACCGTGCGCCGCGCCGTGCGCGACGGGGACATGCCGACGTTCGCCGCCTGGCTGAACGAGGGCACGCACTCGCTCACGCGCTGGCACACCGACTGGAGCTCGCAGACCGGCGCGAGCGTGTGCGGGATCCTGCACGGGTCGAACCACGACATCCTCGGCTTTCGCTGGTACGAGAAAGACCGCGACCACGTGATGGCGTGCGCGCACCCGAGCGACGCGGCCGAGATCGAACGCCGCCACAGCAACGGGCGCGGCCTGCTCGCCGGCGACGGCGCGAGCCACGGCAACCTGTTCTCCGGCGACGCCGAGCACGTGAGCCTCACGATGAGCTCCATCCCGGTCCTCGTGCCGCGCAAGGTCCGCGGTCCGCGCCACGACCGCGTCGGCGCCGGGTACCGCGCGTACTTCGCGAACCCCGTGAACGTGCTGCGGACGTTCGGCGTCGCACTCGTCGACGTGCTCCGCGAGATCTCGGCTTCAGTGCGGCAGCGCCGCGCCGGCGTCGTGCCGCGGGTCCCGCGCGGCGGCATCTACCCGCTCGCGCGCCCCGGAACCACGGTGATCGCGCGCGATGTCGTCGTCTCGGCGATCATCGGCGACATGCTCGCGGGCCGGCCCGTGGTCTACGCCGATTTCCTCGGCTACGACGAGGTCGCCCACCACTCCGGCATCGAGCGCTTCGACACTCTCGAGGTGCTGCGCTCGATCGACCAGCAGTTCGCGCGGCTGCTGCGCGCGAGCCGGCTGGCGCCGCGGCGCTACCACGTCGTCGGGCTGTCCGACCACGGCCAGACGCAGGGCCAGGCGTTCGTCGACCGCTTCGGCGAGACGATGGAAGCGCTGGTCGGGCGGCTGTGCGGCGGTTCGCCCGGCGCGGAACACGGCAAGCGCCGGCAGGCCGAAAGCTGGCAGGTCAACGCCGCGCTCGCCGAGGCGACCACGACCGATGGCCTGATCGCGCGCCGGCTGCGCGCCCGCGTCGAGGACGCCGAGTGCGCCGGCAACCGGCCGCGCACCACCAGCGGGTCACCCGGCGAAGTCACGCGCGTGGCGCCCGGCGTGGTCTGCGTGGTGTCCGGGCACCTGGCGATGGTGTCCTTCACCGAGCACGAAGGGCGCGTGAACCTCGAGACGATCGAAAGCGAGTACCCGGACCTGCTGCCGACGCTCGTCGACCACGACGGTGTGGGCTTCATGCTCGTGCACAGCTCCGAGTTCGGGCCCGTGGTGCTCGGCCGCGACGGGCTGAAGCGGCTCGCGACCGGCGTCGTGATCGGCGCGGACCCGCTGACGGAATACGGCCCGTACGCCGACGAGCTGATCAAGCGCGTCGACGCGTTCCCGCACTGCGCGGACATCATGATCAACAGCCGGTACGACCCGGAGTCGGACCAGTCGTCGCCGTTCGAGCGCCACGTCGGGTCCCACGGCGCGCTCGGCGGGCCGCAGCAGCGGGGTTTCATCCTGTACCCGCGTGAGCTGCCGGCGCCGGGTGAGCCCGTGGGTGCGGAAGCCGTGCACCACGTGTTCCGCGACTGGCTGACGTTCCTCGGGCACCCGGAACCCCGTGCCGTGCAAGAGGAAACTCCTGCGCTGGCAGACGTGCCGGAAGCTGCGGAAGCCTCGGAGGTGGCCTCGTGAACCCGGTGGTCTACGGCGCGAGCTGGTGCCCGGACGTGAAGCGCAGCCGTGCGCTGCTCGACTCCGCCGGCGTCGAGTACGACTACGTGGACGTCGAGGCCGACCCCGAAGCGGAGCAGCTGGTGCGTTCGCTGCAGGACGGCGCGCGGCGCATCCCGACCATCGTGTTCGCCGACGGCTCGCACCTCGTGGAGCCCAGCGACGAAGAACTTTCGGCCCGGCTGTGACTCCGCTGGAGCAGCTGCCGCTGGGCACGCGCGTCGTCGTCCGCTACCGGATCGAGGGCGGCTTCACCGACGCGCTGGGCCCGCTGCGCGATCGCGACGCCACCACGTGCACGGTGGAGACCAAGCGCGGGCTCGTGGTGGTGCCGCTCGACGCCGTCGTGGCGGCTAAGCCGGTACCACCGCCGCCGGCGCGCCGCGCGCCGAAATCGAGTGGCTCGCCGCCCGCGGACCTGTGACGATCGGGGCGTGGCACGCTCCTTCGACGACCTGGTGACCGAAGCCGCGACGGTGTCCGTGGCGGGCTGGGACTTCTCGTGGCTCGACGGCCGCGCGACGGAACAACGTCCGTCGTGGGGCTACCAGCACCTGATCGGCGAACGGCTCGCCCGTGCCGAGTCCGCTGTGGACATTCAGACCGGCGGCGGTGAGGTGCTCGCGGGCGTGCCCGTGCTGCCGCCGCTGACCGTCGCGACCGAATCGTGGCCGCCGAACCTGGCCAAGGCGAGCACGCTGCTGCACCCGCGCGGCGCGACCGTGGTGGCCGACACCGACGAACCGCCGCTGCCGTTCCGGACGGGGTCGTTCGAGCTGATCGTGAGCCGCCACCCCGGCAAGGCGTGGTGGGCGGAGATCGCGCGGGTGCTGCGGCCCGGTGGCACGTACTTGTCACAGCAGGTCGGCCCGGCGAGCGTGTTCGAACTGGTGGAGCACTTCCTGGGTCCGCAGCCCGCCGAGGTACGTGAGAGCCGGCACCCCGATCACGCGCGGGCCGACGCCGAACGCGCCGGGCTGGAGGTCGTGGACCTGCGGTTCGAGAAGCTGCACACGGAGTTCTTCGATGTCGGGGCCGTGATCTACTTCCTGCGCAAGGTGATCTGGCTGGTCCCCGGCTTCACAGTCGAGGCGTACCTGCCGCAGCTGCGGGCGCTGCACGAGCAGTTGCGGCGCGGCCCCTTCGCCGCCACGACCACGCGGTTCCTGATCGAGGCGCGCAAACCCTGACTCAGCCCTCGCGCGCGATCGCGCTTTCGATGCCGTCCAGCAGCAGTTCGAGCCCGGCTTCGAGGCTGAGCCGCGCTTCACGTTCGAGGTAGGGCTCGGCACCGTCCGGGTCGGACGGCTGGGTCTGGTCCTCGCCGAGCCGGCCGACGAGCGGGTAGCGCTCGCTCAGATCGGGTACCAGCTCGCCCAGCACGGCCGCTCGCGAGTGCCACCAGTCCTCTTCGGACCGGCCGGTTTCCCGTGTCGCCTGGCGCGATTCGGCCGCGATCTGCACCGAGCCCCGCACCGTGTTGAGCAGTGCGCCGACGAGCCGGCGCACCCGCGCGGCCGGCAGGCCCGTGGCGAACAGGACGCGCAGCACCAGCTGCTGCAGGCGGAACTCGCCCGGGCCGAGCACCGGGCGCGCGTAGGACACCTGCAGCAGCCACGGATGGCGCAGGTGGAATTCCCACAGCTCCCGGCCGAGCTCGACGACGGCCGGGCGCCAGCCGGCGGTCAGGTCGTGGTCCTCGCGCAGTTCGGTGAGCGCGTGGTCGTACATGAGGTCGACGAGTTCGGTCTTGCCGGGCACGTAGGTGTAGAGGGCCATCGCCGTCCGTCCCAGCCGCTCCCCCACGGCCCGCATGGACAGCGCCCCCATGCCCTCGGCGTCGGCGATCGCGACGGCGGCGGCCACGATCTCGTCGACGCTGAGCGCCTGTTTCGGTCCCGGCGCCGGCTTCTGCAGCCGCTGCGGCGTGACGTCCTTGCGCCACAACAGCTCCAGCGACCGTCGCGCGTCACCCTGCCCGGCGAACACGACCACGGGAAACCCCTTCGAACGACGACTCCTTACAGGATAAAGGAGCCACCGTCCGGGGTCAGAAGCCCAGCGCGGTGACCGTGAGGACGTACTTGCCCCGCAGCAGCTCGCCGCGCATCTCCGGCGAGATGGCGTGCGAGGTGGCCGTGTAGGTGCCCGGCGAAGCGGACTGCACGGCGTACACGAAGTTGCTGACGCTCGGGTCGACCACGAGGCTGACGGTGGGCGTGAGTGTCGGCGCGAAGCGGTTGACCGCGCGCACGTAGGTGAAGATCGAGTGCACCACGGCGCCGGCCGCGGCCGAGTCCGCGGAGCAGCCCGTGGCGGGCGGGGCAGGGAGGCCGGCGGTGGCGTCGTCGAACGCCGTGGCCACCGGGTTGGCCGTCGCGTCGGGGTTCGTGCCCATGCCGGCGACGATGGCCTCGACGCGGGTGTCCAGCGCCTGCGCGACCTGGCCGACGGCGGCGCAGCGCAGCGGCGACGGCGGGATCGGGGCGAGGGACGCCGTGGCGGGCACCGCGGCCGCCACGAGCAGGACCGGCGCGGCCAGCGCCACGGTCACGGAACGGCGGAGGGACACGGGTTTTCCCTTCCCCGGCTTACCAGGACGAGTCACCCTAGCCAGCGCCGGGCCGGCCACGACATTCCCCGGTCGGGCGTCACACCACTGTGTGCCGCCCAACCTGTTGTGGTCCACAGTGGATTCAATCCGCCAGTTCGATCGCCAGCGCCGGGCAGATCTGCGCCGCCTCGCGCGCCTGCGCGTGCACCTCCTCCGGCGGGTTGTCGTCCAGCAGCACGACGATGCCGTCGTCCTCACGCTGGTCGAACACGTCCGGAGCCGCGAGCACGCACTGCCCGGCGCCGACGCACCGGTCCTGGTCGATGACCACCTTCACCGTCTGCCGTCCTGTCGTTCACCAGGTCACGGGGAGCGAGTGGACCCCGTAGACCAGCATGTCGTTCTTGAAGTCGAGCTCTTCCAGGCCAACCGCGAGCTTCAGCGTGGGGATCCGCCGGTAGAGCGTGCTGCAGACCGCCTGCAGCTCGACCCGCGCGAGCGGCTGGCCGAGGCACTGGTGCACGCCGTAGCCGAACGCCACGTGGTGGCGGGCCTTGCGGGTGACGTCGAGCTTGTCCGGGTCGGGGAACGCTTCGGCGTCGCGGTTGGCGACGTCGGACGCGGCGATCAGGCCCTCGCCCTTGCGGATGTGCTGCCCGGCGACTTCCAGGTCCTCCAGTGCGACGCGCCGGCGTCCCGTGTGGACGATCGTGAGGTAGCGCAGCAGCTCCTCCACGGCGTTGGCGATCAACGCCGGGTCGCCGTCGCGCACGAGGTCGAGCTGGTCCGGGTGCTCCAGCAGCGCGACGGTGCCGAGCGCGATCATGTTCGCCGTGGTCTCGTGGCCGGCCACCAGCAGCAGCTGCCCCATCGACGCGACCTCGTCGGCCGTCATGGTCCCCTGCGCGACCTGCCCGGTGGCCAGGCGGCTGAGCACGTCGTCACCCGGGTCGGTCAGCTTCTTCTCGACCAGCCCGCGCAGGTAGGCCAGCAGCTCCTCGACGGCGGCGAGCGATTGCTGCGGCGTGGCCTCCTTGGAGACGAGAACCCTGCTGATGCGGTGGAAGAACGCGCGGTCGGCGTAGGGCACCCCGAGCAGCTCGCAGATCACCAGCGACGGCAACGGCAGGGCGAAGGCGTCCACGAGGTTCGCGGGCTTGGGCCCGGCCAGCATCTCGTCGATCAGTTCGTCGACGATGTGCTGGATGCGCGGGCGCAGGCGTTCGACCTTCTTGACCATGAAGTCGGCCGTCAGCAGGCGCCGCTGGGTGGCGTGCTCGGGGTCGTCCATGCCGATGAACGACGTGGCGCGCTTGCGGCGCGCGGCGATGCCGGGCGACTGGGGCGGGTAGCCGGGCCGCGAGGTGTCCGCGCTGACGCGGGGATCGCGCAGCAGGGCGCGGACGTCTTCGTAACGCGTGAACAGCCAGGGGTCGCTGCCGTCCCAGATCTTCACCCGGGACACGGGTTCCTCGGTCAGCCGCCGCTCGAGCTCCGGCGGCGGGTCGAACGGGCAGCGCCCCCGCGCCATCGGGTACTCGGGCTCGACGACGTCCGGCGCGACCTCCGAGGACAGAGCCTCCGACATCGGCTTCCTCCTACACAGAGTCACCAAACGAGTGTTCGGACACTTATCGAACACATGTTAGGAAATCTGGTGGAGAGTTGCCCGACTTCCCCGCACGAGATCACCGGGACGGCCGAGACCAGGCGGGTGGAAACCGGAGAAAACGCCCGCCGGTCAGGCGAAAACGAGAGAAACGAGCTCGTCGACGAACGGCACGACGGTGGCCGCACCGCCTCGTTCGGGCGAGTTGTGGAACAGCGCGACGCGGCCGTGGGCGCCGACGAACGCGATCACCCCGGCGCGTTCGGCGGGCACGCGGAGTGCGATCCCGGCGGCGGCGCAGCGCGCAAACCCTTCGCGCAGCAACTCGATGAGGTCGGGCAGCGGGCCCTGCGGGTACGCCTCGGGTGTGGGCCGGGTGGAGCCGTTGGCCATCATCAGCCGGTAGTGGCCCGGGTTCTCCATCGCGAACTGGCAGTAGGCGTGGATGAGCGCGCGCACGCGGCCGACGGCGTCTTCGGGGTCCTCGCTCGCTTCGGCGGCTTCCATCGCGGCGCGCAGGCGGGCGAACTCGTAGTCGAGCAACCCTTTCACGAGCGCGGCGCGGTCGGTGAAGTGCTGGTAGATGCTCGCGGGCGCGATGCCGACCGCGCGGGCGACGCCGCGGATCGTGAGGCCGTCTTCACCACCGAGCTCGGACAGCAGCCGGCTGGCCGCGTCGAGGATCTCCCCGCGCAGCCGATCGCCTTCACCCCACCTGTTTCGCGTACGCCCGGTGTTGACCTGGACCTCTTCCGGCACGTGCCCATTCTTACCGCTTGACCTGCCCGAGCGTCGGGCGACCCGCCACGTTTCGTCGTCGACCCGTCATCTGTGGTTCACCCCGGCAGGTGGGACAGATCGATATTTTTTACCCGGTGGACGAGCAGGAGTGGCTGGACGACTTCCAGCGGCGTGTGGCCGACATGCGCGCGAAAAGCATGGTGCTGCAAGAAAAACTCAGCGAGGCCGAGGGCAAGGCCCGTTCGTCGGACGGGCTGGTGTCGGTGACCGTCACCCCCAACGGCGCGCTGAAGGACCTGCACATCGACGACCGGGCGCTGCGCTCGTCCGGCGGTGCTCAGCTCACCGCCGCGATCATGGAGACCTACGGCAAGGCGCAGCGGCAGGTGTCGCGCGAAGTCGCCGACGCGCTGGAGCCGCTCGCGGGCGGCACGGAGATGATGAGCGTGGTCCGGTCCTTCCTGCCGGAGGCCGAAGACGAGCCGGAGGAGCAGGACGCGCCGCGGCAGCCGGGAGAGCCGGAGGACGACGAGCGTCCGCAGCCTGGGCGCCCGGTTCCGCCGACCGGTGCGGTTCCGCCTGCCCCGCCACGGATTCCGCCTGTCGCGCCGCGCGTTCCCCCTGTCCCGCCGAGGGTTCCGCCCGTGCCGCCGGTTCCGCCTCGGATGCCGCCCGCGCCGCAGTCCGGCCCGCCCGCCGCTCCGCCGCAGCCGCCGGGACGGCCGTCGGGCCCGCACCGGCGACGGGTGGACGGCGACGACGACGAGATGCAGCCCTGGTGACGACCCGGGCGAGGGAGATCGACTGATGGACGGCTACACCGTCGACCCGAACATCCTGCAGACCTACGCGACCGATCTGGACGACCGCGGCGGCAAGGTGACCGACGCGGCCAACCGCGTGCAGCAGCTGAACGGCGGCGACATCAACGCGTTCGGCGTCGCCGTGGGCCAGGTGCTCGGGATTCCGACGCGCATCGCGCTCGGCGTGCTGCACGACCAGGTGAAGGGCGCCGCCAAGGCGTACACCGACCAGGCGAGCAACGTGCGCACCGCGGCGGACAAGTACCGCAGCACCGACACCTCGCAGTCCGACGCCCTCAAGGGATTGGGGCAACCGCTGTGACGACGTCGTTCGACCCCAACGCCAAGCCCGACTTCGGCGCCGGCGTGGTGATCACCGACTCCAACAAGTTCTCCGGCGCGGGTTTCCTGGACTCGTACACCTTCCTGATCAAGAGCTGCGAGGACATCAAGACCGCCGACGACTCCGACAAGGCGGCGCTCGGCGTCTCGATCGGGCTCGGGGTGGTCGCTTCCGCCGTCGACACGGTGAAGTTCGCGCTCAACCCGCTGGGCAGCCTGATCTCCGCCGGGCTCGGCTGGCTGATCGAGCACGTGAGCTTCCTGCGCGAGCCGCTCGACATGCTGATGGGCGACCCGGACCAGATCCAGCTGCTGAGCCAGGAGGTCCACACGGTCGCCGAGAGCATCCGGCAGATCGCGGAAGACCAGAAGTCCTCTTTGAACGGTGACATCAGCCACTGGGAAGGCTCGGCGGGCGAGACCTTCAAGCAGCGCATGCAGGAGCTCGCGGCCGATCTGGAGAGCAAGGCCCACGGCACCGACATCGTCGGCTACCTGATCCAGACGAACATGGCCATCATCGCCGCCGTGCGGGGCCTGTTCCGCGACCTCATCACCACCGTCCTCGGCGACATGATCTCCACGATGCTGATCGCGCTCGCCGCCGCCATCCCGACGTTCGGCGCGTCGATCGTCGCGGGCGTCAGCTGGTGCGTCGCCCAGGCGACGCTCACCGCGACGTCACTGGGCGCGAAACTCGCCGCGGTCATCGCGCAGGCCACGCGCTCCGCCGGCCGCATCGGCGACGTCGTGAAGGCCCTCAAGACCCGCCCGGGGGTCGGCGGCGCCGCCGGCAGCGGCAGCAGCGCGGGCAGCAGCGCCGCCCACGCGGGCGACGACATCCCGATGACGAACGTCGGAAACTCCGGCCACGGCGGCACGGGCGGCGGCTCCGGTGGCGGCACGGGCGGCGGTTCCGGTGGTGGCACCAGCGGCACCCACGCGGGCGACGACGCCGCCACTCCGCCCCCCACCACCGGCGGCTCCGGCAGCGGCTCAGGCTCAGGCTCTGGCACCGGCGGCACCCACACCGGCGACGATGTCCCTCCGCCGCTCCCGCCTAAGGATGACGCCCCCACCAATACCGGCGGCGGCTCAGGCTCCGGCACGGGCTCAGGCTCTGGCACCGGCGGCACCCACACCGGCGACGATGTCCCTCCGCCGCTCCCGCCTAAGGATGATGCCCCCACCAACACCGGCGGCGGCTCAGGCTCCGGCTCCAGCGCGGGCACCCACGCCGGCGACGAGGCCGCCACTCCGCCCCCAGCCAGCCACACCGGCGACGACGCTCCCACCAACACCGGCTCCGGCTCCCACGCGGGCGACGACGCGGCGACTCCTCCCCCGGCCAGCCACACCGGGGACGACGTTCCTCCGCCAGTCCCGCCCAAGGACGACGCCACCACCAACACCGGCAGCGGCTCTGGCGCTGGCTCTGGCGTGGGTACCGGCGGCACCCACGCGGCCGATGACGTCGCCACTCCGCCTCCCGCCAACACCGCCAACAACGGCAGCTCCGGCAGCTCGGGTTCCGGGTCTGGCAGCACCCACCCCGGCGACGACGTCCCCCCACCGGTCCCACCCAAAGACGACGCCCCCACCAACACCGGCGGCGGCTCGAGTTCCGGTTCTGGCGCAGGAACCCACGCCGGCGACGACACCGCCACCCCGCCCCCAGCCACCCACGCCGGCAACGACGCTCCCCCACCAGTCCCACCCAAACACGACGCCCCCACCAACACCAGCAGCAGCGCAGGCACCCACGCCGGCGACGACACCGCCACCCCGCCCCCAGCCGGCCACACCGGCAACGACGTCCCCCCACCAGTCCCACCCAAAGACGACGCCCCCACCAACACCGGCAGCGGCTCGAGTTCCGGTTCTGGCGCAGGAACCCACGCCGGCGACGACACCGCCACCCCGCCCCCAGCCACCCACACCGGCAACGACGCTCCCCCACCAGTCCCACCCAAAGACGACGCCCCCACCAACACCGGCAGCGGCTCGAGTTCCGGTTCTGGCGCAGGCACCCACGCCGGCGACGACACCGCCACCCCGCCCCCAGCCACCCACACCGGCAACGACGTCCCCCCACCAGTCCCACCCAAACACGACGCGCCTTCCTCTCAGCACGGCGACGACACGTCCTCCGCCGCCGGCAACCACGGCGACCACGGCACCCCGCCGGGCACCCACCACGGTGACGACGCATCGTCCGGCGGCGGCAACCACGGCCACGACGACACGCCGCCCGGGAGCCACCACGGGGACGACGCACCCTCCACCAGCGGCAGCCACCACAGCGACGACGCCGCACCAACGGCCAACCAGCCGCCCCCGAACAAGACGCCGTGGACGAAGGCGCACGAGGATTGGCTGAAGCAGCACCAGCCGGAGGCGTTCGCGAAGTACAAGTACCTCGAGAACCAGCTGAAGGCGAACTACCCGCAGTCCTTCTCGATCCTGAAGCAGTGGATCGCGGACTCCGACAGCGCCAAGGAGATGTGGGCGTGGCCGGTGAAGGGCGGGCAGGAGATCGCCAAGCAGATGCTCGACATCCAGAAAACAGCCGAGACCGGCTGGGCCAACGCCCAGCAAAACCAACCAGCCGACGGCGGCCACTGATCCACCACCGCTGACCGCCCGTCGGCCGGGGCACAGCCACCCCCGGCCCGACGGGCCAGCCGCCTGCCGCCGGCAACTGGCCGGATGCAGACATTCCCCGGCGAACCGATCTACGCACCGGCTCGCCGGGAAACCGGCCAACTCCATGCCTGGCAAGAAACCGACCACGACCTCTGCGCGCCGGCGCGCAAGCCAAGAGTGGAACCAGGCCCAGAACCACCGCCGCCCGCGGGCGAAGAAGCACCGCGACGGCCGGACCGCTCTCGCCGCGGACGGCCCCGGCCCGGCACCGCACCACAGGCCGCGACTGCCTACAACACAAGCCTCACCCACTCTCGACGTGAACCCGCCCGCGCCCACCGGCCGACCAAGAAACGCCGCGACAGCCATGACTCCAGCGAGAACCAACCGGAACCACGGCCACCCACAACGCCGTCCGGTCGGCCCAGACTGGCGGTAACTCCTCGCGACACAAGCCACGTACGAAGCCGTCGCCCACCGGACGACGTGGAAACACCAGCCGCCCACGATTCCGGTGAGCACCAACCCGGACCGGAGCCAGCATCACGCGCAGCGCCCGCCGACGGGCCGAAGAAAGACCGCACCCGCCCGCGAACCGGCTCCCTGCTGGTGCACCCAAAACACCGCAGCCCCCCGCAACTCCGGCGAGCACCGAACGGGGCCAGAGCGAGCCTCACCTGCACCGGCAGCTAACCAGCCACAAAGGACCGAAACTGCCTGCAACGCAAGTCACGCGCGGCCTTCGTCTGAGCCCGCCGCCCGGTCGAGAACACCGCAACCGCTCGCAGTACAAGCAACTCCCGGACCTGGGTCGAACACGCCCACGCCCACGCCCACCGGCGGACCAAAAACCACCGCGGGGAACCCGCAAGTCGAGCCAACCGGAACCAGGGCGCCCAGAACACCAGCGTCCACCGAAAAGGACCGCAACCGCCTGCAACGCAAGCCGCCCCGGCCCGGGCCGCGCGCACCGGCCGGCCTGGAAGCACGGCTGCCGGCCGCAAACTCAAAACAGGGCACGAGCCCCGCCCGGACCAGCACCGTCAGGCCCGCCAGGCGGCAACGGCAGCTGGGGCTCCCGAGGCGCAAGCGAAGTGTGAATCAGGTCAGCACCGCCTCCACCCGACCCGGATAGGCCCACGGTTCACAGACCGACCGCGCGCCGCAAGCCCATCCCAGCCAGACAGCCGACCGACCACGAACTGCAGACCCAGCCCAGCCAGACACCCCGCCGACCACGAACCGCAAATCCAGCCCGACCGGCCACAGGCGAGAAAGCTCAGGAAACCAGCTGCGGGTACAGCACCGTCAGATCGCCCGAAAGTCCGGCCCGCACGTAGCGGCTGAAGTCGTCGGCGACGATTTCGAAGGCGCCCTTCTCGATGCCGTCCAGGGCGACGGCGGCGATGTCGGCCGGGTTGGACTTGGGGTCCGCGATGTCGGCGGCCATGTCCGTGTCCATGTAGCCGACGTGCAGGGCGGTGACCTGGGTGCCCTGGTCGTACAGCGCCAGGCGCAGGCCGTTGGTCAGCTGCAGGGCCGCGGCCTTGCCGGCGGAGTACGCGTTCACGTGCGGCGCCGTCACCCACGACAGCGCCGACAGCACGTTCAGCACGGCCCCGCCGCCGTTCGAGGCCAGTACCGGGGCGAACGCGCGCGCCGTGGCGAGGGGGCCGAAGTAGTGGGTCTCCATCTCGAGCCGGACGTCGTCGAGGGAGCCGTCGAGGAACGAGGCGCCCGTGGAGACACCGGCGTTGTTCACGAGCAGCGTCACGTCCGGCGCCTGCGCGGCGGCGGCGAGCACGGACGCCGGGTCCGTGACGTCCAGCGCGAGCGGCACCACACCCGGCAAGTCGACCGTCTCCGGCCGGCGCGCGGCGGCGTAGACCTTCGCCGCGCCGCGCTCCAGCAGGGCGGCCGCCAGTTCGCGGCCGAAACCGCGGTTCGCACCGGTCACCAGCGCCACCGAACCCTTGATCTCCATCGCTTGCACCCTTCTGACTTTCTATCTGCAAGTTAACCATCGCAGACGCTACGGCGTAAACTTGCTACAGGCAAGTCAGCAAGGAGGAACAGTGGGCCGACGCGCAAGCTGGACGGGCACGTCCTGCCCCATCGCCCGGGGGGCCGATGTCCTCGGCGAACCGTGGACGCTCGTGATCCTCCGCGACGCCCACCTGGGCACCACCCGCTTCGACGAGTTCCGCAGCCACCTCGGCATCGCGGACAACGTGCTGGCCGCACGCCTGGCCCGCATGGTCGAAACCGGCCTGCTCACCCGCGTGCCCTACCGCGACGGCGGCGGCCGCACGCGCGAGGAATACCGCCTCACCGAAGCCGGCGCCGACACGCTGCCCGTGATCCACGCGCTCGGCCGGTGGGGCGACGCCCACACGAACTCCCCCACAGCCGCGGAGCCGATGCAACTGATCCACACCACCTGCGGCCAGCTCACGCGTCCCGGCGAGCGGTGCGACCACTGCGGCGCCGACCTCACCCGCGCGGACCTCAACCGGCTCGAACTGGGCACCCACCAGGAAGTTCCACTGGCGGCGCCCGTCGACTGAAAGTCAACCCGCGGAAGGTGTTGGTAAATAACCACTTTCCGGACAGTACGAAAGTCGGGTCACAAGCGGGGCCTGATTGCCTAGATTCGCTGCAGCGCGCGCAAATCAGGCAAACTCCCCAAACCCGAGGAGCTTTCCGATGTCGAGGAAGTTCTTGCTGTCCGGTGCCGTCGCGCTCGCCGTCGCGGCCGCCCCGCTCGTCGCCGGCACGGCCACCGCAGCCACCGCCGCCGACCAGGCCGCCGCGGTCACCACGGTGTACTACAGCACTTCAGGGGCGCCGACGTTCCGCTCGGCGATCAACGCCGGCGCGGCCAACTGGAACGCCGCCGCGAAGAACGTCAAACTGGTCGAACGCTCCTCCGGCGCTTCCCTGCGCTACGTCGAGGGCAACGACCCGCGCGGCTCCTACGCCCAGTCCGACGGTCACGGCACGGGCACCGTCTTCATCGACTACACCCGCCAGTACGACAACACGCGGATCACCGCCCACGAGACCGGCCACGTGCTCGGCCTGCCCGACCACTACTCCGGCCGTGCTCCGAGCTGATGTCCGGGGGCGGTCCCGGCCCCTCGTGCACCAACGCCAGGCCCAACGCGCAAAAACGCTCCCGAGTGGACTCCTTGTGGGCCGACGGGTTCCGCACCCTCGGCGCCGGTGGAGCGCAGCAGCGCATTTACGAAACCACGATGACCCGCTGAGCCGACGGGGCTTCCCGGCGAATCCCGGGGAGCCCCGTTCACATCCGCGACAGCAACCGGTCGCGCGCCACTTCCAGGTGCGCGGCCATCGCCTTGCGCGAAGCCGCGGCGCGGCCGGCCATGAGCGCTTCGACGATTTCCCGGTGCTCCGAGATCGTCTGCTCACCGAAGGGCTGGCTGTAGTTGAGCCGGAAGAAGTGCAGGTGGCAGTGGGTGCGCGCGAACGCCTGCGCCACCGCCGCGTTGCCCGCGATGTGCAGCACCAGCTCGTGCAGCCGGGCGTCGTGCGCGGTGAGGGCTTTGTAGTCGCGGTACGCGTCGCGGGCCGGCGCCGCCGGGCACGTGGCCAGTTCGGCCTCCAGCGCCGCGACGTGCGCGTCGGACATCGCCTTCGCGGCCAGCGCGGCGCTCGGCGGCTCCAGCAACAGCCGTAGCGCGTACACGTCGTCGACTTCGCCCCGCGACAGCAGCTCGGTCACGCGGTAACCCCGCAACGGCAGGCGGCTCACCAGTTCCTCGGATTCCAGGCGCGCCAGCGCTTCCCGCACCGGCGTGCCCGACACCCTCAGCTCGCGCGCGATCTCGTCGATGTTCACGCGCGCGCCGGGCGCGATGCCGTCGTTCATGATCAGTGCGCGCAGCTGCTCGTACACGCCATCGGCGAGCACCTGCCGGGCCGGCATCGCCTGGAACCCAGGTGTCACGAGCGATCCACAGTGGACAGATCCAGCAGCAGCGCCTGCCCCGGGTCCAGCACCGGCATCGGCACGCCCGCCACGCCCAGCACCGCACCCGGTAGCTCCACCGGCCCCGCGAGCGCCCGCGTAAACCATTCCGGCGCGGCCACCTCGCGCAACGATGGCAGCCCGGCCTCGGCGCGCACCCGCACGCGATAGGTCCGCGCCGGGTCCAGCCCCGGCAACCGCACGCGCCCAGGCTGACCCGCCGCACCCGTCGTCAGCCGGGCCCAGCAGAACACCGCGCGATCGTCCGACACCACGCCGTGCAAGTACGCGTCGTCGTCGGGCAGATCGGCGCGGACGACCCGGCCGTGGTGCAGCAGCGGCCGCAGTTCCTTGTACAACCCGGCCCACGCCGTGAACGCTGCCAGCTCCGCCGGCGAGTTGCGCGTGAGGTCCGCTTCGATGCCGGCGTGCCCGAACAATGCCGTGACCAGCCGGAACGACAGGTCCGTCTTCCGCGCGGTCGTGTGGCTGCGCTCGGCCCCGACGTGCGAGCCGATCACCTCCGGCGGGATCAGCTGCCCGGTCCAGCGCTGGATCGCCTGCCGTTCCACCGGGTCGAGGCAGTCCGACGCCCACACGCGGTCGGTCCGGGCCAGGATCCCGAGGTCGACGCGCCCGCCGCCGCTCGCGCAGCTCTCGATCTCCAGCCGCGGGTGGCGTTCACGCAGTTCGTCGAGCAACCGGTACAGCGCAAGCGTTTGCGCCCGCGTCCCCGCCCGGCCCGTCACGCGGTCGACGGCCTCGTGCAGTTCGCGGTTGTGGTCCCACTTCAAGTAGTCGACGCCGTACTCACCCACCAGCGCGTCGAGCGATTCCAGCAAGTACGCATACGCTTCGGGCCGGGCGAGGTTCAGCGCGTACTGGTTGCGGGACGACGCTCCCAGCTCCTCCGGACCCAGCACCCACGACGGGTGCTCCCGAGCCAGGTCGGAGTCCAGGTTCACCATCTCCGGCTCGACCCACAGGCCGAATTCCATCCCCAGCGCGTGCACGCGCTCCACCATGGGTGTCAGCCCGCGCGGCCAGACCTCCCGGTCGACGGTCCAGTCGCCGAGGCCCGCGGTGTCGTCGCGGCGGCCGCGGAACCAGCCGTCGTCGAGCACGACCCGCTCCACCCCGACCTTCGCACCCAGCTCCGTGAGCTCCAGCAGCCGGTCGAGGTCGTGCTCGAAGTACACGGCCTCCCACGTGTTCAACGTCAACGGCCGCGGCTCGCCGGTGTGCGCCGCCCGCTCGCGGTGGTAGGCGTGGAAGCGCGCGGCGAGCCCGTCGAGCCCCGCGTCCGACCACGCGAAGCACACCACCGGCGCCACGTACGACTCACCCGCCGCCAGCCGGACCTCCCCCGGCCGCAGCAGTTCCCCGCCGCCGAGCACGCTCGCGTGCACCCCGGCGCCTTCGGGCAGCCGCTCGGCGAACCACTTCTGGTCACCGCTCCACGCCACGTGCATCGCCCACACCTCACCGGCGGCGAAGGAGAACCCGGGCTCGCCGACCGTCAGCAGGTACGGCGAGTCCGCGCCCGGTTTGCCGCGCCGGACCTCACGCACGTGGCCGCCGTACGCGAGCGGAATGCGCTGCGGGCTGCGTTCGCGGCACCACTTACCCGTGAAGTCCAGCACTTCCGTCGCCCGCCGCGGGAGTGGCAGCGCGGCCACGACCCCGGCGAGGTCGTACCGGCCGTCGCCCTCCCGCCGCGTGACGGTCGTCGCGACCTCCAGCACTCCCGACGGCGTCAGCCGGTAGGTCAGCTCCACGTCCAGCCCGGACGCCACGTCGGTGAGCTCCAGCGTCACCGTGTTCACGTCGTGGCGAAAACCGCTCAACACTGGCCGCGGCACCGCACCCCGGCCGGCGACGTGGCCCGACACCGCCGGGGTGCCGGACCACGTGTCCGCTTCGGCGGGCCACACGGAGAACGCGCGGGGCACGTCGGGCGCGTTGTTGAGCACCGCGGCCCCGGCGGTCAGCCGCAGGGCCTCGGCGTCCGCTTCGGACAGTTCGCCGAGATCGGCGCCCCAGTGCAGCACCCGTGGCACCGGGTGGGCGAGTTCCACGGCGAAACTCGTCCCGCCGGCGCGCAGGCCGACCACCGAAGGGCTGGGCATGTCGTCACTCCTGACTCCCGGCGCGCCCTAGCTCTTGGCGAGCAGGGCAACGCTCTGCTTCTGCATCTCGGGGAACACGTCGTCACCCCGGTTGTGCGCGTAGAACGACTCCAGCAGCGGCTCTTCCGTGGCCTGCACGGCGGCGCCGTTGGCGTAGACCTCGGCCGGGTAGAGCGTGCCGTTCTTCAGCATCGTGGTGAACACCGACAGGTCCACGCCCTGTGTCTTCATGGCCGCGGTGGCCGCGTCCATCGAAGCCGGGATCGACGGGAAGAAGGTGCCGGTCTTCGACGCGGCCGTCTGGCACTCCTGCGAACCCATGTACGAGACCCACTTCCAGGTCAGGTCGGCGTTCTTGGTGCCGGCCCAGATCGTGTTGCCATTGGAGTTCGACGTCAGCGCCCGGGTCTTGCCGTCCGGCCCCGCGGGCGGCGCGGCGATCCCGATCTTGACCCCCGGCAGCTTCGCGAAGCTCGGGGCGGACCAGGAACCCGAGAGCTCCATCGCGACCTTGCCCGAGCCGACGAGATCCGCGTCACTGACAGTGGATTGGCCACCGCCGGTGGTGAAGGTGCCGATCTTCGGCGCCAGGCCGCGGTCGGTGAGCGTGCGGATGTAGTTCGCGGTCTTGATGAACCGCGGGTCGTCGTAGTTGAACTTCGTCGGCCACTCCGGCTTGTCGCCCAGGCGCCAACCGAGCGCCGAGGAGAACGCGCTGAAGGTCACCTGGCCGATGAAGTCCTTCGCGGCGAGCTGGCCCATGCCGTAGGTCGCGACGTTGTTCTTGTCGAAGCCCGGCTGGTCACCGCGCACGCCTTTCTTGTCGACGGTCAGGTGCGCGACCATCTTGTCGAACGTGCCGCCGTCGTCGGGGTTCCAGCTCAGGTTCTGCACGTCGGCGGCGGTGTAACCGGCCTTCGTGAGCGCGTCGGTGTTGTAATACAACCCGGCCGCGGCCCAGTCGAGCGGCAGGCCGTACTGCTTGCCGTCGGTGTACTTCCACGAATCGACGCCCACGGAGAACTTCTTGAGGTCGAAGTTGTCCTTCTTGAGATAGTCGTCCAGCGGCAGCAACTGGTGCTGGCTCGCGTACGCCTGCAGGAACTGCACGCTGTCCTGGAACGCGTCGGGCGCGGTGCCCGCGACGAATCCGGCGGTGAGCTTCGTGAAGTAGTCGGCCACGGTGTACTGCGAGATCTTCACCGTGACACCGGGATTGGCCTTCTGGAAGTTGTCGGCGCACACCTGGTAGGCGGCGGCCTGGTGGTCGTCCCAGGTCCACCAGTTGACGGTGTTGCCGCCGGCGTTCGACGAGCCGCCGCCGCATGCGGCCAGCACGGCTCCGAGGGCCGCCACCAGGCCGGCGGCGGCGAGAGTGCGGATCTTCATGGGTATTTCCTCGCTTCCGCGCCACGAAGGCGCTCGTCCACTCCACTGTGGATAAGAAATCTCTTCAGCTGCCCGGTTTCAGCAGCGGCTCGAACGCGGCGAGCGCGTTCTCGAGGTCCTGTCCCCCGCCCGCTTCGTGGCCGTTGTACTCCCACACGTCAAGGTTCTTCGGCCCCCGATAAGCGTTGTAGGCACCGAAAACCGTCGATGGCGGCACGACGTCGTCCATCAGGCCGACGGAGAAGTGGGCCGGGGCGAGCGCCCGGCTCGCGAAGCCGATTCCGTCGAAGTAGGACAGCACCTCGAACGTCCGCGCGACCTCGTGCCGTTGTGCGGCGAGGTAGCCGGCGAGTTCGGTGTAGGGCGCTTTCCCCGCGATCAGCGAGGCGCGCCGGAAGTCGCACAGGAACGGGGCTTGCGCGTACAGGGCCGCGACGTCGGGCACGAGCGCCGCTGCGGCCAGCGCGATGCCACCGCCCTGGCTGTTGCCCGCCACCGCCACCCGGTCGGGGTCGACAACGTCGAGCACCCGCACGGCTGCCACGGCCCGCGCCGCGTCGGTGAACACGCGGCGGTAGAAGTACGTCTCCCGGCTTTCGATCCCCCGCGTCAGGAACCCGGGGAACGCCGGCCCGCTGCCGACGGGGTCGCCGGTCGTGCCGCCCGCGTGCGCACCGCCCTGACCCCGCACGTCCACCTGCAGCTGCGCATACCCGGCGGAAGGCCAGAGCAGCTCCTCGACCGCACTGCCGCGGCCACTGCCGTAGCCGTGGAACTGCACGACCGCGGCCAGCGGGCGCGGCTGTCCCTTCGGCACGCGCAGCCACGCGTGGATCGGGTGCCCGCCGAAACCGGCGTAGGTCACCTCGAACACGTCGAGCGTCCGCAACGGCGTCTCGACCGGTGTCACCGTCACGGCGAGGTCGTGCTCGTCCGCATCGGCGAGGGTTTCAAGCCAGAAACCGTCGAAGTCCTCGGGCGCCTGGTACGCGCTCGTGTAGGTGCGCAGCTGCGCGAGCGGCAGGTCGGTCAGCATCCGCGATCACCGTCCACCTGGGACACTTCGCCGACGGCCAGCCGAAGCTTCGCATTGCCACCGGGCCACCGCACCACGACTTCGTCACCCGGATCGCCGGACACTCGCGTCACGGCCGCCGAGACGAACTTCCCCGCGCGCCACTCGACGTCGACCGACAGTCCGCCGCGAGCGCGCAGGCCCCGAGCCGAGCCGTCGGGCCAGGCCGCCGGGAGCGCGGGCAGCAGGTCGAGCGCCCCGGTGTGGCTCTGCACCACGAGTTCCGCGAGCCCCGCCGGGAAGCCGTAGTTGCCGTCGAGCTGGCACGGCGGGTGCGTGCTGAACAGGTTGGGCAGCAGGCCGCCCCATTCCGAGCCGTCGACGGGTGCGTCGCGGTGGCGGTCACCGGTGAACGGCCGCGCCGCCTCCAGCAGCAGCGAACGCGCCGTGTCACCGTCGCCGAGCCGGGCGCGCAAGGCGATCTTCCACGCCCACGACCAGCCCATTGCCCCCGGTCCGCGGCGGTCCAGCAGCGCGGTCGCCGCGTCGCCGAGTTCGGTGCCCGCCGTGATCTCGCCCAGCGGGTACACGGATACGAGTTGCGACAGGTGCCGGTGCTTCGGATCGTGCTCGGGGTGGTCCTCCGCCCATTCGGCCAGCCAGCCGCCGGCCGTCACGCGCGGCGGCCGCAGGCGCGGCAGCGCGGCCGTGATCTCGGCGGTCACCGGGTGGTCGAGGCCCAGCGCGTCCGCGGCCGCCAGGGTGCGGCTGAAGACCGCGCGGATCAGCGCCATGTCCATCGAGACGGACCAGGTCAGCGATTCGGGTTCGCCCGCTTCGGAGAGGAACAGGTTCTCCGGCGACGTCGACGGGATCGTGTCGAGGAACCCGTCCGGGCCCGCGGTGAGCCAGTCGAGGCAGAATTCGGCGCAGCCGCGCAGCAGCGGCCAGGCCGTGTCACGCAGGAACTCGCGATCGCGCGTGAAGTCGTAGTGGTCCCAGGCGTGCTGGACGAGCCACGCCCCGCCCATCTGCCACAGCGCCCACGACGGGTTGCCGTGCCCCATGCCGACGGGCAACGCCCAGCCCCACGGATCGGTGTTGTGGTGCGTGACCCAGCCGCGGGCGCCGTACAGCTCACGCGCTACGTCGGCTCCGGTCGCCGAGAGCTTGCCCAGCAGGTCGAACAGCGGACGGTGGCACTCGCCCAGGCCGGTGGTCTCGGCGGCCCAGTAGTTCATCTCGGTGTTGATGTTCACCGTGTAATTCGACGACCACGCCGGGCGCAGCTCTTCGTTCCAGATGCCCTGCAGGTTGGCCGGCGGTGCGCCGGGCCGGCTCGAGGCGGCGAGCAAGTACCGGCCGTAGGCGAACAGCACCGTCGTGATGAGCTGTTCGTCCTTTCCGGACAGGACGTCGGCGGCGACGTCGTACGTGCCGGTGCGCTCGTGACCGATCTGCAGGCTCGCCGCCGACAGCAGTGGCCGCAGGTCGGCCTCGTGCGCGCGCAGCAACCCGTCGGCGCCGGTGATCAACGCGGCGGTGGCGGTTCCAGCCGCCTGGGCCTGATGGCGTTCACGCGAACGCGGCGCCGAGCCGGTCCAGACGTCGGCCGCGTTGGTGGAGCTGGCAACGGCGATCAGCAGGCACGTGGCGCCGACGACGTCGAGCCGTCCGTCCACCACGGACGCCGAGCCGTCGGTGTCGATCCGCAGGGACAGCGCGCCGAACGGGTCGTAGCCGGGCAGGGCACGCTCGGCGTACCGCAACGGTTCGGCGACTTCCGATTCGTGCTTCGGCGCGCCGTCCACGGGCAGTTCGATGCCGAGCGTGATCCCGGTGCGGTCGGCGAGCCGCGCGACCTCGCGCAGCGGCGTGGTCAGCGCCAGGCCGAGATCCACCGGTGTGGATGCCGTCAGCAACACCACGACAGCGCCCGCAGGCCGGCTCGCCCAGACCGCACGGTCCACAGTAGACCCACCGATCGTGAGCCGTTCCGTGACCACCCCGTTGGCGAGGTTGAGCGTCCGGCCGTGGCTCGCCCCGTCGGGCAGCGTGAGCCACAGCTCGCCCCACGGCAGGAACTCCTGGCTGTAGGGGCCTTCGAACGACATCAGCAGCGCTTCGGCTCGCCGGTAGTCCCGTGCCCGCACGGCTTCGCGCACCTCGGCGAGCCGCCGCGGACCGGCGCCGGCGGCGACCACGTCGGCCAGCGCGGCCCCCGGGCCCGCGGGCGTACCAGACCACACCGTGGCGTCGTTGAGCTGCACGCGGCTGCGCCCGGCACCGCCGAACACCATCGCGCCGAGCCGGCCGTTGCCGACGGGGCACGCCTCGGTCCACTCGGCTACGGGCGCCGGCCAGAACAGGCAGAGGTCTTCGCTGGTCACTTTCATCTCACTTCAGCCCGGTGAACCCGATGGAGTTCACGATCCGCTTGCCGAACACCACGAACACGAGCAGCATCGGCAGCGCGGCGACGAGCGTCGCGGCCATCAGGCCCGACCAGTCGAGCGCTTCCTGCGGCGACGACTGCTTGAACACCGCCAGCGCGAGCGTCAGCGGACTCGTCGACTGGTCCGTGGACACGAGCAGCGGCCAGAAGTAGTCGTTCCAGGTGTTGATGAACGTCAGCAGTGCGAGCGTCGCGATCGGCGCCGAGCACATCGGCAGCACGATCCGGAAGCACACGCGCAGCGGCCCGGCACCGTCGATGATCGCGGCCTCCTCGATCTCCGTCGAGAGCCCGAGCATGAACTGGCGCAGGAAGAAGATGTTGAACGCCGAGAAGAACGCGTTGGGCAGCACGAGCCCCGCGAACGAGTTCAGCAGCCCCAGGTCCTTCACCAGCACGAAGTTCGGCAGCAGCGTGAGCACCTGCGGCACCATCAGCGCCGTGAGCAGGATCGAAAACACCGCGTTGCGGCCGCGCCACTGCAGCCGCGCGAACGCGTAGGCGGCGATCGAGGAGAAGAACACGGTGCACACGGTGAGCAGGGCCGCGTAGACGATCGAGTTGCGCAGCGCCATCGTCAGCCCGAGCGACGCGCCGGAACCGCCCTGCGCCACGGCTTCCGCCGGCGACGCGAGCCCCAGCGCGCGCTTGAACGCACCGAACGTGAAGTCCACGGGGAAGAACGACGACGGGTCGGTGGAGAGCGCGTAGTTGTTGGACAGCGCGGTGCGCAGCATCCAGTAGAACGGGAAGATCGTGACCAGCAGGATGAGCACGACGTAGGCCCACGCGATGATGCGCCCCGGCGAGACGTGCTTGCGCGC
Organism: Amycolatopsis sp. FDAARGOS 1241; assembly: GCF_016889705.1. Lineage (NCBI taxonomy): Bacteria > Bacillati > Actinomycetota > Actinomycetes > Pseudonocardiales > Pseudonocardiaceae > Amycolatopsis > Amycolatopsis sp. FDAARGOS 1241. The sequence goes on from NZ_CP069526.1 coordinate 7,736,065, forward strand.
GCGGGCGGGCGCCGGTCGAGTCAGCGTAACCATGTCCCCTGCCCTAGTTCGTGTCGGATTCGTTGGCCCGCGCGAGGCGCAGCTGGGTGAACGTGATGGCGATCAGCAGCACGAACAGCGCCAGGGACATCGTGGCCGCGTACCCGAAGTCGAACTGTTTGAAGGCCTTGTTGTAGATGTACATCTGCAGCACGTTCGACGCGTTGGCCGGGCCGCCCTGCGTGGTCACGGCGACGATGTCGAAGATCTGGAACGCGCTGATCACCGTGAGGATCACGACCATCACCAGGATCGGGCGCAGCAGCGGGAGCGTGAGGCGGCGGATCATCTGGATCTCGCTCGCGCCGTCGATGCGGCCGGCCTCGTAGACCGTGGGCGGGATCGTCTGCAGGCCCGCGAAGATGAGCACCGAGTTGTAGCCCATGGACTTCCACACGTTGATCGCCGCGAGCGTCGGCACGGCCCAGCCGCCGGAGCCGAGGAACAGCACGGGGTGGCCGAAGACCTTGGTGATGAGCACGTTGAGGATGCCCAGGCTCGGGTCGAGCATCAGCGACCAGGTGAGCGCCGTGACCACGCCGGAGATGAGGAAAGGCAGGATCATCAGGCCGCGCACGGTCGTCGACGCGGCGAGCCGGTGCAGCACCACGGCCGTGATGAGCGACACGAGCATGCCCAGTGCCACCGACAGCACCACGAAGTAGACCGTGACGAGCAGCGACTGCCAGAACACGCCGTCGCCGATCAGCTCGGCGAAATTGCCCAGCCCGATCCACTTCGGATCGGTGAGCACGTGGAACTCGGTGAAACTGAGGTAGATGCCGCGCAACGTCGGGTAGGCGAAGAACACGCCGAACCCGGCGATCGCGGGCAGCACGAGCAGCCACGCGATCTTCGCGTCGTGGCGGTGGGCGGCACCGCCGGGCCGGGTCGGGCGAGGTCTGTCCACCCGGGACGCCGTGGTGGCGCCTCGCGGGCGAAGGCTGTTTTCGGGCGTGGTCACCACCACGGCGTCGTCCTGGGTTCCGCTAGACGGTGAGCTGGTCGATGTCGAAAACGCTGTCGCTCGGGTTGCCGAAGACGACCTGGTTGTTGCCGGCCATCAGGTAGATCGGCACCGTGATCGTCTGCGCGGTGTTCCAGTCGTTGTCGTTCGTGCCCGGCACGGGCAGGCGGAACGAGCTGCCGTTGACCGTGACCACGGCCGAGCGGCTGGTGTCACCGTCGACGTAGCCGAGCTTCACCAGGTAGGTGCCCTCGGAGACGACCTTGATGTTGTTCATCGTGAGCAGGCCGGATCCACCGACGTACCCGACCTTCTTGCCACCGGAGCAGGCGCAGTCGTACACGGTCGCGCCGCCGCCGGGGCTGCCGTTCTCCGCCTCGTACACGACCGGGCCCGAGGCCGCGGGTGTCACGTAGGACACCGGCGTGCTGGCGGCGGAGCGGCGGCCGGTCCGGTCGTAGCCGACCACTGTGAACTCGTACGACGTCGAGGGCTTGAGCCCGCTGACGGTCGTGCTGGTGCCGGTGGCCGAAGCGACCTTGCGGCCGCCGGCGAACACGTCGTAGCCGCTCACCGGGGCGAGTTTGCTCGCCGAGGCGTCCCAGGCCAGCGAAACGCTGGTGGGCGTCGACGCGGTGCCGTGGACGACGGCCGGAGCCGAGACCTGCACGGGGTTCACCGGGGTGAGGCGCAGCAGCTTCGACCCGTGCACGGGCAGGGTCGCAGTGAAGGAACCGTTGGTGAGGCCCAGTTCCTGGTGCCTCCACAGGTCGCGGGCCTTCGCCGCGCCGGTGAGGCCGAAGTCGCCGAAGTTCGCGGTGACGGACGCCGGGGCCGAGCCGAGGTTGAACAGCGCGACGGTGTAGCTGCCGTCGGCGTTGCGGGCGTACCAAACCTGCTGGTCACTCTTCTGGCTCACCGGCTTGGCCGGGTTGCCGGCCTGGTCGACGGCGATGACCTCGTCGTTGGTGAGCAGCTTGGTGCCGTAGTCGTCGAGCTGCGTGAGGTCGTCACCCAGGTAGAGCGGCGCGGCCTCGATGGCCCACAGCGTCATGTAGCTCTGGCGCTCGGCCTCGGTGATCCCGTCCATCTTGCCGCTGCCGACGTCGAGGGAGTCGAGGTTGTTCCAGTGGCCCGGACCGGCGTCGGGGATGTACTGGACCACGTCGTTCCAGCGGCCCTTCACCGAGTTGGTCCACGTGACGAGGGTGTCGCAGTAGCACTCGACGTCGGTGTCCACGCGCCAGCCGTTGGAGTTGTTCCGCCACACGTCCATCTGCGTGTGTGAGAGCGACCACGAGAGCACGAACTGGATCGGGCGCCCGGTCTTCTTCAGGGCCGCCGACCAGGCCTTCACGTCGGCGGTGTTGTCGTGCGCGTCGCCGCCGCGGAAGGAGCCCGGGCCGACGCCGTCGAGCTTCAGGAAGTCGACACCCCAACTCGCGAGCACGTCGGCCTCGGACTGGATGTAGGCCTGGGCGCAGGGCGTGGCGAAGTTGATCTGGTACGACTGGTTGTCCCAGCCGGACGTCTGGCGCAGGTCGGGGTAGACGATGTCGCGCGTGTGGCAGTCGGTGGTGCCGTAGATCGGCGAGTTGCCGTCGTTGTAGGCCTTGAGGTCCAAGCCGACGGCGAGGTAGGAGCCGAGCTTGAGGCCCTTCTTGTGCACGTAGTCCGCGACGTAGGCCATGCCGTCGGGGAACTTCTTCGCGTCCACGACCGGGCGGGCGTACTGGTCGAAGGAACCGAGCCAGCCGGCGTCGATGTTCACGTACTCGTAGCCGTGCTGCTTGAACTTGGCTGCCAGGATGTCGGCCTGCTGCAGCACGTGGGCTTCGGTGAGCCAGCTCGCGCCGCCGGTGGGGTTCACCCCGGGGTAGTTCGTGGACTCGAGGCTCCAGCTGCTCCAGCCCAAGTACGGCTTCTGGGCGAGCTGGGTCGTGTTCTGTGCGGTGGGGTTCTGGGGGGCGGCGTTCTCCGCCGGGGTGGGAGCCGCCGGGGCGGCGGTGGCCGGGATCTGGATCGCCGAAAGCGTCAGCACCGAGGCGGCGATCCCGGTGAGGACGGCGAACTTCCGCCTCCCGGCTCTGCCCGATGTTGGCCTGACAACCATGACCGCTCCTTCGAGGTCGGACCTTGGCACCGGACGGCCCGCGCGCCGCCCGGCGTTCCTGCTGACGTCAGCCCGGTCGCGCCGGTGCCTCAGTCGCTCTTGGCGTCGGATTCCCCCCGCAGACATCGGAGGTCCTGACGTGAAATGACGCTCGTTGACGGGCTCGGCTCACCAGCGGGTCCGAGGTCACGGAGGTGACGGCTACCCGTTACCCGAGGCGGGATCACGAGCTTTCGGTCTGCTGCCACCACAGACACCTCTTCCGAACCGCAGATCCTATAGGATATGTGAACCGAGATTCTCACCTCGCGTTTCGACAGTGTCAACGAGGTCGCGAACAAAGATCTGACGAATCCGCGCTGGAGTCCAGTGGCCGCGAACACGGGCAGAATTAATTTCGCGACTGAGCGTGAGACGCGCTGGTGAGCGCATCCGCCCCGGACGGCTTCGTAGTCTCGATCGTTATCTGACTTCCTGTCGGTGGGCGGCGCTAGCGTCGGGGTGTGCTGAGGACACTGGCCGTCGAGAACTACCGCTCGCTGCGCGACCTCGTGCTGCCGCTTTCGCAGCTGACCGTGGTGACCGGCGCGAACGGCAGCGGCAAGTCGAGCCTGTACCGCGCGTTGCGGCTGCTGGCCGGCGCCGCGCGCAACGGCGCCGTCGCCGCGCTGGCGCGTGAGGGTGGGCTGCCGTCCACGCTGTGGGCAGGCCCGGAGGCGATCGGGCGCGCGGTGCGGTCCGGGCGGTCGCCGGTGCAGGGCACGGTCCGGAAGCAGGCCGTCGGGCTGCGGCTGGGGTTCGCGGGCGACGACTTCGGTTACGCGCTGGACCTCGGGCTGCCGATCCCGTCGCCGTCGCTGTTCTCGCTCGACCCCGAGGTCAAGCGCGAGTGCGTGTGGAGCGGCCCGGCGTTGACGCCGCGGGGCTTGCTGGCCGACCGGGCCGGGCCCACCGTGCGCACGCGCGACGCGAACGGCGCCTGGTCCGACGACCCCCACTCGATCGGGTTGACCGACAGCGTGCTGAGCGAGTTCGCCGACCCGCGCACCACACCGGAGCTGCTGCTCGTGCGCGAGCGGATCCGTTCGTGGCGCTTCTACGACCAGTTCCGCACGGACGCGAGCGCGCCGGCCCGCGAATCGCGCATCGGCACCCGCACCCCCGTCCTCGACCACGACGGCGGGGACCTCGCCGCGGCCCTGTGCACGATCCAGGAATCCGGCGACGCGACCGCACTGGCCTCGGCCGTGGACGACGCGTTCCCACGCGCCACCGTCGAGGTGACCGCGACGGACGGGCGCTTCGAGCTGCGCTTCCACCAGCACGGCTTGCTGCGTCCGCTGGCCGCCGCTGAACTGTCCGACGGGACGCTGCGCTACCTCCTGTGGGTCGCCGCGCTGCTCTCGCCCCGGCCACCGGAGCTGCTCGTGCTGAACGAACCCGAGACCAGCCTGCACCCCGACCTGCTGCCGGCGCTGGCCGCGCTGATCACGGCGGCGGCGCGCAAGACGCAGCTCGTGGTGGTCTCGCATTCGCAGGTTCTCGTGCGGGCCCTGGAAGGCACGGGTGCCACGTTGCTGGAGCTGGAGAAGGACTTCGGCGCGACCGTCCTTTCCGGACAGGGCCGGCTCGACCGGCCCTCGTGGCACTGGCCGAAACGCTGACCGAGCCGGGGCGGGCCGCATCGCCCGGGAACAGCGGTCCCTTCCGGGCCAGAAACCGAACGCCGGTTGCCCGCGGAGGACCTGGCCTGTGGCGACCCCGCACACGACTGTCCTCTCCGGACCCGCCGCCGAAAACCAGTTGCCCACGGGGAGGTTCGTGGTGACGATTCCGGCATGACCACCACCTCGCTGCTCGCCCCGCCGACCGTCCCGTTCCCGGGCGGCCGGAAGCAGCAGCGCGTGCCGCGGAGGCGCGACCGGTCGAAGCCGTGACGGCGCCGCTGGTCGCAGGCGCGCTGGCCGGGTACGGGATCGCCGTGCCGGTGGGTGCGGTCGGGGCCGTGCTGGTCGGGCTGGCGGCCCGGACGTCGCTGCGGGTGGCCGCGGCGGCGGCACTCGGGGTGGCGACCGCGGACGGCGTCTACGCCGTGGCCGCCGTCGCCGGAGGAGCCGCGTTGACGCCGGTGGTGGCGCCCGTGCTGGTGCCGTTGCGGTGGGCGTCCGTCGTGGTGCTCACTGCGTTGGCCGCCTACACGGCGGCGACCGCCATCAGGCGCTACCGAGCCGGCGACCGCGCCCACACCCCCGCGCCCGCGCCGGTCGGCGCGGCCCGCGCGTACGTCAGCTTCCTCGGCCTCACCGTGCTCAACCCCGCGACTGTCCTCTACTTCGCCGCGCTCGTCGTGGGCGGGACGGCCGCCGGCTCGGGCGCCGTGTTCGCGCTCGCGGCTTTCGCGGCGTCGGCGAGCTGGCAACTGCTCCTGGCCGCCGGCGGCCTGCTGCTGGGCCGCGTGCTCGACGGTCGCCGCGGCCGGCTGGGGACGGCACTGGTGTCGAGCGCCGTGACGATCGGCTTGGCCGCCCGGCTCTTGTTCCCGGGCTGAGCGATTCGCAAGCCCCCGCGCCCCCGGTAGAGACGATCATCCGGAGGTTCGAGCGCCGGGCCGTGGTTTTCGCAGTCGTGCTCCCCGGCGCGCCGCCGTCGCGCAAACCGCGGTGGCACCGGCTCCCGCCGCCACCAAAGTACACAGTGGACGGAAGATGGCCCGACGGCGGCTACACCACGCCGACCGGCGAAGCACTGGCGCTCGACCTGCGCCACGAGAAGGCCCTGGGCTTCAAGTTCACCTGTGGCCTACCGTCGGGCTCATGACCGAAGAAGAGCGGTACGCACTCGGCCTCGAGACGATGAACGCCGTCAACGACGGCAGCGCCCAGAAGGTGCTCGACGGACTCGCGGACGTCGCGCCCGAGCTCGCACAGCAGATCGTCTCGTGGGGCTTCGGGGAGATCTACTCCCGGCCGGCGCTGGGGCCGCGGGACCGGCAGCTGCTGACGATCGGCATGCTCACCGCGCTGGGTGGGTGCGAACCGCAGCTCGAGCTGCACATCGGGACGGCGCTGAACGTCGGCCTCACGCCGGAGGAGATCGTCTAGGCGCTCCTGCAGGCGGCCGGCTACTGCGGTTTCCCCAAGGCGCTCAACGCGACCGCCGTCGCGAAAAAGGTGTTTGCGGAGCGGGGACTGCTGCCGGTGGCGAACGGCTGACGCACGCCTCACCTCCAGCGGATGACGTCCGTCCCGGCCGGGCCCGGGCAGCATGGCGGGTCCCCGCCGGAGCGTCGCTGGAGGCGAGCGCATGACCGACACCGCCGCACTGCAGGACCTGCCCTTCGCCGACACCGCCGACCTCGAAAACGGCCGACGGCCGCGTCGTCTGGGACGCCGGCGCTTGGGCTCCCGTCCTCGCTCAGCCGCGGCCCGGCACCGTGCACCCGAGCCTGTGGCGCCAGGCCCAGCTCGTCGCGCTGCACGGTCTGTACAAGGTCACCGAAGGCATCTACCAGGTGCGCGGACTGGACCTGTCCAACCTGACGCTGGTCGAAGGCCGCGACGGCGTCGTCGTCATCGACCCCCTGATCTCGGCCGAAACGGCGGCCGCCGCGCTGCGCCTGTACCGCGAGCACCGCGGCGAGCGGCCGGTGACGGCCGTGATCTACACCCACAGCCACGTCGACCACTTCGGCGGCGTGCGCGGCGTGGTCGACGGCGCCGACGTCGAGTCCGGTTGCGTGCCCGTGCTCGCGCCGCAGGGATTCCTCCACCACGCCGTGGTCGAGAACGTCTACGCGGGCACCGCGATGGGCCGGCGCGCGGCCTACATGTACGGCGCTGCCCTACCGGTCGGACCGGCCGGGCAGCTGGGCGCCGGACTCGGGATGAGCACGTCGACCGGCACGGTCACGCTCATCCCGCCGACGCTCGATGTCACCCACACCGGCCAGGAGGAGCGCCTCGACGGCGTCCGGATGGTCTTCCAGCTGACGCCGGGCACGGAGGCGCCGGCGGAGATGAACTCCTTCTTCCCCGACCACGGCGCCCTCTGCATGGCCGAGAACGCGACCCACACGCTGCACAACCTGCTGACGCTGCGCGGCGCCCTGGTCCGCGATCCACACGGCTGGGCGCGCTACCTCACCGAGGCGATCGAGCTGTTCGCCGACGCGACGAGCGTCGAGTTCGCCTCCCACCACTGGCCCACGTGGGGCCGTGCCGAAGTCACCGCCCTGCTTTCCGAGCAGCGTGACGTCTACGCCTACCAGCACGACCAGACCCTGCGGCTGCTGAACAAGGGTTACGTCGGTGCCGAGATCGCGGAGGTGCTCGAACTGCCGCCGGCGCTCGCCCGCGCCTGGCACGCGCGCGGCTACTACGGCTCGCTGAGCCACAACGTCAAAGCCGTCTACCAGCGCTACCTCGGCTGGTTCGACGGCAACCCGGCGCACCTGTGGCCGCACCCGCCCGAGCAGGCGGCCCGCCGTTACGTCGACGCGATCGGCGGCCCCGAAGCCGTCCTCACGGTCGCGCGCCGGGCGCTGGCCGACGGCGACCTCCGCTGGGTCGCCGAACTCGCCGGGCACCTCGTGTTCGCGGAGCCCGCCAACGCCGAAGCCCGCGAGCTGCAGGCGAGGGCGTTCGAACAGCTCGGCTTCGGCGCGGAAAACGCGACGTGGCGCAACTTCTACCTCACCGGCGCCGCCGAACTGCGCGGACACGACGTCGGCACCCCGACCTCCCCGGCGTCGCCGGACCTGGTCGCGCAGCTGACCGTCCCGCAGCTCTTCGACAGCCTGGCGATCCAGGTCGACGGCCCGCGCGCGGCCGACGAACGGATCGTGCTCGACTGGACCGTCGGCGCCGACCCCACCGGGCAGTACTGGTCCCGGCTGAGCAACGGCGTGCTCACGCACGGGCCTGGTCCGTCCCGTGAACCAGCCGAGGCCCACGTTCGCCTCCGCAAGGCGGCGCTGGTGGCCCTCGTCGCCGGTGGTGTCGCGCCGGCCGAGCTGGCGAAGTCCGGTCAGCTGGCCGTCGACGGTCCCGCCGCCGTGCTCACCCGGCTGCTGGCGGCGCTCGACCCGCCCGATCCGGACTTCGCGATCGTCACCCCGTGATCAGCACTCGGTGATCAGCACGCCGTGCTCAGCGCCGCCGCGCGACGAGCCCGGCCAGCAGGTTCGTGAGGACCTCGGTGAGGTTCTCGGCGAAGAAGTCCGCCGCCGGGGCCGCGCCCATCTCCGCGCGCACCACCTCGACGGCGTCCGTCGGGGTGGCGAAGGGCCACAGCCCGGCGACGAGCACGAACACGGCGCCCGAGAAGTGCGCCGCCCCGCCCGGCGAGAGCTCCGGCACGCACTCACGCACCAGCTTGGCCAGCCGGTCGGTGTTCACGACCGCGCGCTGCTTGAACCTCCGCGCCGACTCGACGGAGATGTTGCGCTCCAGCACGGCGCCCATCGAGCTGATCAGCTCGCACAGCACCCGGTCGCCCTGCAGCGTGCGGGCGATCGTCGCGGCGACGCGTTCCTCACGCGCGAAACCGGATCCGCCCTGCGCCGGCACCAGCGCGTCCGCGACGACGGACAGCCAATCCCGCCACACCTCGTCGAGCACTTCGAGGAAGATCGCCTCCCGGCTGTCGAAGTAGCGCAGCACGTTGGACTTCGCGAGTCCGACGCGGTCGCTCAGCTCGCGGAGGCTGATCGCGGCGACCGGTCGTTCGCGCAGCATCGCCGTGGCCGTCGCGAGGATCGTGGCACGCCGGGCCTCGACCTGTTCCGGGCGCCGGGCGCGCTGGAAACCGGTGCTCACGAACCCCGAGGTTAGCAGCCCAGCAGTCTCTTAACCGGGCGGTGAGGACAACCGTTGAACCAGGCTCGGCGGCCGTGATCACCCGCGATCCCGCCGCCAAGCGGCAGCGGCTCCTCGAGGCCGCGTTCGCCGAGTTCGCCGCCCACGGCATCGCGGGCGCGCGGGTGGACCGCATCGCCAAGCGTGCGAAGTGCAGCGCGGGGTTGGGGTACACGTACTTCGGCGGCAAGGACGACCTGTTCGACGCCGTCTTCGAAGTGGCGACGGGCACGAGCACGCCCCTGACCGCGAACGACCTGCCCGGTTACGCCGGCAAGCTCTTCGACGCGCAGGAAGCCAACCCGGACACGCAGCGGCTGCTCACCTGGTACCGCCTCGACCGCGGCGGCTCGGTCACCACCACGAGCGGGGCGAAGGTCGACACGCTCCGCGAAGCCCAGCGCGCGAGCGAGCTCAGCGACCGTTTCGACCCCGAACAGCTGCGCGCGCTCGTCCACACGCTGGCGTCGATGTGCTCGGCGCCCACGCAGGAAACACCGGACCTGCCCCGCGAACGCCGCCGTGACCGAAGCCGTGCGCCGGCTCGTGGACTAGCCCGAAAACCGTGAAAAACTCGTGGGCGCCGGTTCCCGAACGCCCACGAGCCATGGGTAGAAACGGGTCAGGAGATGACCAGGCTGGCGATCTTGCCATCGCGCAGATCGATGGTCATCGTGCCCGTGCCGTTGAAGCGGTTGCTCTTCACCCCGAGCGTCAGCACGTAGTTGCCGGCACCCTTGCCCGGCTTGATGCCCTCGACGGTGAAGTTCGCCCCGACACCGATGTTGTCGGTCTTGTTCCAGCTCGCGACGCCTTCGTGGCCGTGGAACTTGCGCCCCCAGTCCTCGAGGAAGGCATCTTCGGTGAACGCGTCGACGAAGCTGTCGGTGTCGGCCTTGTTGGTGGCGTCGACGAACTGCCGGATGGCGGTCGGCAGCTGCGGGGAGTCCGAAGTGGTCATACCCGGATTCTCCCCCGCGGGTGCCGCCTGCGCCTCCCCCTTGCGCGAATGGACCCGGCGGTAGCTCCAGATCAGCAACGCGAACAGGATCACCGCGGACAGCTCCAGGCTCGACCCGGTGCTCCACCCGTTGAACGGCACCCAGTCGACCGTGCCCCACACCACGCCGGCGGCCGCCAGCAGCAGCCCGGCGACCACCGAGCCCGCGATCCGCAGCGGCGAGGCCACGCTGTCCTCCGCGGCCTTCATCGCCCGCACGCGCACCGGATCGACGAACTGCTGCAGGCCAGGGAACTGCGAGGCCAGCACCAGGAGACCCGCGAGCACCAGCAGCAACCCTGGCCCCGGCAGCACCAGCAGCGCGATCCCGACCAGGAACAGCACGCCGCCCACCACGGCCGCGACCGCCTGCTTCACCGGTTTGCCGACTTCCACGCGGTCCTCCTGTCCGTTTCCGCCAGTCTGCCTGGCTCGCGGACCGCGCGCCCGGAGAAACTCCGGGGTACCCCTGTCCGGTGTGGACTCCCGGGATCACGCGCCGAGGTGGCCACCCAGCTTGTCGAGCCAGTCACCCGTGCCGCGCTCGCGCCACTCCGGCTCCTCGTGGCCGTCGAGGAACGTGCCCTGCTCGGTGAGCACGAGCCGCGTCCCCGAGCCGTCCGGGACCAGCTCGACGGTGGTGACCGAGACCGTCGCGAGCCCAGCACCGCCGCTGAGTGTCGAGGCATACACGATGCGCTCGCCGTCGACGATGTCGTGGTAGTCGGACGTGAACGTGAAGTCACCAGCGCGGTTGGTCTCGCGGCCGCCGACGCGGAAGTCCAGCGAGTGGTCACCGGCGCCGAACCAGCCGGCCTTCACGGCCGGGTCGGCCCAGGCTGCGAACACCTTCGCGGGCGAGACGGGGTAGTGGCGTTCGAGCGTGAACGTGGCGTGCTTGACGTCGGTCATGACGTGCTCCCTTCGTGGTTTTCGGCGGCCAGCAGGTCACCGAGGCGGTCGAGCCGGCGTTCCCAGCCCGTGCGCTGCTTCCCCAGCCACTGCTCGGCCAGGCGCAGCCCCGCGGGCTCCAGCCGGTACGTGCGGACGCGACCGGCCTTCTCCGAAGCCACCAGCCCGCACGACTCGAGCACCTTGAGGTGCTGCATCACGGCGGGCAGCGACATCGCGTGCGGCTGCGCCAGTTCCTTCACCGCGGCCGGTCCCCGGACCAGCCGCGCCACGAGCTCACGCCGGGTGGCGTCGGCCAGGGCCTGGAACACCCGGTCGAGCTGATGGTCAACCATGTGCTTGACCATGCGCCGGCTCGACCCAATAGTCAAGTAGATGCTTAACTGAATTTGCCGGGCCGGTTGTCTGTCCGGGGCCCGCCCGGTGGTCGTCTTGGCGAAACCACCTCGACCGCGCGGCGAGCGCGCGGTAGGAAACCACCAGAGGGAAGGGACCAGCCGATGCGCTACCTGATGCTGATCTGCGGGACGAGCCACGACGAGTCGAAGCCGGCCGGCGAACCCATCGACTCGGCCACCGAGGCGTGGGTGAAGGAGATGGACGGCCGCGGCGTGCGCCTGATGGGCCAGCGGCTGCGGCCGGCGAGCTCGGCGACGACCGTGCGTGTGCAGGACGGCGAGGTACTGCTGACCGACGGGCCGTTCGCGGAGACCAAAGAGCAGATCCTCGGCTTCGACCTGCTGGAGTGCGCGGACCTCGACGAGGCCCTCGAAGTCGCGGCGAAGCACCCCGCGGCGCAGTGGGGTCCGGTCGAGGTGCGCCCGCTGTGGCCGTTCGGCGGGGAGGAGAACTGAGCTCGAACGCGGCTGAAGCCACCGAGGCCGCGGTCACGGCCGCCTTCCGCGAGGAGGGCGGCCGGGTGGTGGCCACGCTCATCCGGCTCACCGGCGACTGGGACCTCGCCGAGGAGTGCGCCCAGGAAGCTCTCGCGCGGGCGCTGGAACGCTGGCCCCGCGACGGCGTGCCCGCCCGGCCGGCCGCGTGGCTCACCACGACCGCGCGCAACCACGCGCTGACGCGGCTCAAGCGCAGCGCCACGGAGTCCGCGAAACTGCGCGAGCTCGCCGCACTGGCGCCCGTCGAGGAACCCGAAGCCGACCCCAGCGGAGTAGCGGACGACCGGCTGCGGCTCATGTTCACGTGCTGCCACCCGGCGTTGCCGCTCGAAGGCCGCGTCGCGCTGACCCTGCGCACGCTCGCCGGCCTGACGACGGCGGAGATCGCGCGGGCGTTCCTCGTCAGCGAGTCCACGATGTCGCAACGGCTCGTGCGCACGAAGCGCAAGATCCGCGAAGCCGGCATCCCCTACCGCGTGCCGCCCGCGCACCTGCTGCCCGAACGCACGGCGGCCGTCCTGGGCGTGTTGTACCTGCTGTTCAACGAGGGTTACGCGGCGACCGCCGGCGACTCCGCAGCGCGCCACGACCTGTGCGCGGAAGCGATCCGGCTCACGCGGACCCTGCTGCAGCTGAGGCCGGCGGACCCGGAGATCGAGGGCCTGCTGGCGCTGCTGCTGCTCCAGCACTCCCGCCGCGACGCGCGCCTCGACGCCGCCGGCGACCTCGTGCCGCTCGACGAACAGGACCGCACCCGCTGGGACCGCGAGGCCATCGGAGAAGGGCTCGCGCTCGTCGACACCGCGCTGCACCGCGGCTCCCCTGGTCCGTACCAGCTGCAGGCCGCGATCGCCGCGCTCCACGCCGCCGCGGCTTCGGCCGCCGACACCGACTGGACGCAAATCGCGGCCCTGTACGGAGAACTGGCCAAACGCGTGCCGTCCGCGGTCGTGCAGCTCAACCGCGCGGTGGCCGTCGCGATGGCCGACGGACCGGAAGCCGGCCTCGCCCTCGTCGACACCATTGCGGGTGATCTCGGCGGCTACCACCTGCTGCCCGCGACCCGCGCGGACCTGTTGCGGCGCCTCGGCCGGCTCGGCGAAGCCGCCGACGCGTACCGCGCGGCCCTCGCGTTGGCCGGCAACGAAGCCGACCGCCGGTTCCTCAAGCGGCGCTTGACCGAAACCAGTCCGGAGACAGCCCCGAAAGGTTCGACTCCGTTTGATGGGTGACACGCCGCGTTCAGATGCGTGGGAACACTGCCGTCCTCGGTTTGGCTTCGCGCGATCTGCGTGATCGCCACGGTGGTGCCCCGCGCCCCCGCTCGCGCGGTGTGCCAGGCGTTCGTGAGCGCGCTCGGCCCCCGCCGAACGCTTCCACCCGGCCCAGCAGCGGTCCGGCCTGCCGGGGGTCCGCACTCTGCGACTCGCATCGGCCTGATCAGTGGGTCCGACTGCAACGCGCCCGCGTCGCCGGACCAGCCGATCACCACCGTGCCCGGCACCGGCGACAAGGAAGTCAAACGACACAAGGCCCACCGGAGGAGGTTGCCGGCCTGACACCATCGCCCGGTGATCGGCTGAACACGCGTGCTCAATCCAGACGGGCGCGGCCTGCGCCTGAGGGCCGGCGCATCCGAAACCCGGCTTGCGGCCCTCGAACTGGCACTGGGCACCACGGTGCCGTCCCAACTTCGCGATCTGCTGGCGTTCAGCGGCGGCTCAGAAGACCTCGGCGGGCAGTGGGAGCGGCCTCGCCGGGAGAGCGTGTGGCCACCGAAAACACGCAAGCCTGGCGCTCGACCTCGCTGCCTCGCACTCTGCTCGCCGTCGGCGACGACGGCGCTGGAACCTGCTTCTGCGTTCACACCCAACTCGACGACCCACCGGGTGGTCCGCTGGTCCTGGATCGGCCAGGACAGCGAGGCCACCTACACCGACCTGCCCACCTTCTGGCACACCTGCCCACACACCCGGGCCGAACCCGCCGGCGTTCGAACATCGCGGTCTGCCCAGGGAAGTGTCACCCGCCAGCTGACCACGATCCGGCGCCCATCGTCCAACTCAAGACAAGTGCGGGGGCGTCGTTCGGAAGAAGCACGATCTGGCACCCGTCACCTGAAACCAGCCGGAAACAGCCCCGGAAACGCAGTGAAGGGCGCCTCGCGCGGAGGCACCCTTCAGCGGTTCAGCCGGCTCAGTTCAGTCCTTCGGCGGCCAGCAGCTGCTCGAACGGCAGCGACGTGAGCTCGTCGGTGACCGTCTTCTCCGGCGTGGCCTTCACCAGCGTCGCGAGCTCGCCGGCCGCGCGCTCGACGCGGCGCTGCAACGCGCCTGTCGCGCTGACGCTGCCCCAGTCCGACGAAGCGGCGTACACGCCCGTCGCGACGGGGTTGGCGCGGAGGTAGGCGAACAGCGGGCGCAGCGCGAAGTCGAGCACCAGCGAGTGCCGCTCCGTGCCGCCGGTCGCGGCGAGCAGCACGGGCTTGCCCTCCAGCGCGTCCTTGTCGAGCACGTCGAAGAAGGACTTGAACAGCCCGCTGTAGGACGCGGTGAACACCGGGGTGACGGCGATCAGGCCGTCGGCGTGCGTCACCGTGTCGATGACTTCCTTCAGGCTCGGGCTGGGGAAACCGGTGAGCAGGTTGTTGGTGACGTCCACGGCGGTGTCGCGCAGCTCGATCACCTCGACGACCGTGTCGGGGCCCAGCGCGGCGCGGGTCGCGTCCGCCAGCCGGTCGGCCAGCAGCCGGGTGGACGACGGCTGGCTCAACCCGGCGGTGACCACGGCGATGGTGCGTGCGGTCATTTCGTCCTTCTTCCGAACGTTTCCTGGTGGGTCAGACGAGAGTTTCGGTGTGCTCAGGGGCCTCGGCGGTCTCGGGAGTCTCAGCAGCCTTGGCCGCCTCCGCCTCCTGCGCCGCCTTCAGCGACTCGTGGGTCGGCGCGTCGGGCACATGCTTCGGGCGCATCGACTCGAGTTCCTTGCGCAGCACCGGCACGACCTGCTCGCCCAGGAGGTCGAGCTGCTCCAGCACGGTCTTCAGCGGCAGGCCGGCGTGGTCCATGAGGAACAGCTGGCGCTGGTAGTCGCCGAAGCTCTCGCGGAAGGTCAGCGTCTTGTCGATGACTTCCTGCGGGCTCCCGACCGTGAGCGGGGTCTGGTCGGTGAAGTCCTCCATCGTGGGGCCGTGCCCGTACACCGGCGCGTTGTCGAAGTACGGCCGGAACTCGTTCCACGCGTCCTGCGACTTCGGCCGGATGAAGGCCTGCCCGCCGAGCCCGACGATGGCCTGGTCGGCCTTGCCGTGCCCGTAGTGCTCGTAGCGCTGGCGGTAGAAGCCGATCAGCTGCTGGTAGTGCTCCTTCGGCCAGAAGATGTTGTTGGCGAAGAAGCCGTCGCCGAAGTAGGCGGCCAGCTCGGCGATCTCCGGGCTGCGGATCGAGCCGTGCCACACGAAGGGCGGCACGCCGTCGAGCGGGCGCGGGGTCGAGGTGAAGCCCTGCAGCGGGGTGCGGAACTTGCCTTCCCAGTCCACGACCTCCTCGCGCCAGAGCCGGCGCAGCAGCGTGTAGTGCTCGAGGGTGAGCGGGATGCCCTGGCGGATGTCCTGCCCGAACCACGGGTACACGGGGCCGGTGTTGCCGCGGCCCAGCATCAGGTCCACGCGACCGTCGGCGAGGTGCTGCAGCATCGCGAAGTCCTCGGCGATCTTCACCGGGTCGTTCGTGGTGATCAGCGTCGTCGACGTCGAGAGCACGATCTTCTTCGTCTGCGCGGCGACGTAACCGAGCATCGTCGTCGGCGAAGAGGGCACGAAGGGCGGGTTGTGGTGCTCACCGGTCGCGAACACGTCCAGGCCGACCTCTTCGGCCTTGAGCGCGATCCGGACCATCGCCTTGATGCGC
The DNA here is from genome assembly GCF_016889705.1 of Amycolatopsis sp. FDAARGOS 1241. Classification (NCBI taxonomy): domain Bacteria; kingdom Bacillati; phylum Actinomycetota; class Actinomycetes; order Pseudonocardiales; family Pseudonocardiaceae; genus Amycolatopsis; species Amycolatopsis sp. FDAARGOS 1241. The sequence goes on from NZ_CP069526.1 coordinate 7,751,755, forward strand.
TCGTGCTCCGACGGCGTGGTGCCGTTGGTGGGGTCGGTCGTTACGTCGCCCACCGTGAAGATTCCGAACTGCATGACCGCTCCTCAGCCGGGTCGTTCGTGGTGCTGCCTTACTTGCCTGCACAACCACTTGCGTGGAAGATGTATTCCTCGGTGACGATACCGGTGACCTGGGCCACCCTCCCGCCTGCACCCCTGAACCACGGGAGACTCGCCACACCGGGGCCGGAGCACGCGGAAGCTGTCGGGGTGTCCGGATATCCTGCAGTACGGTGTCGGCTCGGGGCAGCCCGAACCCCCGCGAACGCCCAGGTGACTGGGCACGCGGGCACCAGCCTGAAACACCGCCGTGCAGCGAGCCAAGATCCGGGAGAGCGACCTCGTGACTGCTGAGACTCTGTACGGGGCCGACGACCTGACACACCTCGAGGGCCTTGAAGCCGTCCGCAAGCGCCCCGGGATGTACATCGGCTCCACCGACAGCCGTGGCATCAACCACCTGTTCTCGGAGATCGTCGACAACTCCACCGACGAGGGCGTGGCGGGCCACGCCACCCGCGTCGTCGTGACCCTCCACGCCGACGGCAGCGTGCAGGTCGACGACGACGGCCGCGGCATCCCCACCGGCATCCACGCCAAATCGGGCCTTTCCGGCGTCGAACTGGTGCTGACCCGGCTGCACGCGGGCGGCAAGTTCGGCGGCTCGGGATACAAGACGTCCGGAGGTCTCCACGGCGTGGGCGCGTCGGCGGTCAACGCGCTGTCGCACCGCTTCGACATCACCGTGAAGCAGAGCGGCAAGGTGCACCAGATGTCGTTCGCGCACGGCGTGCCCGGCGTGTTCGACGGGCCCGGCCCCAAGGCCAAGTTCACCCGCCGCTCCGGCCTCAACCTCGCCGGCAAGATGAAGCGCGGTGAACGCAGCGGCACGTCGATCCGCTACTGGTACGACGCGCGCTACTTCGAGACGGGCGCGGCACTCGACGTCGAAGGCGTGCGTGCGAAGCTGCGCAACACCGCGTTCCTCGTGCCGGGCGTCACGTACGTGCTGCGCACGGCCATCGAGGACACGATCAACGAGGAGACCTTCCACTACCCGCACGGACTCGTGGACATGGTCGATTTCCTCACGCCTTCGGGCGAAAAGCCGGTGTGCGGCACGCTCGTGATCACCGGTGAGGGCACGTACAAGGAGAACGCCGCCGACGCCAACGGCGTGATGCGGTCCAATGTGGAGCGCCACGCCGAGGTGGAGGTCGCGCTGCGCTGGGGCACCGGCTACGAGCGCACCGTGGAGTGCTTCACCAACACCATCCGCAACGTGCACGGCGGCACGCACCGGCGCGGCTTCGACCGCGCCGTCACCCGCGCGCTGCAGGATGCGATCGGCAAGACCCGCGGGCTCCTCAAGCCCAAGGAAGATCCGCCCACGCTCGAAGACGTGCTCGAGGGCATGACCGCCGTGATCCACGTGCGGCTGCCCGAACCGCAGTTCACGTCGCAGACCAAGGACGAGCTGTCCACGGCCGGCATCACCCGCGTGCTCCAAGGCATCGTCGACAAGCACGTGAAGGCGTGGGTCGAGGACCGCAAGACCAAGTCCGAGGCGAAGGTCGTGCTGCAGAAGGTGGTCGACGCCGCGCGCGTGCGGCTGACCCAGAAGCAGCAGAAGGACGCCGCGCGGCGCAAGACGGCTCTCGAAGGCGCGGCGATGCCGCCGAAGCTGGTCGACTGCCGCACCACCGGGGTCTCCCGCAGCGAGCTGTTCCTCGTCGAGGGTGACAGCGCGCTCGGGTCGGCCCGCATGGCGCGCGTGTCGGAGTACCAGGCGCTGCTGCCGCTGCGCGGCAAGATCCTCAACGTGCAGAAGGCGTCGCTCGGCGACACGCTGAAGAACGCCGAGATCGCGTCGATCGTGCAGGTGCTCGGCGCGGGCACCGGGCGCACGTTCGACCTGTCGACGATGCGCTACGGCCGCGTGATCCTGATGGCCGACGCCGACGTCGACGGCTCGCACATCCGCACGCTGCTGATCACCCTGTTCGCGAAGTACATGCGCCCGGTGATCGAGGACGGCCGGCTGTACGCGGCGATGCCACCCCTGCACAAGCTCGTCACGAAGGGCCGCAACCCGGAGACGCACTTCACCTTCACGCAGCGGGAGATGGAGCAGAAGTTCGCCGAGCTGGAGAAGGCGGGCAAGAACATCGTCACCCCGGTGCCGCGGTTCAAGGGCCTCGGCGAGATGGACGCCGACGAGCTGTGGGAAACCACCATGAACCCCGCCACCCGCTCCGTGCGCCGCATCACCATGGACGACGCCGAAGCCGCCGAGGGCGCGCTGGACCTGCTGATGGGCGAAAAGGTCGAGCCCCGGCGGAACTGGCTCGTCGCCTCGTCGGACCGGGTCGACCGCGAAGCCATCGACGTCTGAGTTTTTTCGTAGCTACCAAGGAGTTCTGCCGTGGCACGCCGCAAGGGCACCACCACCAAGGTCGATCCGAGCGCGTTCGACTCCCCCGGTGCGAACGTCTTCGACAACTCGCTGAAGACCGAGATCGAAGACTCCTACTTGGAGTACGCGTACTCGGTCATCCACTCGCGCGCCCTGCCGGACGCGCGCGACGGGCTGAAGCCGGTGCACCGCCGGATCCTCTACTCGATGAACGAGAACGGCTACCGCCCGACTCACGCGTACGTGAAGTCTTCCCGCGTCGTCGGCGACTGCTTCGTGCGTGGCGCACTGGTCTCCACGCCGGCCGGTCTCCGGCCGATCGAGGAGATCGAGATCGGCGACCGCGTGCTCGACAGCCGCGGCACCGCCGTTCCGGTCACCGAGGTTTACGAGAACCCGGCCTCCGACCTCGTCCGGGTCACCTGGTCGAACGGGCACACGATGCTCGTCACGCCCGGCCAGCGGTTCCGCACCGTGGCTGATGATTCGACCCTGACCTGGACGGCCGCGCGCGACCTCACCGGCCTGCGGACGGTCGCCTACGGCAACGCACGCAGGGAACAGCGCCAACCGGGTGGCGATCTCTACGCCTATCTCCTCGGCCTGATCACGGCCGAGGGGTTCGCGGTGGACCGCAACCGCGAGGCCGACGGCCGCGTCCGCCTCCACATGTGCGACGTCGAGCCGCTCGACGCGGTGTACGCGTGGGCGCAGGCCAACGGCGTTGGCGTGACCCGGGGAACGCGTGCCGCGGCGAAGGCGGAATGGCGCGATCAGCACATCCTCACGTTCGCCCGCCACGATGGTCTGCTCGAGGCGGGGAGTCCGCTCAGCGACGGGAAAACCGTCCCGGCAGCCGTTCTGGCCGATCGCTCGGTGTGGGCGCCCTACCTTGCCGGCATCTTCGACGGCGACGGCTACGTCCGCAAGAACCACCGGGAGATCGTCTACGTCAGCACGAGCGAAGAGCTCGTTCGGCAGGTTTACGCGATGCTTGCGGATCTCGGCATCCACGGTCATCATTGGACCAACACTAAGGCTGAGGGGCACAAAACACTGCTCGGCCTGTCGGTCAGCGGATCCGACGCCGCGGCACTGGCCCGGATCCTGATGCCGTGGACCAAAATCGGTTACAAGAAGAGTGCACTGGAAAACCTGGCGGAGATCGCCTACGGCTACGGCGGCAAGCAGGGCAACGACCGGCTGCCCAACAAGGGCGTGATGGCCGAGTTCTCGGCCGCGCACCTCGGCGGCGGCTGGTTCCGCGACACCGAAGGCACCGCATTCCGTGCTTCGCTGCCGGCAGTGAGCGGCGCGAAAGTCCGCTACGGCAAGGATCGCCACGGCACGGCGCTGGCCGACCGCTCGTTCCCCCTTGCCCGCGCCTATCAGGACGGCTGGATCGACAAGCTGCGGCGGATCGGGTCGCCCCTCGCCGACCGGCTCGACGCGCTGAACGGGTTCTCCTTCCTGGAAGTCGTGTCGGTCGAACCGGTCGCGCCCGACGTCACCTACGATATCCAGGTCGGCACTGACGACCACGAGTTCACAGTCGAGGGATTCGCCGTCCACAACTGCATGGGCAAGTACCATCCACACGGCGACGTCGCGATCTACGACGCGATGGTGCGGCTGGCGCAAGACTTTTCGCTGAACGTGCCGTTGATCGACGGACATGGAAATTTTGGCAGCCCAGACGATGGACCGGCTGCTTCGCGCTACACCGAGACTCGGATGTCGCCCGAAGCGATGCTGCTCGTCGGGGAGCTGGGAGAAGACACGGTCGACTTCCGGCCCAATTACGACGGTTCCCTCGAAGAGCCGACGGTACTGCCCGCGGCATACCCGAACCTGCTCGTCAACGGCACCTCCGGCATTGCCGTCGGTATGGCGACCAACATGATCCCGCACAACCTCGGCGAGGTCATCGCGGCGGCGCGGTGGCTGATCACGCACCCCACGGCGACGCTCGACAAGCTGATGGAGTTCGTGCCCGGGCCCGACCTGCCCACCGGCGGCAAGCTGCTCGGCCTGGACGAGGTGCGCCGCGCGTACGAGACGGGCCGTGGCGTTGTGCGGATGCGCGCGAACGTCGAGACCGGGCCGCTGGAGGGCAGCCGCGGGCGGCAGGCGATCACCGTGACCGAGCTGCCCTACGGCGTGGGCCCGGAGAAGGTGATCGAGAAGATCACCGACGAGGTCAACAAGTCGAAGCGGCTCACCGGCATCGCCGACGTCAAGGACCTCACCGACCGCGAGAACGGCACGCGGCTGGTGATCGAGTGCAAGGTGGGCGTCAACCCGCAGGCGCTGCTCGCGGACCTGTACCGGCTGACGCCGCTGGAGCAGTCGTTCGGCATCAACAACCTGGTGCTCGTCGACGGCCAGCCGCAGACGCTCGGGCTCAAGGAGCTGCTGGAAGTCTTCCTGCGGCACCGCTACGACGTGGTCACGCGGCGCACCCGCTACCGGCGCAGGAAGCGTGAAGAGCGGCTGCACCTGGTCGACGGCCTGCTGATCGCGCTGCTGAACATCGACAAGGTCATCAAGCTCATCCGCGAGAGCGAAAACGCGCAGGCCGCGAAGGACGGCTTGATGACGCGCTTCAAGCTTTCGGAGGTCCAGGCGACCTACATCCTGGACACGCCGCTGCGCCGGCTGACCAAGTACGACCGGCTGGAGCTGGAGTCGGAGCAGGAGCGGCTGCGCGAGGAGATCGCGGAGCTGACGAAGATCCTCGACGACGAGTCGGTGCTGAAGAAGCTCGTGTCGAGCGAGCTGGCGAAGATCGCGAAGGACTTCCCGACCGAGCGCCGCACCGCGCTGATCGACGGGGACCTCAAGGAGGTGCTGGCGGCGTCCAAGCCGTCCGGGCCGCTGGAGGTCGCCGACGACCCGTGCCAGGTCATCCTGTCGGCCACCGGTCTCATCGCCCGCACGGCGGCGGAGTCGGAGGAGGCGACGGAGACGCGGCGGCGCAACGGCCGCGTGAAGCACGACGCCGTCGCCTCGGTGGTGCACACCACCGCGCGCGGGCAGGTGCTGCTGGTGACCAGCCGCGGCCGCGCGTTCAAGACCGACGTGCTGCCGTTGCCGGTGCTGCCGGAGCAGGCGGGCACGGTCTCGCTGCGCGGCGGCATGGCGGCGCGCGAGCTGGTGCCGCTGGAGAAGGGTGAGCGCGTGGTCGGCCTCGCCCCGCTCGGCGAGCAGGCGGCCGGGTCGCCGGGCCTGGCGATCGGCACGCGCGCCGGGGTGGTGAAGGTGGTCGCTCCGGAGTGGCCCGTGCGATCCGACGAGTTCGAGATCATCACCCTCAAGGGCGACGACGAGATCATCGGCGCCACCTGGCTGACGGACGGCAACGAGACCTTGGCGTTCGTGTCGTCGGACGCTTCGCTGCTGCGGTACGCCTCGTCGCTGGTGCGGCCGCAGGGCCTGAAGGGCGGCGGCATGGCGGGCATCAACCTGTCCGCGGGGGCGTCGGCGGTGTTCTTCGGCGCCGTCCGCACGGACGACGACGAGCACGGCGAACCTCTGGTCGTCACCGCCACGGGGCAGTCGGTGAAGGTCACGCCGTTCAGCGAGTACCCCGCGAAGGGCCGCGCCACCGGCGGCGTGCGAGCGCACCGCTTCCTCAAGGGCGAGTCCTCCGTCAGCGTCGCCTGGATCGGCCCCCGCCCGGCCGGCGCCGCCCGCAACGGCGACCCCGTCGAACTCCCGGAGGTCGACCTCCGCCGCGACGGCTCGGGCCACGCCCACCCCGGCCCAGACGTCGTGGGTCACACCATCGAACGAGACTGAGCCCGCCCCACACACAACCGGGGCACCTGCCCGACAAGGCAGGTGCCCCTTTTTCTTCGCCCATCGATCGTGCGACGCGCGATATCTCGCCACACACATCTTCAGCCCATGGCCACTATCCACACGGGACCAGGGAACGCAACGGCATGCCACGCCAGCACCCCACTCTCGCCCACCTGGACAACCACCGCCAACAACGCACCCCACCACGCCACCCAGCCCCCGCCCCACGTTCCCGATCCACCACCCAACAACCCGACGGACCCCGGACCCAGCCCCCGCCGTGCACCCCGACCCCCGCCTTCCGCGCGGTCTGGATCACCATGTCAAGGCACGCTTTCCAGCCTTGAGAAGGTGACCCAGACCGTCGTCACGATAAAAATCGGGGTGCCCTCCGCACCACCCCGGGCGCAACGTCGCGCCCCAGCGCGACGAGCCGCCCGCACCGCCGCCAGAAGCACCATCCGAAGCACCCACCCCGAAGCACCCCAGCCGAAAGACCCGGCTCGCACGATCCCCCGGACCGCACGAGAAGGCCGCCCCAGGGCGAACGCCCCGAGGCGGCCTCCCGGGCCGGGTCCGCCGCCGCGTCAAGGCGACCCTGCGCGGGTCACGCGACGTGGAACGACTGCGCCGCGCCGCCGTTGCACGTGGCCTGCACGAGCTGTGTGCTGTCCGCGGTGGACGAACCCGGCACCGTCAGGCACTTACCGCTGTGCCGGGCGACGAAGTGGTAGTACCCGCTTCCCTCCGACACCGGCTGCCACTGCTGGTTGCCGCCGCCGCTGTAGGACCACAGCTGCAGGCCCGCGTTGTCCGCAGTGGACACGTCTGTCACGTCGATGACCTCGGCCGCGTTGCCGCGGTTGTTGATCCGGACGTAGCCGTCGCTCGTCGGCTGGAACTGGAACTGCTGGGCGTTGGTGGCGTTGCAGGTGTACTGCTGGATCACCGTGCCGTTGGCCGTCCCGGCGGCGCGCGCGTCGACGCACTTGCCATTCCCCTCGTTCACCACGGGGTACCACGCGGTGGGCGAGATCCCGCCGGACGGCGGTGGGGTGCCACCGTCACCGGTCGCACCGCCCAGCCAGCGCAGGCCGTCGAGCACGAAGCGGTTCTGGTCGGGGCTCGCGAACGTCGACGACAGCGCCGTGTTCGTGGCGTAGTTCATCTTGTTGTGGCCGAAGTTCGCGTACAGCATCTTGTAGTTCTTGTTCGTCCACATGATCGGGTAGTACCCGCTGTACCAGGTCTGCGACGGGTCGTCGCCCACCGGGAACGTCGACGGGTCGAGTGAGGCGAGAATCGAGATGTTCGGGTTCTGCCGCAGGTCGTTCTGCCACGAGTACCACTCGCTCACCGACGACTGGATCGTCGCCGGCAGGTTCACCGTCGACGGGTGCGTGCGGTTCTCGATCTTGAGCGTCTCCGCGGTCGGGCCCCACGAGTTGGACACGAACCGGCCGGTGCCGAGGAATTCGTTGTGGAACCAGTTCGCATAGGACGGTGACGAGCTGTCGTTGTACGCCGTCACGTGGAACCCGAAGAACGCGCCGCCCGCGTCCATGTACCGCTGGAAACCCTGGAACTGCGCCTGTGACTGCGGCTGGTCGTCGAGGAACATCACGACCTGCGCCTGTGAGGGCGTGAGCGAGGTGAGCTGGTTCCAGTTGGTGGTGGCCGTGAACGTGTAACCGTTGGCCGCCGCCTGCTGCTGGAACCACGGGCGGGCTTCGTTCTCGAAGCTGATGTGCGCGGCGTCGTACGTGCCGCTGTAGAACGCGAGCACCTTGAACGGCGTGGCCGCCGCGGCGGGCTGCGTCAGCGCCGGGGAACCGTAGGCGAGGCCGAGGCACGCGGCGAAGAACGCCAGCGCTTTCCCGACCAGCCCGAACCGGCGTCGTGGGGCGGACATGGCAGATCCTTCCGGGGGTGGGGGGAGGGAGAGGAAGGGTGGATCACCACGAGCCGCGGTGCTGGTACCGCAGCCCGTAGCCGAAGGGGAACAACGCGGGCTTCCCGTCACCGACGTTGATCGGCTGCTGGTCGGCGCTGCGCATCCAGGTGACCGGCAGCTTGCCGGTCGGGTTGTAGTCGCCGAAGAGCACGTCGGCCACGCCCTGGCCTTCGCTGCCCGGCAGCCACGACTCGATCAGTCCGGCCCAGTCCGGCAACTGCTTCGCGATGTCCAGCGGCCGGCCTGACACGAGCACGACCACCGTCGGCACGCCCGCGTCGTGCAGCTTCTGCAACGTCGCGAGGTCCGTGGCGTCCAGCCCCATATCCCCCGGCCGGTCGCCCTTGGTCTCCGCGTACGGCGTCTCCCCCACCACGGCGACGGCCACGTCGTACGACTTGTCGATGCCGCTGCCGTCCTTGCTGAACGTGACGGTCGACGAGTTCTTCACCGTGTTCTCGATGCCCTGCAGGATCGTCGTGCCCGGGATCACCGGCCCGGACGTGCCCTGCCAGCCGACGGTCCAGCCGCCGGCCTGATTGCCGATGTCGTCGGCGCTCTTGCCGGCGACGAAGATCTTGTTGTGCCCCTTGGCCAGCGGCAGCACGTCGTTCGAGTTCTTCAGCAGTACCTGCGATTCCCGCACGGCCTGGCGCGCCAGGTCACGGTGGGCCTTGCTGCCGATGGTCGAGAGGTACCGGCGGTCGGTGAGCGGGTGCTCGAAGAGGCCGAGCTGGAACTTCTTCGTGAGGATGCGGCGGTTCGCGTCGTCGATGCGCGACATCGGCACCTTGCCCTGCTGCACAAGGGTGCGCAGGGTGTCGATGAACTTCTGCCACTCGTACGGCACCATCACCATGTCGATGCCGGCGTTGATCGACGCCTCGACCTCGTCGGGCGTGAAGCCGGTCTGCCCGTCGATCTTGTCGACGCCGTTGTAGTCCGACACGACGATGCCGTCGAAACCGAGTTCCTTCTTGAGGACGTCGGTGATGAGGTAGGAGTTGGCGTGCAGCTTCACGTCGTTCCAGCTCGAGTAGCTCACCATCACCGAGCCGACGCCGCGCTGCACCGCCTCCTTGAACGGCGGCAGGTGGATCTGACGAAGTTCCTGCTCGCTGAGCTGCGTGTTGCCCTCGTTGACGCCGCCGGTCGTGCCGCCGTCGCCCACGTAGTGCTTGGCCGTCGCCAGCACCGACGCGGGCCCGCCGAGTGACCGCCCCTGCAGGCCGGTGATGACCGACGTCATCTCCGTGGCCAGCTGCGGCACCTCGCCGAACGACTCGTACGTGCGCCCCCACCGGTCGTTGCGCGCGACGCACAGGCACGGCGCGAAGTCCCAGTCGATGCCCGTGCCGGACACCTCTTCGGCCGTGGCGCGCCCGATCTTCTCCACGAGCTTCGGATCGCGTGCCGCGCCGAGCCCGATGTTGTGCGGGAACACGGTCGCGCCGTACACGCCGTTGTGGCCGTGCACCGCGTCGACGCCGTAGATGAGCGGGATGCCCAGTGGCGTCGCCAGCGCCGCCTTCTGGAACCCGTCGTACATGTCGGCCCAGGTCTGCGGCGTGTTCGGGGTGGGCTGCGAGCTGCCACCCGACAGCAGCGACCCGAGCCGCGCGTTCGTCACGTCCGCCGGCGACTGCACGCCGAGGCGCTCGGCCTGCATCATCTGCCCGAGCTTGTCGTCGAGGCTCATGCGCTTCAGCAGATCCGCGACGCGCACCGTCACGGGCCTTCGCGGATCCTTGTACGCCGGGCTGTTCCCGGCCAGCGCGGGCGTGTGCGCGCTCACCACGAGCGCCGCGGCCAGCACCCCGAGCGTGATCGAACGAGCGACGCGCATCCGGTTTCTCCTCGTCGAGCCACCAAACTTCACGCCTTGAATTAATACACAGTTCGCGTAAGTGGTCCAGACCTCGCGGACAAACCGGGTACCGGTCACCGGGATCGCGGTGCGACGAAAAGGCCGGGCACGACCTGCCCCGAGCCGCGAGACTCAGGAGGGGTCGTGCCCGGCCGGAGGAACTACCGGATCAGGCGCTCAGCTCTGCGTGCCGTTCAGCACGGCCGACAGCCAGTCGCCGGAGGCCGAGATGGCCTTGCCGTTGACCGCGACGGTCGGGGTGCCGAAGCCGCGCTGCCCGCCCGGGAAGTCCTGGGCCAGGTTGGGGTCGTTCTCCGCCTGCTGGAACGCCGTCTGGATCTGCGCGTCGTAAGTCCCCGCGTTCACGGTCTGCGCGAACTTCGGGTCGGTGATGCCAAGGTCCTGGCCGAGCTTGATCAGCTGCGCCTTGTCGTACCCGCGGCCGCCCTCTTCCGGCTGGTTCTTGAACAGCGAGTCGTGGAACGCGGTGAACTTCTGCGACGCGACGGCCGCCAGTGCCGCGTTGGCCGAGTCGAGCGAGTAGCCCGGCGGATCGGAGCGGTCGTTGAGCAGGGTGACCATGTGGTACCGCACGGTCAGCTGGCCGTTGTTGACCGCCTGCTCGATCTTCGCGCCGTAGGTGTCCTGCAGCTGCTTGCAGTACGGGCAGAGGAAGTCGGCGTAGATGTCGACCGTCTTCGGGGCGCCGGGCTTGCCGACGGAGACGGCCACGCCGTCGAGCTTCTCCACCACACCGGGGCCGAGCGTCGTCGACGTGCTCGCCGCGATGGCCGACCCCTCGGTCGAGTTCTTGTTCGAGTTGATCCACACGACCCCGCCGATGACGACGGCCGCCACCACCACTACCGCCACCACGACGGCGATGATCTTGTTGCGGTCGCTCGCGGCGCCCCGCGCCTGTGCCACGGACTTCGCGGCCTGCGCCTGGCGCTGGCGCTTCCGCGCTGCTTCACCCACGGTCACTCTTTCCCTTCAGCGATGCTCGCCCGGTTCGCGAGCGGCGCGGAGCTCCCGGGCCCCGCGCTCGTGTCGTCTGTCGTGCGCTGCCGGCCCCAGCCGAGCCAGCCGTCGACCGAGAACAGCGTGCGCGGGCGCACCAGCAGCCAGACGGCCAGCAGGGCGAACCCGGTGTCGCGCAAGATCTCCTGCGGGTACGCGGTCTGGCCGGCGGCCACCTGGCCGCCGCCGCCGAAGCAGCCGCAGTCGATGCTCAGCCCGCGCGCCCACGACTGGGCGATGCCGGCCACGAGCACGGCCAGCAGCACCAGCGCCACGGTCGCGACCCAGCGCGTGGCCAGCCCGAACAGCAGCAGCAGGCCGAGCACCAGCTCGACCAGTGGCAGCGCGGTGGCGACCGGCCTAATCAGCTCCTGCGGCAGCACGTCGTAAGCCTTCACGGCGATGAACGTCTGCCCCGGGTCAGCCAGTTTGATGGCACCCGAAATGAGCCACACGGCCGCGAGCCCGAGCCGGGCCAGCGTGCCGATGGTGTCGAGCACGGGTTGGGACAGTCGTCGCACACGCCTAGGCTAGCTGCCGGACCTGAGAACTTCGTGAGTTGTCAACACCCGGGCACAGGAGGGGGACATGCGGGCTCGCGCGGTGTTCGCCGCCCTGTTGCTGCTGGTCACGTGCGTGGCTTGCGGTTCGGGCACGGTCACGCGGTCGGATTCGCTCGTGAAACGCGCGCGTGACGGTGACCACCTCACGATCGGGATCCGCTTCGACGCGCCCGGCCTCTCGCAGCGCACGATCGACGGCCGGTTCACCGGCTTCGACGTCGACGTCGCCGAGTTCGTCGCAAACGAACTGGGCGTGGACGCGGCCCACATCACGTGGCACGAAACCACGCCGGCCACGCGCGAGACGGACCTGTCCTCGGGCAGCGTCGACCTCGTGGTCGCCACGTACTCGATCACCGACAAGCGCAAGCAGCAGGTGTCGTTCGCCGGCCCGTACTTCGTCACCGGCCAGGACCTGCTGGTGCGGCTCACCTCATCGGACATCACCGGCCCGGAGAGCCTCAACGGCCGGCGGCTGTGCTCCGTGACCGGTTCCACGCCCGCCCAGCAGGTGCGCGACAAGTTCGCGCAGGCCGTGCAGCTGGTCGAGTACCCGCGCTACCCCGACTGCGTCACGGCCCTGCTCGCCGGGCAGGTCGACGCCGTGACCACCGACGCGGTGATCCTCGCCGGGTACGTCGCGCAGGATCCCGAGCTGCTGCGCGTGGTCGGGCACCCGTTCTCGACCGAGCGCTACGGCGTCGGCCTGCGCAAGGGTGACACCGAGGGCCGGCACGCCGTGGACGACGCGATCCGCAAGATGGTCTCGAGCGGCGCATGGCTCAGGTCGCTGCAGGCCAACATCGGCCCGTCGGACTACCCGCTGCCGAAACCGCCGGAGATCACCGAGCAGTGATGGCGCTGGAGAACCTGCCCGACCTCCCGGTCCGCGCGGTCCTGCCCGACGTGCTGGCCGCGCTGGCGGACCACGGCACCGCCGTCCTCGTCGCGCCGCCCGGCACCGGCAAGACGACGCTCGTACCGCTCGCGCTGGAGCGGGACGGCGGTCGCGTCGTGGTCGCCGAACCGCGGCGCCTCGCCGCCCGCGCGGCGGCCGCGCGCATGGCCACCCTGCTGGGTGAACGGGTGGGCGAGACCGTCGGCTACTCGGTGCGCGGTGACCGGAAGGTGTCGGCGCGCACCCGGATCGAGGTCGTCACGTCGGGCCTGCTGGTGCGGCGCGTGCAGAACGACCCCGAGCTCACCGGGGTGTCGACCGTGCTGCTCGACGAGTGCCACGAACGCCACCTCGACGCCGACCTGTTGCTGGCGCTGCTGCTGGACGTCCGCGCGGGCTTGCGCGACGACCTGCGGCTGCTCGCGACGTCGGCCACCGTAGCGTCCGGCCGGCTCGCCCAGCTGCTCGGCGCCGCGCCCGTTGTGACCGCGCACGCCCGCACCTACCCCGTCGAGCTCACCTACCGCGCGCCCGCTCGCGGCGCGCGGGTCGAGCAGAGCGTGGCGGCAGCGGTCCGAGTCGCACTGTCCGAAGGAGCCGGTGACGTGCTCGCGTTCCTGCCCGGCGCCGGAGAAATCGCGCGCACGACTTCGTTGCTGGGTTCGCTCGAGGCCGACGTGCTGCCCCTGCACGGCCGGCTCAGCGCCGCCCGCCAGGACGAAGCGCTGCGGCCACGCGACCGGCGGCGCGTGGTGCTGGCGACGGCCGTCGCGGAGTCGAGCCTGACGGTCCCGGGCGTGCGCGCCGTCGTGGACTCCGGGCTCGCGCGGGTGCCGCGTGTCGACCACCGCCGCGGCCTGGCTGGGCTGGCGACCGTGCGGGTGTCCGCGGCCGTGGCCGAGCAGCGCGCCGGCCGTGCGGGCCGCGAGGCGCCGGGCCGCGCGTACCGCTGCTGGCCGGAGCACGAGCAGGCGACGCTGCCCGCCTACCCCGAGCCCGAGATCCGCACGGCCGAGCTTGCGCGGTTCGCCTTGGAACTCGCTTGCTGGTCCACTCCGGACGGCACCGGCCTGGCGTGGTGGGACCCGCCGGGTGAGGGCGCGCTCGCGGCCGCCCGCGCCTTGCTGGTCACGCTCGGTGCGACGGACGCCGACGGCACGGTGACCCCGCGCGGGCGGCGCATGGCCGACCTCGGCCTGCACCCGAGGCTGGCCCGCGCGTTGCTCGACGGATCCGAAGCCGTCGGCGCCCGCGCGGCCGCCGAAGTCGTGGCGCTGCTCGACGCCGGCGCGCAGCTCACCGACGTCGAGGCCGAGCTGCGCCGGTTGCGCGGCGGCACCGACGACGCGGCGCGGCGGTGGAAAACCGAGGTACGCCGGCTCACGGGACTGGTGAAGTCGCCGGCGCAGCACGGAAAACCCGATGCGGCGCTGATCGTCGCGCTGGCCCACCCCGAGCGGCTCGCGCGGCGGCGCAGCGGTACCGCGCCGGTGTACCTCATGGCCGGCGGCACCGCGGCCGAACTGCCCGCGGGCAGCGGGATCGGCGTGACCGAATGGCTCGCGGTCGGCGAAGCGACCCGCGACCCGGGCCGCGCACAGGGCGCGATCCGGCTCGCCGCCGTGGCCGACGAAAAGCTCGCCGTGCGTGCGGCGCCCGCCTTGCTGTCGGAAGTGGACGAGGTCGCGTGGGACGGTGACGTGGTGGCCCGGCACGTGCGCCGGCTCGGCGCGATCGTGCTCGCCGAGCGCCCGTTGCGTGCGCCGGCACCGGAACTCGTCCACGACGCGCTCGTCACCGGCCTGCGCACCGAAGGGCTCGGCCTGCTGCGCTGGACCGACGACGGCCGCCGGCTGCGCGAGCGGCTGGCGTTCCTGCACGGAGTGCTCGGCGAGCCGTGGCCCGCGGTCGACGACGGCACCCTGCTGTCCGAAGTGGACAGCTGGCTCGATCTGTCGCGCGCCCGCCGCCGCGCCGATCTCGCGAACGTGGACGCCGGCGCTGCCCTGCGCGGGCTGCTGCCGTGGCCCGAAGCCGCGCGGCTCGACGAACTGGCCCCCGATCGGCTCGAGGTCCCGTCCGGCTCCCGTTACCGCGTGGACTACACCGGGGACCAGCCCGTGCTCGCGGTGAAACTGCAGGAGACGTTCGGCTGGGGCGCCACGCCGACGGTGGCCGACGGCCGCGTCCCCGTGCTCCTGCACCTGCTCTCCCCCGCAGGCCGGCCCGCCGCCGTGACGGCCGACCTGGAGTCGTTCTGGCGCACCGGCTACGCCGCCGTGCGCGCCGACCTGCGCGGCCGCTACCCGAAGCACCCGTGGCCGGAGGACCCCGCCACCGCGACCCCGACCCGCCACACCACCCGACGGCAGCGTTGACCCCTGTCGAAAGTCGGGGGTCGGCCCGACCGGACGACCGATGTCCGCAGCGGGTGCGCGAACGCAGACTCGGTGCCCAGGGATCCGACCGAGGGAGCGCACATGATCACGCTTCGCGGACTGACGAAGCGCTACTGGGAGAAAACGGTGGTCGACGGCCTCACGTGCGTCGTCGCGCCCGGCAGCGTCACGGGGTTTCTCGGGCCGAACGGCTCGGGCAAGTCCACGACCATGCGCATGACGGTGGGCCTCGACCACCCGAGCGCGGGCGACGTGCTGGTGAACGGCAAACCGTACGCCGAGCTGAAGCACCCGCTGCGGGAAGTGGGGGCGCTGCTCGAAGCCAGGGCGCTGCACCCGGGCCGCAGCGCCGCGCGCCACCTCACCGCGATGGCTCGCAGCAACGGAATTCCGACCGCCCGCGTCGAAGCGGTGCTCGACACCGTCGGGCTCAGCGACGTCGCGGGCAAGCGAGCCGGGCAGTTCTCGCTCGGCATGGGGCAGCGGCTGGGGATCGCGGGCGCGCTGCTCGGCGACCCCGGCGTGCTGATGTTCGACGAGCCGATCAACGGCCTCGACCCCGACGGCGTGCGCTGGGTGCGGCAGCTGATGCGCTCGCTCGCCGAGGAGGGCCGCACGGTGTTCGTGTCAAGCCACCTCATGAGCGAGATGCAGCTGACGGCCGACCACCTCGTGGTGATCGGCAAGGGCAAACTCCTGGCCGACGCGCCGATCGACGAGTTCATCGCCGGCCACTCGCGCAGTTCGGTCGCGGTGCGCGTGCCGGCGCCGCGCGAGCGCGACACGCTCGCGCGGCACCTGCAGGCGCAGGGCGCGTCCGTGCAGCCCGACGGCGACGAGCTGCTCGTGACCGGCGCCGACGTCACGCAGGTCGGGGACCTCGCGCACCAGCTGGGTGTGCGGCTGCACGGCCTCGGCGAGCGCACGGCTTCCCTGGAGCAGGCATATCTGGAACTGACCGCTTCGTCGGTGGAATACGGGGTGACGGCATGACGACCACACAGGTGCGCGCCGGTGGTGGGCTCGCGGGCGCAGCCGCGTCGGAGTGGACGAAGTTCTGGTCGGTGCGGGCGACGTGGTGGTGCCTGTCCGGAGGCTTCCTGCTGATGCTCCTGTACAGCGGGGTTTCCGGGCTGTCGCAACGGTTCGGCGAAATCGACCCGCCGCAGGGGCCGCACTCGATCGTGGTGAACGGCTCGATCTACCTCGTCGAGTTCTGCGTGATCGCAGCGGCGACGCTGTTCGTCACGAGCGAGTACGCGAGCGGCAGCATCCGCTCGACGCTGCAGTGGGTACCGGTGCGCTCCCGCGTGACGCTGGCGAAGGCAGTGATCCTGGTGCCGGTGCTCTTCGCGTACGGCGTGGTGCTGGCACTGGTCGGCATGCTGCTGTCGGCGGCGCTGATGCCGAGCGGGGCCGCGACGACGACGTTCGGCGAAGGGTTCGCCGCGGCGGCGGGCATGGGCGCGTACTTCGCGCTGCTCGGCGTGCTGTGCGCGGGCATCGGCTTCGCGCTGCGCAGCGCGGCCGGGACCATCGTGGTCGTGATGGTGCTGCTGCTGCCGTTGCCGATGCTGCTCTCGGCGTACGTGGCGCCCGAGCTCATGAACTACTTCCCGGCGTTCGCGGGGCTCAACGGGATGGTGCCCGGCGGGGAGGCGAACCCGCTGCTCGGCGGGTACTCGCCGTACTCGCCGCTCGTGGGCGTGCTGATCTGCCTGGTGTGGGCGGCGGCGGGGCTGCTGCTCGGGACTTCGGTGCTGAAGAAGCGCGACGCCTGAAGGTTTCCGGCCTCCCCTTCACCGCGTGAGGGGGAGACCGAGGCCCTTGAGCACGGCCCGGGCCCCGTCGGCGAGCTCCATCCGATCGGGTGGATTTGTCGACCCGGCGCCGGCGAGGGCGTAGAAGATCGAGCCGTCGAGCCAGTTGAGCAACACGCGCGTGTGCCGTTCGGGCTGCGGTGAGCCCGCGGCGGCGAGCAGTTCGACGCAGCGGTCGCGAATGGTGCGGCCGCCCTCGTCGTAAGCCGCGCGCAACTCGGGGCGGCGCGTGGCCTCGAGCGCGAACTCGTAGCGCGCCAGCATCCGGCTGCGGCCGACGGTGATGGCCGCGTGGACCGTCGCGGCGAGGACGTCGGCGAGGTCCTTCGCGCACGCGTCGATGACGGCTTCGTCGAGCTCGACCATCCGCGCCATCGCGAGTTCCAGCAACGCGCGCCGCGTGCGCGCGTAGTACGAGGTCGAACCCGCGGGCAGGCCCGCGGCGCGGTCGACGGCCCGGTGGGTGAGCCCGCGCATGCCCTCGGCGGCGATCACCTCGATCGCGGCGTCACCGAGCACCGAAATCCTGTCCACAATCTCACTCTACAGGTGTAGAGTCCTCTACAGGCGTAGAGGAGGCGGTCATGGAGCAACGGCACGTCGTCGTGATCGGCGGTGGCATCGGAGGACTGAGCGCGGCGGTCGGGCTGCACCGCACCGGCTGGCAAGTGACGGTGTACGAACGCGCTTCGGAGTTCACGGGCATCGGCGCCGGGATCTCGATCTGGCCCAACGCGCAGCGGGCGCTCGCCGAGCTGGGCGTCGAGGCGCCCCTGGCCCCCCAGCGCGACGGCGCGCTGCTCGACCCGCGCGGCCGCGAGCTCGCGCGGTGGGCGATGGACCCGTACGTGCGCCGCTACGGTCTCCCGCTCACCGCGATCCACCGTGCGGACCTGATCGACGCGTTGCGCGCCGCCCTGCCGGAGTCGAGCCTGCACACCGGCGTCGACGTGCTTTCGGCCTCCTCCGACGGACTCGTGCGGCACGCGACCGGCACGATCCGCGCCGACCTGGTCGTCGCGGCCGACGGCGTCCACAGCCCAGTCCGCGCGTCGCTCCACCCGCAGGCGCGCTTGGCCTACAGCCGCGGCACCGCGTTCCGCGGCGTCGCCGAACTGCCCGGGACCCGACTGAGCACCACGTGGGGCCGCGGGACGGAGGTCGGCGTCCTGCCCCTGCACGACGGCCGCGCGTACTGGTGGGTGGCCGAAGCGCGCCCGGAAGGCATCCGTCACGACGACGTGCGCGCCTACCTGCTCGACCGCTACGGCGACTGGCACGCCCCGGTTCCGACGCTGATCTGCGCGACGCCGGAGATCCTGCACCACGACCTGTACCAGCTGGCCGCCCGGCTGCCCTCCTACGTCTCCGGCCGCCTCGTCCTCCTCGGCGACGCCGCGCACGCCATGCCCCCGTACCTCGGCCAGGGCGGCTGCATGGCTCTCGAAGACGCCGTCGTCCTCGCCGCCGCGCTGTCCTCGACGGACGACGTCACCGAAGGCCTGCGCCGCTACGACGCGGAACGCCGCCCGCGCAGCCAGCGCGTCTGGCACGCATCGATCCGCGCCGGATCCGCCGGCCCGCTGCTGCGCAACCCCCTCGGGCGCGCCCTGCGCACCGCGGTGCTCCGGCTGGCCCCCGCGTCCGCGATGTCCCACGCGGAGAGCTGGATCAACGGCTGGACGCCGCCTCGTCTCCCCCGACCAGCCCGGCCTCGTACGCCGTGATCGCGGCCTGCACGCGGTTGCGCGCGCCCAGGCGCGTGAGGATCGTGCTGACGTGGGCCTTGACCGTGCCCTCGACCACGAACATGCGGCTCGCGATGTCCGCATTGGACAGTCCGGCGGCGAGCAGGGTCAGCACCTCGCGTTCGCGGGCCGTCAGGGCGGCGACGCGTTCCCGGGCCGCCGCGCCCCGCGACAGGCGGCTGCCGGACAGGCGGGCGATGACGCGCGAGGCGACCTTCGGCGACAGGAACGCGGCCCCGTCGGCGACGGCGTGGATGCCGGACAGCAGCTCTCGCGGGTCGCCGGCCTTGAGGAGGAAGCCGCTGGCGCCGAGGCCCAGGGCGCGTTCGATGTAGGCGTCCTCGCCGAAGGTCGTCAGCATGATCACGCCCGTGTCGGGCAGCAGTCGGCGGATCTCCTCCGCCGCGGCGAGGCCATCGAGCCCGGGCATGCGGATGTCGAGCAGCGCGACGTCCGGGCGGGTGGCCAGGGCCTGCTCCACGGCCTCGCGGCCGTCGCCGGCTTCGGCGACCACCGAGAGGTTCTTGTCGGAAGCCAGGATCGCCGCGACGCCCGCGCGGATCATCGTCTCGTCGTCGGCCAGCAGCAAGCGGATCACGGTTGTTCGGCCTCGCTGTAGATGTCCTTGGTCACGAGCCGGTCGCCCGCGAAGCACAGCCGGATGGCCGCATACCGCACGTTCCACCAGCTGCTCGACGTCCCGTAGTACTCGCACGCGGTCCCCGCCGGCCGCGGCGGCTCACCGTTCGACGGTTTCGCGAGCCGTTGCTGCGAAGGCAGGAGCGGAGCAATCGCCTGCCGCGTGTCCCCCACCTCGATCTGCTCGTAGACCCCCATCGACACCTCCGAGCCGTACCACTGCAACAGGAACGCCACCCCGCTGCCACCGATGACCACGCCGAACAGCGCCAGCGGGATCACGATGGCCTGCACCAGGCTGCGCCGCACGTCGCGGCGCACCAGTTCCAGCTCGCGCGCCGACTCCGACTGCCCCATCTCGTCGGTGCCGGACTCGTCCTCGGGCACCGGCGCCGCGTCGTGCGGCAGCGTCGCCACGAGCTCGAAGCCGCCCCGCGCGTCGGGCCCGGCCCGCAGCGTCCCGCCGACCAGCCGGACGCGCTCACGTAGCCCGATCAGCCCGCGGCGGCCCGACGTGCCCGGCAACGGGCCCGCGGGCGGCGGCGCGTTGACCACGCGCAGCTCAGTGGCTTTGGGAGAGCTCAGCACCCGCACGGTCACCGCCGCACCGGGCGCGTGCTTGGCGACGTTCGTCAGCGCTTCCTGCAGCACGCGGTACGCCGCCCGCGCGACCATCGGCGGCGCCGCCGCGAGACCGGCCACCTGCGACTCGATCAGCAGCCCCGACGCTCGCGCCCGCCCGATCAGCTCTCCCAGGTCACCCTGCACGGGCTCGACGGGCGCCGCGTCCTCGCGCAGCACGCCGATGATCTCGCGCAGGCGCTCGGTCGCCGTCGCCGCGCTCTCCCTCAGCTCAGAAGCCGCGGCGCGCTGGACGTCGTCCAGGCCACCGGCCACCTCGAGCGCCGCCGCGCGCACGGCGATCAGGCTCAGCTCGTGGCCCAGCGAATCGTGCATGTCGCTGGCGATCCGCGCGCGCTCGCGCAGCCGCGCCTGGTCAGCGACGAGCCGCTGGCGGCTCTCCATCTCCTCCGCCCGCCGCCAGCCGGCCCGGGCCAGCTCCCGCCGCAGCCGGACGTGCCGGCCGAGCAGCCACGGCGCCACCGCCGCGAACGCGAGCACCCCGAGCATCGCCCCCCACGCCCCGAACCCCGCCGACGGCAGCAGCAGCGCCACCGGCAGACCGGCCAGCGCGATGCCCGTGCCCGCGAGCAAAGCCACGCGCACCTGCGTCAGCCGCAGCCCGGTGAGGTACCCCACGATGACCATGAGGAAGACCTCCCACACGGCCACGCGCCCGCCCCAGCCGAACGCCACCACCACGGCCGTGCACATGGTCACGACCAGCGAGACCGCCGGCAGCCTGCGGCTCGCCGCGACCGCGACCGTCACGGCGACGAAGCCGAAGATCAGCTCCCAGTGGTCGGGGTTGTTCGACGCGTCGATCCCCACGACCAGGCACAGGAAGATCCAGAGCAGGACGTCGAGCACCACGCGCCACCTGCGTCTGGCCACCCCCTTCATGCCGCTGACGCTACAAGGGCCCGCGTGGCGGCCACCACTGTCGAAAGTCAAGGCCTGGGGCAAAATGGCTGACCATGGCTGAGCGCACACTCGCCGAGCAGCTCGGCGGCCCGCTGCCCGAGGGCATCGAAGCCCTGCCCGAGGACGCCCGGCGCGACCTCGCCGCCGCCCTGCGCGACGCGCGGCACCGGCAGGCCAAGGCCCTCGCGCGAGCGGGTGAGGAAGGCCTGAAGTACGTGCCCGCGCTGCTGCGCGGCGCCGTCCGCAAAGCGGTGGGCCTGTGAACCCGGAGATCCTCAAGCTCGCGCGCGTGCTCGACGTCGAACCGGCGCGGCTGGCCTACCTGGGCGACGTGGACCCGGCCGACCTGCAGCTGTTCCGCGAACAGGTCACGACCACGCTGTTCGACGCGAACCTCGTGGTGCTCGAACGCATGGCGCTGGCCAGCCGCCTGCTGCCCGCGCCGGTGGTCGCGAAGATCGCCGAGAAGGTGTTCGGCCCGCTGTTGTGCGCGCGGATCGCCGGGCTGGTCGACGTCTCACGCGGGGTCGACGTCGCGAAGCGGCTGCCGCCGAAATTCCTCGCCTCGGTGGCCGCGGAGCTGGACCCGCGGCGCGCGACGTCGATCATCACGCGCATCCCGATCGACACGGTGGTCGCGGTGGCCGGCGAGCTCACGCGGCGGGAGGACTGGATCACGCTCGGCCGGTTCGTCGGGCACCTGCCGGACCCGACTGTGCGGCGCAGCCTCGACGTGCTGGACGATGCCGCGCTGCTGCGGACCGCGTACGTGCTCGACGACAAGAGCCGCATCGACCACGTGCTGGGGCTGCTGCCCGCCGGCCGGCTGCCGCGGCTGATCCGCGCGGCCGGCGCCGACGAGTCGTTGTGGGAGCCGGCGCTCGACGTGCTGGCGCATCTGGGAAAAGCTCGCCGAGAAGCGGTGCTCCCGCTGCTCGACGAGCTTCCTGGCGAACTGCGCTCGCGCGCTCAGGCGACAATCAAGTAGATCCCGTAGCCGACCACCGCCGCGCACACGGCGAAGCACACGATGGAACCCGTCAGCTGCACGACGCCGCTGCCGCCGCGCTCGCGGGCCACCTCGCGGCCCGCGAGGCCGCGGACGCCGTAGGCGAACAGCACCGTCAGCACCACCGCCGCGCCGAGGGCGACGACGAAGACCAGCCCCAGAGAGCCCCAGTCGATGTCCATGTCCCGCTCCCTCAGGCCGCGACCGGAGCCGGCTTCGCGGCTTCGGGCTCGTCGTTGATGTTCGTGGCGGTCACCGGGTTGCGGCGCGAGGTGAGCCAGATGCCCAGCGCCACGAGCACACCGACGCCGCCGACGAGGATCGTGCCCCAGCTGCCGCGCGTCGAGATCGCCGCGGCGACGGCGCCCACGATCGCGGCGGCCGGCAGCGTGAGCACCCACGCGATGACCATCTTGCCCGCGATGCCCCAGCGGACCTCGGCGAGCTTGCGGCCGAGACCGGAACCGATGATGCCGCCCGAGGTGACGTGGGTGGTCGAGAGCGCGAAGCCCAGGTGCGACGACGCGAGGATCACGGCCGCGGAGCTCGTCTCGGCCGCGAAGCCTTGCGGCGTCTGGATTTCGGTGAGCTTCTTGCCCATCGTCTGGATGATGCGCCAGCCGCCGAGGTAGGTGCCGAGCGCGATCGCCAGGCCGCAGGCGATGATGACCCACAGCGGCGGGTTCGAGCCGGGCGCGAGCGTGCCGCCGGCGATGAGCGTGAGGGTGATGACACCCATGGTCTTCTGCGCGTCGTTGGTGCCGTGCGCGAGCGACACGAGGCTGGCCGAGAGGACCTGGCCGGTCTTGAAGCTGCTGCGGACGACGCCGTCCTTCGCCGTCGCAGTGATCCGGTAGGTGAGGAACGTGCCGACGAGCGCCACTAGCCCGGCGACGATCGGCGAAGCGACCGCGGGGATCAGCACCTTCTCGACGACCTTGCCGAAGTGCACGGCGTCCGCGCCCGACGCGATCCACGTCGCGCCGATCAGACCGCCGAACAGCGCGTGCGAAGAACTCGACGGCAGCCCGACGAGCCACGTGACGAGGTTCCAGATGATCGCGCCGACGAGCCCGGCGAAGATCACCACCGGCGTCACCTTCGTGTCATCCACGATGCCACCGGAAATCGTCTTCGCGACCTCGATCGACAGAAAAGCCCCGACGAGGTTCAGCACGGCCGAAATGGCGACGGCGATTCTCGGTTTGAGGGCTCCCGTCGCGATCGAGGTGGCCATCGCGTTGGCCGTGTCGTGGAACCCGTTGGTGAAGTCGAAGGCAAGCGCCGCGACGATCACCACCAGGACGATCAAGGAAAAGTCCATGGGCTTTCTCCAGCTCGGTGGTCGTGCCATTTTGACGCTACCGATCAACCGAGGGAGCGCTGATCTCGTCGCAATGGCCAGTGCTTGAACTCTGAGTGAACGAGGGAACTGATGGGCAGACCCTTTTCCCGCGTTCACCTGGTGATCAGCGAACCGTTGGCACGGGGGCTCATTTCCGATTTGCCCGTTTCGCTTTGTTTAGTGCATTCGCACCGTCACGGTAGGGCCGGCCCCACCCCGAACACGGCGGCTCAGCCCAGTGCCCTTTCCCGCTTTCCCTGCGACGGTGGGGCTTTCCGCAGTGAAAGGGGCCCCGTGATGACCGGTCCGTACCACCCTCGCGGCGCCGGCTCTCCGCCGGAGACCGGCGGGATTCTCAGCTTTGGCGCGGAATCCGGCGCCCCGGAACCGAATTCCGCGACGACCGCGTTCGCGGGCGGCGGAAACCGGCTTGCCGGTCACGCACCCACCTCCGGCGGAAGCCGTCTACCCATCCTCTCGAGAGAAGACAGCGCCATGGAGGCGCCTGGGCCTTCGGACGAAATGGCGGGCGTTGCCGCCTCCGACCCGCAAAGCGACGACGGCGCCGGAAACCCGCGCGCCGGTCACGCGCCCGCCCCCGGCGCGAGTGGCCCTCCCGCCCTCACGAGACAAAGCAGCGCAGACGATGCACTTCGACCTTCGGATAGAACCTCGGGCGTTGCCGCCTCCGGCCCGCAAGGCGACGACAACGGCGCGAATCCGCGGGCCGGACACGCACCCGCAATCGCCGCAAGCGATCCACCCACCGTGACAAGGCGAAGCAGCACAGGCGACACACTTCGACCTTCAGGTGAAACGGCGGACACCGGCCCGCGCGGCGACGGCAACGCCGCGAACCCACACGCCTGGCACCCACGCGCAATCGGCCGAAGCAATCCACCCACCACCACAAGACGAAGCAGCACAGCCGACACACTTCGACCTTCGGTCGAAACGGCCGACACCGGCCCGCGAAGCGACAGCAACGGCGGGAATCCGCGGGCCGGACACGCACTCACCATTGGCGGAAGCGGTCCACCGACCCTCACGAGACGAAGCGCAGGGGATGCACCTCGACCTTCAGGTAAAACAGCGGACACCGGCCCGCGCGGCGACGGCAGCGCCACGAACCCGCGCGCCGGACACCCACCCGCAATCGATCCACCCACCACCACTACACGAAGCAGCACAGGCGACGCACCTCGACCTTCGCGCAAAACAGCCGACACCGGCCCGCGCGGCGACGGCAACGCCACGAACCCACACGCCGGGCACCCACGCGCAATCGGCCGAAGCGATCCACCCACCCCCACAAAACGAAGCAGCACAGCCGACGCACCTCGACCTTCAGATGAAGCGGCGGACGCCGACCAACCAGGCGACGGCGACGGCGGGAATCCGCGGGCCGGTCACGCGCCCGCATCCGGTGCAAGCGATCCGCTGACCCTCACGAGACGAAGCGCAAAGGATGCACTTCGACCTTCAGGTAAAACGGCGGACACCGGCCCGCGCGGCGACGGCAGCGCCACGAACCCGCTTCCCGCCGCCGGTAGTGGCGGGAAGCGGCGTCCGGGTGCGCCGGCGGGCGCCGGTCGGGGCCGTGGTTGGGGGTGGGCTCTGGTCGTCGCGGTGGTGTCCGGGGTGCTGGTGCACTTCGGGTTGGGGTTCGAGCCCGTGGCGGTGCTGGCGTGGGTCGCGCCGTTCCCGGTGTTGGTGGTGGCGCCGAGAGTGGGGGCGGGGGCGGCGGCCACGACCGCGTTCCTCGCGTACTTCGGTGGCAGCGCGGGGAGTTGGAGCTACTTCCTGCACTCGCAGTCGATCCCCTTGCCTGCGGCAGTGGCGATCTTGGTGGGGTCGCCGGTGTTGTTCGCGGCGGCGGTGGCGCTGTTCCGGCGACTCGTGCGCGTCGGGCGGCCTGTGCTCGCCGCCGTGGCGACGCCCGCGCTGTGGACGGCCGCGCTGTACGTCGTCGCGGTGATGAACCCGTTCGGAGTGATGGGAACGTTCGTGACGAGCCAGGGTGACGAGCCTGCCGTCCTGCGCGTGGCGTCCGTGACCGGTGGGTGGGGCGTCGAGTACCTCGTGCTGCTGGCCCCGGCCGCGCTCGCGGCGGCGCTGGCGCCCGGAGTCTGCTTGGCCGCGCGCGCCGGCATCACCGCGGTGACGGCGGCGGCCGTCGCCGGAACCCTCGCCTGGGGCGCGCAGCCGCCGGCCGCCGCGACGGACCACGTGCGCGTCGCCGTCGTCGCGCGCAGCGAGCCGAACTGGGCACCGGACCCGGGCACTCCCGCCGGGCAGCGCGTGCTCCGGTCCTATGTGGACGCGCTTCACGCGCTTCCACCCGACGTCCGCATCGCCGTGCTCCCCGAGGGCGCCTTCGGCACCGACCGAGCGCGGCTGGCGAACCTGACCAGTCCCCTCGCGGAGGTCGCCCGCACCAAGAACCTGCACATCGTCACCGGCGCGATCGTCGAGGACCCGCAGCACACCTACAACACCGCACTCGACGTGCCCCCGGCGGGCCCGGTCGTCGAATACCACAAGTGGCGCAACGGCTCCTCCCCCATCACATCCGGCCACGACCTCCCTTACCTCACCGGGCGGCCGATCGGCCTCGAGGTCTGCATGGACGTCAACGGCCCCTCCCCCACCCTCGACTACGGACGCGCCGGCACAGGCCTGCTCCTCATTCCCGCCTCCGACGAAGACGCCGATGGCTGGCAGCACAGCCGCACCGCCCTGCTCCGCGGCGTCGAGAGCGGCACCGCGGTGGCCTGGAGCGCCGCCCGCGGCGCCCCCACCCTCAGCGACGGCACCGGCCACATCCTCGCCCAGACCCGCACCGGTCGGACCCCGATGGCCACCGCCTTCGCCGACGTCCCCCTCGGCTCCGGCCGCACCCCCTACACCCGCTTCGGCGACTGGTTCGCGTGGCTCTGCGCCCTCATCGCGTTGGCCGGCCTCGCGTCCACGGTCCGCCGCACGCGCCGCCCGGACAGCCGAACGCCGTAGGGCCGTGCCAGGCGCCCGCACCTCCAGCTGGCGGGCCTCCGCACCACACGCCGCGGCACGGCGCCGGCCGACCCCACAACATGCCGGACCAACCGCCCGCGTGGCCACCAACGGACCGCCGCACGGCCCGCCCGGGCGGCCACTCAGCGAACCGCCGCACGGGCCGCCCGCATACCCGCACCAGCCGGCGCCGCACAGCACCGGACCAGCCGACCGCACAGCCACACCGGAGTACCGCGCCGCCCGCCAAGAACACACACCAGCCAGCAGCCCAGAGCAGCGGACCAACCCGCCCGCGCTGCCACGCACCGGACGCCACGCCGCACCGCCACAGACCCACATCGGAGCACCGCGCCAAGGCGCCCGTATACCAGCACCGGCCAGCCACGCCGAGCGCCGAGCAGCCGCACAATGGAGCACGGCGCTGGACGCCCGCAACCCGCGCCGATCAACCACTCACGCGACCACACGCCCGGAGCGCCGCACCGCCCGCCCAGGCCGCGTCGGTCCACTCCTGCTCGAACACCTGTCAGCACCCGGCTGATCCGCGTCAGCGCATCCGCTCACCCCGCCTCCACACCGCGTGCGTGAGCGGCACCCCGGGCCGGTACGCGAGGTGCGTCACCGAAGGCGCCTCCAGCACGTGCACGTCAGCCCGCGCGCCCGGCCGCAGGTAGCCGACGTCGTCGCGCCGCAACGCCCGCGCACCGCCGGCCGTGGCCGACCACACGGCCTCGTCCACGGTCATCCGCATCTGCAGCACCGCTGTCGTCACGCAGAACGCCATCGACGTCGTGTACGAGCTGCCCGGGTTCGCGTTGCTGGCCAACGCGACCGTCGCGCCCGCCTGGAGCAACCGCCGCGCCGGCGCCAGCGCCTGCCGGGTCGACAGATCGCACGCGGGCAACAGGGTCGCCACCGTTCCCGACGCCGCCAGCGCCTCGACGTCCTCGCCACTGAGGTACGTGCAGTGATCCACGCTCGCCGCGCCCAGCTCCACCGCGAGCCGCACGCCGGGTCCCTCGCCCAGCTGGTTGCCGTGCACCCGCAACCCGAGCCCCCGCTCCGCCGCCGCCTTGAGCACCCGCGCCGACTGTGCCTCGTCGAACGCGCCCGTCTCGCAGAACACGTCGGCCCACCGCACATGCGGCGCCACCGCGGCCAGCATCTCGCCGCAGACCAGGTCTACATAGGACTCCGCGTCCGCGCCCGGCGGCACGAGGTGCGCCCCGAGGTAGGTGACCTCGTCGGCCACCTCCGCCGCGATCCGCGCCGAACGAGCCTCGTCCTCGACAGTCAGCCCGTACCCGGTTTTGGTCTCCAGGCACGTCGTCCCCTGCGCGGCCGCCTCCTCGACGTGCCGGCGCAGGTTCGCCGCCAGCTGCTCGTCGGACGCTTCCCGCGTCGCCCCGACCGTGACGGCGATTCCGCCCGCGGTGTAGGGCTTTCCGGCCATGCGCGCTTCGAACTCCGCCGTGCGGTCGCCCGCGAACACGAGGTGCGTGTGGCTGTCCACCCACCCCGGCAGCACGGCCCGCCCCTCGACATCCACCCGCTCGTCCGCGGCCGGCGCCTTCGCGGCCGGCCCGGCCCACGCGACGACGCCGTCGTCGAGCACCAGCGCCGCGTCGGACAGCTTGCCCAGTTCGGCGTCGTTGGTGGTGAGCTCACCGATTCCCGTGATCAGAACTGCCACAGCGCCTCGATCTCCTCGGCCAGTACGGTTTCCGGTCGCTCCACGAGCACGTGACAGCCCTCGCGCACCACGTCCCGGCCCGCGACGACCACGTGCCGCACGTCCGCGGCCCCGGCGGCGAACACCACCCCCGACGGCTCGATCCCCGCCGTGCGCACGGAAT
The DNA here is from genome assembly GCF_016889705.1 of Amycolatopsis sp. FDAARGOS 1241. Classification (NCBI taxonomy): domain Bacteria; kingdom Bacillati; phylum Actinomycetota; class Actinomycetes; order Pseudonocardiales; family Pseudonocardiaceae; genus Amycolatopsis; species Amycolatopsis sp. FDAARGOS 1241. The sequence continues at coordinate 7,779,691 of NZ_CP069526.1, forward strand.
CCAGCGCCACTGTCACCAGGTCCGCCCCGGCGCCGACCGCCAGCCGCCCCACCTCCGGCCACCCGACGGACGCGTGGTCCGTGCCCGCCGCGAGCAGCTCCCCGGCCGTGAACCGGCCGCGTTCCTCGCTCGCCAGCCGGTCGTCGAGCTCCAGCGCGCGGGTTTCCTCGAAGGCGTCGACCACGGCGTTGCTGTCGCTGCCGACGCCGAGCCGCACACCCGCGTCGAGCAGCTGCCGCGCGGGCCCGATGCCGTCGCCGAGGTCGCGTTCGGTCGTCGGGCAGAAGCACGCGGCCGCCCGCGCGTCGCCGAGCCACTTGACGTCCTGGTCGGTCAGGTGCGTCGCGTGCACCGCGACCAGCCGTTCACCCAGCACGCCGTGGTGCTGCAGCAGAACAGTCGGCGTGCAGCCGTAGGCCGCCTCGCACTGCTCGTTCTCCGCCCGCTGCTCGGACAGGTGGATGTGCAGCGGCCGCCCGGCCGGCACCGCCGCGTCGACCGTCGGCAGGTCGGCACCCGGCACCGCGCGCACGGAATGGATCGCCCCGCCGACGCGGAACAACTCGTCCTCCGCCAGCGCCGCAACCCGCGTAGCCCACTGCTGCGCCGAACCGTCGGAAAACCGCTGCTGCACCTCGTCCGGCGGCACACCGATGCCGCCCGCGAGGTAACACGTGTCTAGCAACGTCAGTCGAAGGCCGGCTTCGCGCGCGGCCTCGCGCAACGCTTCGCCCATCGCGTTGGGCGAGGCGTACGGCCGTCCGCCCGGCGCGTGGTGCAGGTAGTGGAACTCGCCGACGCTGGTGTAGCCGGCGAGCACCATCTCCGCGTAGACGCCCCGCGCGAGCCGGTAGTAGGCGTCCGGGTCCAGCCGTGCGGCGAGCGAGTACATGCGCTCGCGCCACGTCCAGAACGTGCCACGCTCGTGGTGCGTCCGGCCCCGCAGCGCACGGTGGAACGCGTGCGAATGGCCGTTGGCGAACCCCGGCAGCGTCAGCCCCGCGAGGACGGTACCGGACCGGGGTGACCCCGCCGTGACCGACGTGATCAGCCCATCACGCACCTGCACCAGCACGCCGTCCGCGATCCCGTCGGGCAGCCACGCCCGTTCGCACCAGTACGTGGTCATCCCGCCAGCCGTTCCAGCACCTCGGCCAGCGCCCGCGCGCCGGCCTCCACGTCGCCGGCCTCGGCGAACTCCTCCGGAGAGTGGCTGATGCCCGTGGGATTGCGCACGTACAGCATCCCGGCCGGCACGAACCCGGCCAGGATCGCCGCGTCGTGGCCCGCGCCCGTGGGCAGCTCCGGCACGCCGCCGAGCCATTCCCCCAGGTTGCGCCGAAGGCGCTCGTCGAATACGACGTCGTCGGAGTACGACTCGCGCGCGACGGTCAGCTCACAGCCCTCTGCCTCGGCAGCCGCGCGGGCAGCCTGGGTGATGGCCTCGACCAGCTCAGGCGTGACCGTGCCCGGCACCCGCGCGTCGAGCCACAGGTCCACGGTGGACGCGATGACGTTCGTGCCACCGGGGGTCGGCACCAGCCGGCCGACGGTCGCCCGCGCGTCGGGTCGCGCCTTCGCCAGCCGCCGCACGGCGACCACGGTCTCGGCCGCCGGCAGCATTGGGTCCACGCGGTCGGCGATCAGCGTCGCGCCGGCGTGGTTTCCCTGCCCGGTGAAGGAGAACCGCCACCGTCCGTGGGCGATCACCGTGCTGCCGACCGCCACCGGCGAACCCAGGTCGATCAGCCCTCGGCCCTGCTCCACGTGCAGCTCCAGGAACCGCCCGATGAGCCCCAGCCGGTCGGGCTCCGCGCCGATCCGGTCCACGTCGAGACCGGACTTCGCGGCCGCCTCCCAGAACGTGACCCCGTCCGGGTCGCGCAGCGCCCGCGCCCGGTCCGCGGTGATGGTGCCCGTCAGCAGCCGCGAGCCGAGACACGGCACCCCGAACCGGCCGCCTTCCTCCTCGGCGAACACGACCACCGCGAACGGCTTGGCGGGCCGGAAGCCCTTGGCCTGCAACGCCTCCACGGCCGCCAGAGCGCTCGTCACGCCGAGCGGCCCGTCGAACGCGCCGCCGCCCGGCACCGAGTCGAGGTGGCTGCCGGTCACCACAGCGTCCGGCCCCGGTGCGCCCCACCAGGCCCACATGTTGCCGTTGCGATCGGTCTCCACGGCCAGGCCCAGCCGCTCCGCCCGTTCGACGAACCACGCGCGCAGGTCGTGCTCGGGAGCGTCGAACGCGTGCCGGGAGTAGCCGCCGCGCCTCCCGTCGCGCCCGACGCCGGCGATCTCGTCGAGCAGCCCGGAGGCCGTCACGCGTTGTCCCGCATGGGGATCCGCACGCCGCGCTCGTCGGCGATCTCGGTGGCGTGGTCGTAACCGGCGTCCACGTGCCGGATCACGCCCATGCCCGGATCGTTGGTCAGCACCCGCTCGAGCTTCTGCACGGCCAGCGGCGTGCCGTCGGCGACGGTCACCTGGCCCGCGTGGATCGAGCGGCCCATGCCGACGCCGCCGCCGTGGTGGATCGACACCCAGCTCGCGCCCGACGCGGTGTTGACCAGCGCGTTGAGCAGCGGCCAGTCGGCGATCGCGTCGGAGCCATCGGCCATGCCTTCGGTCTCGCGGTACGGCGACGCGACGCTGCCGGAATCGAGGTGGTCGCGCCCGATGACCACGGGGGCCTTCAGCTCACCGCGGGCCACCATCTCGTTGAACCGCAGGCCCGCGAGGTGGCGTTCGCCGTAGCCGAGCCAGCAGATCCGCGCCGGCAGCCCCTGGAACGCCACGCGCTCGCCGGCCAGCTTGATCCAGCGCGCCAGCGACTCGTTCTCCGGGAACAGCTCGAGCATCGCGCGGTCGGTCGCCGCGATGTCCTCGGGGTCGCCCGAGAGCGCCGCCCAGCGGAACGGGCCGTTGCCCTCACAGAACAGCGGGCGGAGGTAGGCGGGCACGAAGCCCGGGAAGTCGAACGCGCGCTCGCAGCCGCCGAGCTTCGCCTCGCCGCGCAGGGAGTTGCCGTAGTCGAAGACCTCGGCGCCGGCGTCGAGGAAGCCGAGCATGGCGTTGACGTGGTCGGCCATGGCCTCGCGCGCCCGGTCGGTGAACTCGTCGGGTTTCTTGGCCGCGTAGTCGTGCCAGTCGTCCACGCTCACGCCCTTGGGCAGGTAGGACAGCGGGTCGTGCGCCGAGGTCTGGTCGGTCACGATGTCCACCTCGACGCCGCGGCGCAGCAGCTCCGGGAGCACCTCCGCGGCGTTGCCCACCACGGCCACCGACAGCGGCCGCCGCTCCTTCTTCGCGGCGGTGACGCGGCGGATCGCGTCGTCGAGGTCGTCGGCCACTTCGTCGAGGTAACGCGTTTCCACGCGGCGGTGCGCGCGCTGCGGGTCGCACTCGACGACCAGGGCCACCCCGTCGTTCATCGTCACCGCGAGCGGCTGGGCCCCGCCCATGCCACCCAGTCCGGCGGTGACGGTGAGCGTGCCGCGCAAGTTACCCCCGAAGCGCTTCTTGGCCACGGCGGCGAACGTCTCGTAGGTGCCCTGCAGGATGCCCTGCGTGCCGATGTAGATCCACGAACCGGCCGTCATCTGGCCGTACATCGTGAGGCCCTGCTGCTCCAAGCGGCGGAACTCGGGCCAGGTCGCCCAGTCGCCCACGAGGTTCGAGTTCGCGATCAGCACGCGCGGCGCCCACTCGTGCGTGCGGAACACCCCGACCGGCTTGCCCGACTGGACGAGCAGCGTCTCGTCGTTGTCCAAAGTGGTCAGTTCACGCGTGATCGCGTCGAAGCTCGCCCAGTTGCGCGCGGCCTTGCCGGTACCGCCGTAGACGACCAGGTCCTCCGGCCGCTCGGCGACCTCGGGGTCGAGGTTGTTGTGGAACATGCGCAGCGCGGCTTCGGTCTGCCACGACTTCGCGGTCAGCTGCGTGCCGCGCGCGGCGCGGACGGTGCGGGACATTGTCAGACCTCCAGACGGGCGGCGGCCAGGACGGCGCCGGAGCGGACGAGTTCTTCGGCAGCCGCGATCTCGGGCGCCAGGTGACGGTCGGGGCCGGGGCCCGCGACCTTCGTGCGGAGCAGGTCACGCACCGCGCCGGTGACCGGCGAAGGTTCGAGCGGTGCGCGGAAGTCGAGCGCACGGGCGGCGGTGAGCAGCTCGATCGCCAGCACCGTCGTCAGGCCGTCGACGGCCTTGCGCAGCTTCCGGGCCGCAGACCAGCCCATGGAGACGTGGTCCTCCTGCATCGCGCTGCTCGGGATGGAGTCGACCGACGCGGGCACCGCGAGCCGCTTGAGCTCGCTGACCACGGCGGCCTGCGTGTACTGGGCGATCATGTGCCCGGAGTCGACCCCCGGGTCGTGGGCCAGGAACGGCGGCAGGCCGTGGGAACGCGCCTTGTCGAGCATCCGGTCGGTGCGCCGCTCGGCCATGCTGGCGACGTCGGCGACCGGCACTGCGAGGAAGTCCAGTACGTACGCCACGGGTGCGCCGTGGAAGTTGCCGTTGGACTCGACCCGCCCGTCGGCCAGCACCACGGGGTTGTCCACAGCGGACCGCAGCTCGCGGTCGGCGACGAGTTCAGCGTGAGCGAGCGTGTCGCGCGCGGCGCCGTGGACCTGCGGAGCGCATCGCAGCGAGTACGCGTCTTGCACGCGGTTGCAGTCGGGCCCGCGGTGGCTCTCCACGATCTTCGACCCCTGCAGCGCGGCGAACATCCGCGCCGCGCTCGTCGCCTGCCCGGGATGCGGCCGCAGCGCCTGCAGGTCCGCGGCGAACGCCCGGTCGGTGCCCAGCAGCGCTTCGACGCTCATCGCCGCGATGAGGTCGGCGATGTCCAGCAGCCGGTGCAGGTCGGCGGCCGCGAGCAGCAGCATGCCGAGCATGCCGTCGGTGCCGTTGGTGAGCGCCAGGCCTTCCTTCTCGGCCAGCACGACGGGCGTGACGCCGGCCGCCTCCAGTGCCTCGGCGGCGGGTTTGCGTACGCCGTCGTGGTCGACCTCGCCCTCGCCCATCAGCGCGAGCGCGACCGCAGCGAGCGGTGCGAGGTCACCCGAGCAGCCGAGTGATCCGTACTCGTGGACGACGGGAGTGATCCCCGCGTTGAGCAGGGCCGCAAGCGCTTGCGCCGTCTCCGGGCGCACGCCCGTGTACCCGCTGGCGAGCGTCCGCAGGCGCAGCAGCATCAACGCGCGGACGACCTCGGTCTCCACCGCGGGCCCCGCGCCCGCCGCGTGCGAGCGGATCAGGCTGCGTTGCAACGCGGTGCGGCTCTCCACGGGGATGTGCCGCGTGGCGAGCGCGCCGAAGCCCGTGGAGACGCCGTACGTGGGCGAAGTCGCGTGCGCGAGGTCCTCGATGTGCTGGCGAGTAGCGGCGAGGTTCTTCTCGGCCGCCTCGGCGAGCCCGACGGGTGTGTGTCCGCGGACGACGCCGACGACCTCGGCCGCGGTCATCGGCTTCGAGCCCAAGAGCACTGGTTCCGGCATGTCAGCCATTGGACAACGATCAGCGGCCCCGGCGGGAGGCCGAAGTTCGCGGCAGTGTCTGGTATCCAAGACAAGACGAGGTTGAAGGCGTCGGTGCCTGGCACGAGTGTCCCGCTCGTGCACCCTCGGGAGGGAGCCAGGTGAGCAGTTCGGACGTTCCCGCGCTCCGCCACGGCCTCGCCGTGCTGCGGCTGCTCGCGCGCCACGCCGGCCCCGTCTCCGCGGCCACCGTGGCCCGCGACCTGCACCTGCCGCGCTCGACGACCTACCACCTGCTCAACGAGCTCACCGCCGCGGGCTTCGTCGCCCACCTGCCCGCCGAACGGCGCTACGGCCTCGGCATCGCCGCGTTCGAGCTCGGCTCGGCCTACCTGCGGCACGACCCGCTCGAACGGCTGGCCGCCCCGCTCCTGCGCAAGCTCGTGGACCGCGTCGGCCACACCGCCCACCTGGGCGTGCTGCACGGCAACGAATCCCTGTACCTGATCAAGGAACGCCCCGCCCGCCCCGAAACCCTCGTGACGGACGTCGGGGTCCGCCTGCCGGCGCAGCTCACCGCGTCGGGCCGCGCGATCCTGCGCCACCTGCCCGCGGCACACGTCCGCGCGCTGTTCCCGACGGCCGGCTCGTTCGTGCTGCGGACCAGCCGCGGACCCGATTCACTGGCCGCCCTGCGCCGCACGCTGGCGGCGGAACAGCGGCTCGGCTGGTCGGTCGAGGACGGCCACGTGACCGACGGGTTCGCCTCCGTCGCGGCCCCGGTGTTCGACCACGGCGCCCGCCCGATGGCGTCGATCTCCGTGACGCTGCGCCATCTCTGCCCCAACGGCAGCCCCGACGGCAGCGCCGGCGACGGCCCGTGCGGCGAGACGTTCCCGGACTTCGCCGCGGCCGTCGCGGAAGCAGCCGCCGAACTGACCGGCCGCATCGGCGGCAAGACCCCCTGACCGACGAAACCGGCCCGCTCCGCCGCCCTGGTCGAGGACGGCGGAGCGGGCCGGTCGAACGAGCGGCTCAGCGGTGCGTGGAAACCACCATCGCCGAGGTACCGCCCCGGCGGACGGGTTCACCGGCCGCGAGGATCTTGCCGCCGCGCTCGAATTCGAGCCCGGCCGCGACGCCGATCGAACCAACGTTGGTGAAGCTCTGGCCCAGCGCCTGCAGTCCCGCCGTGGTCGGCTGCGCGAGGAACGCCGGCTCCGCGTCACTCGTCTTGGCGTTGCGCTGCGAAGCGCGCGGCGCGGCGATCGCGTCCGGCAGGCCCATCCCGAAGTCGAGCCGGTTGACCAGGACCTGCAGCACCGTCGTGATGATCGTGGCGCCGCCCGGCGAACCGACCGCGAGCACCGGCTTGCCGTCCTTGAGCACGATCGTCGGCGACATGCTCGACCGCGGCCGCTTGCCCGGGGCCGGCAGGTTGGGGTCGGGCGCGGTGCCCTGCGTCGGCGCGAAGTTGAAATCCGTGAGCTCGTTGTTGAGCAGGAAGCCGCGGCCGGACACGGTGATGCCACTACCCGCGAGCTGCTCGATCGTGTTCGTATACGACACGACGTTGCCCTGCTTGTCGCTCACCACGAAGTGGTTGGTGTGCTGCTCGTTGCTGTCCGACGACGCAGCCGTGCCCGTCTCGCACCCACCACCCGTGGAGTACGGGTCACCGGGCGCAACCGGGCTCAACCCCGCTTTGTCCGGGTCGATCTGGCACGCGCGCGTGGCCGCGAACTGCTTCGACAGCAGCTGCTGCTGCGGCACTTTCACGTAGCGGGAGTCGCCGATGTAGCGGTTGCGGTCGGCGAAGGCGAGCCGGCTCGCCTCCAGGTAGTGGTGCAGCGCCTGCACCCGGTCCATCTTGGACAGGTCGAAGTTGCCCAGGATGTTCAGCGATTCCCCCACCGTGATGCCACCGCTGGAGGAGGGCGCCATGCCGTAGACGTCGTAACCGCGGTAGTTCACGTGCGTCGGCGACCCGTCGAGAGCACCGTAGGCCCGCAGGTCCGACAGCTGCATCGGGCCGGGGATCGACTTGATCGGCGCGCCCTGCGCCAATGGCGGGTTCTGCACCGTTTTTACCAGGTCACGGCCGACGGAACCGCCGTAGAGCGCCCCGATGCCCTGGTGGCTGATCTGGCGGTAGGTCTCGGCGAGGTCCGGGTTGCGGAACACCGAACCGACCTTCGGCGCCTCGCCGCCCGGCAGGAACAGCGCGGCGCTGGGCGCGAAGTGCGACAGCTTGTCCTTGAGCGAGGTGGTCTGGTCGGCGAACGTCTGGTTCACCACGAACCCGCGGTCCGCGACCTGCACGGCGGGCCGCAGGTCGTCGGCGAGGCTGAACTTGCCCCACCTCTGCAGCGCGCGCTGCCACGTGGCGACCATGCCGGGCACGCCGACGGACTTGCCGCTCTCGACGGCGGTCTCGAACGCGTACGGCTGCCCGGTGGCGGGATCGATGAACATGTCGGGCTTGTCCGCCGCCGGCGTGGTCTCGCGGCCGTCGATGGTCGAGATCCGCTTGGTCTTCGCGTCGTAGTAGACGAAGTACCCGCCACCGCCGGGCCCGGCGACGTACGGGTCGGTGACCCCGAGTGTGGCGGCGACCGCGACGGCGGCGTCGGCGGCGGTCCCGCCCCGGCGCAGGACGTCGATGCCGGCCTGCGTGGATTCGACGGTGTCCGACACGACCGCCCCGCCGTAGCCCTCGGCGACCGGTTGCTTGTCCGCGGTACCCGGGTGGGCCGAGGCCGCCGGCGCGGCAGCGGCCACCAGCCCCACGGTCAGCCCCGCGGACAGCAGGGCGGTGAGTGTTCGACGTCGGCTCATTGCACTCCCTTTCTCAGACCTGCGACGGTCTTCCGGGACTCCCGGCGAGGGGCAGCGCACGCCGTTCGCTCGCCGATGAGCATGTGACGGGAGGTTTACCACCGGTGAGCTCACACAGGAAGCCGTCTTGAGCCGGATTTAGGGTGGTTGCTCCGGACGCCCGATCAGCCCTGCTCGACCGCGCGCCAGCGCGCACCGATCGTCGCCGCGATCACCGCGCCGATCGACAGCACGACGGCGAAGACCGCCATCGCCGCGGCGAGACCGGCGGAGGCGAGGGTGATGCTGAACAGGATCGGCGGCAGGCCCATGCCGAGGTAGGCGATCACGAAGAACATGGCCAGCACACCGGCGCGCGCGTGCGGTACCGCCACCGAGTGCGTTCGCCCGACGCCGCCCTTGAACAGCGCCCCACAGCCGGCGCCGGCCAGCACGAGTGCGAGCAGGTACAGCCACAGCAGCGGGTGGACCAGTGAAACCACCACGAGGGCCAGCCCGATCGGCGCCACGACCATGCCGGTGACGAGCGTCTGCCCCACGCTGAACGACCACAGCAGCAGCAACCCCAGCGCTGACGCGCCGAACATGAGGAACGGCGCGAACCCGGCCATGAAGTGCGAACCGAGGTGCAGCTCGTCCTGCAGCATCTTCGCGCCCATCGCGCTGAGCAGCCCCAGGATGGCGAAGGAGAAGAACGCGGCGCCCGACGCGGCGCTGAAGCCGAGGTGCCCGCGGTGCACGAGCGAGAACCGGCTCTTCGCACCCGTGCGCCGTTCGAGCGTTTCCGGTGTGACGAGCACGAGTCCGAGGCACAGCAGGAGTGCCAAGCCGAACCCGGCCTGTGTGATCAGCAGCGGATCGGTGCTCCACTGCGCCACGCACCCGGCGACCAGCGGGCCGAGGGCGAGCCCACCGAGCGTCGCCATGGTCGACACCACGGCGGGCAGCGGCGACGACGCGTGGTGCGGCCGGGCGTGGTCGTGGAGGTCGTGCAGGTAGACGGTGGCGGTCGAGGCCATGAGCCCGGTGCTGATGCCGTTGAGGAAGCGGCCCAGCAGCAGGCCCGGCAGCTCCGGCCACAGCGCGAGCGTGACCGACGCGACGATCGCGACGACCAGCGAGGACGCGGTCACGACGCGGCGGCCGAACAGATCGGACAGGTGCCCGAAGCACGCGAACGCGACGCTCGCGCCGATCACCATCATCGCGAAGGCGACCGTGAGCATGGTGGTGCTGAAGCCGTCGTGCGCCGCATACAGCGGCCACAGCGGGGTGGGAGCGGTGCCGAACGCCATGAGGATCGTGAAGGCCACCGCGGCGAACCAGAAACCCGTTCGGTGCGAGACCTCCAGCCGGCCGCGAGGGACCGCTTCCGGGGCGGGGACCACAGTCATTTTGCGAACTCCTTTCTCCTTTCGAGTATTGGCTCGACGGTCAGTCACGTAAAGTGATGGTTTTTGCTATTGGTCAGCATCGTTTGTGATGATGGGGCCCGTGGAACTTCGCCATCTGCAGTACTTCGTGACCGTGGCCGAGGAGCAGAGCTTCACGCGCGCCGCGGCCCGGTTGCACGTGGTCCAGTCCGGGGTGTCCGCGACGGTGCGCGCGCTGGAGAGGGAGCTCGGCTCGGCCCTGTTCGACCGGTCGGGCAAGCGGGTCGTGCTGACCGCCGCCGGGCACGCGCTGCTGCCCGAAGCCCGTGCGGCGCTGGCCGCGGTGCGCGCCGGGGAAAGCGCCGTACGCGCGAGCTGCGGCGGCCTGAGCGGGACGCTCGACGTCGGCGCCATCACCGCCGCGCTGCTGATCGACTTTCCCGCCCTGGTCGGCGCCTTCCACGCGCAGTGGCCGGACGTCGCCATCCGGCTGCGGCTCTCGTCGACCGGTTCGGCGGGCCTCGCGCAGAGCCTGCTGGCCGGTGAACTGGACGTCGCGTTCCTGTCCGTGGTCCGGCGCCTGCCGGCGGGCCTGACGGCGCGTCCGCTCGCGTCATACCCGCTCGTGCTGCTCGTGCCCGACGGCCACCGGCTGGCCGGGCGCAGACAGGTCCGCCTGCACGAACTCGCCGAGGAGCCCTTCGTCGACTTCCCCCTCGGCTCCGGCCTGCGCGACCTCGCCGACACCGTCTTCGCCGGCGCCGGCGTCCGGCGGCGCGTGACGGTGGAATCAGCCGACCTCGCCTCCACGGCTGCCTTCGTGGGTCACGGCCTCGGCCTGGCCCTCGTTCCGGAGTTCGCCGCCCGCGACGCGCCCGGCACGCGGCCCGTGCGGCCCGCCGATCAGGTGCCGGACTGGACGCTCTCCGTGGCCACCTCATCCCGCCGCCCCCCGACCGCGGAGCTGCGCGCCCTACTCGACCTCACCGACACCCACCGCCCCACCCAGCCGACCCCCTGACCAACCGGCACCGACCCACCCCCCTCACCAACCGGCACCGACCTCACCAACGCACCCACCGCGATGGGGGTCCGGGGCCCCTCCCCGGGCGGGGTGTGGGGGCCGCGCCCCCACAAAGAGTCCCGACACAAGAAAACCGGCTCACGCTCCCAGTGAGCATGAGCCGGCCATTCTTGTGGAGGTGCCGGGAATTGAACCCGGGTCCTCTGGCGCCTTGACAGGGCTTCTCCGTGCGCAGTCCACTCTGTCTCTACTCGGCCCCTCCAGTCACGTGAACAAGCTGGAGTGACGGGCCCAGCCGCTGTTTGCTTCCCAACCAGGCCCCGCGGCCGGGACTGGCGGTAAGCCTCCTAGCTGATGCCGGCGACCGGGTCGGAGGCGAACCCGGGCCGACAGACTCGCTCGCTACTCAGGCAGCAAGAGCGAAGTCGCGCTGGCTATTGGCCTTGGCGCTTATTGGTTTGCGATGACGCTTGCGGTGGTCTCTCGCCTGCACCGACACGCTTCCCCTGACTCAACGTCCAAAGTCGAAACCGTTCACCCCCTTGTAGGTGGTACACAACTTGTTCATCATAACGCCCACGGCAACCGGGTTGATTCCCGGCGGGGTGGGGCCGGCCCTACCCCGGAGATGCCCGCGCACCCCATTCTTCCGGGGCGGGGGCCGGAGCGAAGCTGAGCAGGTCAACCGCCCTGCGAAGGAGCCCCGCCATGGTCACCGTGTCCGCTGCGAAGAGGCGCAACCCGCCGTTCGGTGGATCACTCGCGTACTTGCTGCTCAACCTGCCGCTTGGCATCCTCGCCATCACGCTCATCACGGTCCTGTCCTCGGCGGGGCTGGGCACGGCCGTGGTGTGGCTGGGGCTGCCCCTGCTGGGTCTGCTGGTGCTGCTCGCCCGTGGCGGCGGCCGGCTGGAGCGGGCGCGCGTGTTCGCGCTGCTCGACACCTACATCGACAGCCCGTACCTGCCGCTTCCGCCGAGCGGCCAGCGCGCCCGCTGGGTGACCCGGGTCAAGGACGGCGCCACCTGGCGCGACCTCGCCTACTTCGTCCTGCTGTTCCCGGCGGCGCTGGTGGAGTTCGTGCTGGTCGTGACGTTCTGGGCCGTGAGCCTGGCGCTGGTCGCGTTGCCGATCTACTACCGCTTCCTGCCGGAGGGTGCCTGGTTCTTCCCGGGATACGATGTGCGGTGGTTCACCGTTGACACGACGGTGGCCGCGCTGCCGTGGGCGGCGCTGGGGGTGCTGTTCGCCGCTTTGTCCGTGGCGCTGACCAGGGGGCTGGCGGCGGTGCACGGCGGGCTCGCCGTGGCGTTGCTGCGGCCCACCGTCTCCCAGCGCCGGCGCATGGAGCGCTCGTGGCAGGAGATCGACGGGATGAGCGCGGTGACCGGATGACCACGGAGCAGCAGCTGCCGGAGCATCCCCGGCCGAACCCGGCGCGCACGATCGTCTACATGATCACGAGCTTCGTGTTCCGGCTCGTGCAGTTCGTGCTCATCGTGGTCGGCGCGACGGTCGGCGTCGGCACCGTCGTGGTGTGGGTCGGGTTCCCGATCCTGCTCGCCACCACCGGCTTCGTCCGCTGGTCGGGCGACGTCGAACGCCGCTGGACGCGCAAGATGCTGCGGACGCCGCTCACGCCCGTCGAACGCCTGCCGCTGGAGGGCCAGTCGCTGACGCGCCGCTGGCTCACCCGCCTCACCGACCCGACGACGTGGCGGGACCTGGCCTACCTGATGATCGCGTTCCCGCTGGCCGTCGCGGAGCTGCCGGTCGCGATCGCGTCGATCGCGCTGCTGCCGATGGCGATCTGGGTGACACCGTGGCTGGGCTGGCTCCACGGCAACCTCGCGCTCTCGCTGCTGGGCCCGAACCGCACGAAGAAGCTTGAGGCGAAGGCCGAGCACCTGCAGGCGTCGCGAGCACGAGGGGTCGACGCGGCGGAAGCCGAACGCCGCCGCATCGAACGCGACCTGCACGACGGCGCGCAGCAGCGGCTCGTCGCCGTCGCGATGAGCCTGGGCCGCGCGAAGTCGAAGTTCGACAACGACCCCGACGCCGTGCGCGACCTCATCCACGAAGCCCACTCCGACGCTAAGCTCGCCGTCTCCGAGCTGCGCGACCTCGCCCGCGGTATCTACCCCGCCGTGCTCGGCGACCGCGGCCTCGACGCGGCACTGTCGGCGCAGGCGGCGAAGTCGCCGATCCCCGTCGACGTCCGGGTCGACGTCGAGCCGCGCCCGCCGGCCGCGGTCGAGACCACGGCGTACTTCATCGTCGGCGAGACGCTCACCAACATCGCCAAGCACTCCGGCGCCACGGAGGCCGTGGTGAAGGTCTGGCGCAGCGAGACTCACGTGATCGTCGAGATCACCGACAACGGCCACGGCGGCGCCGAGGTGTGCCCGGGCGGCGGGCTCGCCGGCCTGGCCGACCGCGCGGCGACGATCGACGGGGTCATCACCGTGGTGAGTCCGGTCGGCGGCCCGACGGTGATCCGGGCGGACCTGCCGTGCCAGTGGTGACCCGTTCGTGAGTGAATAGCCCCGGAGGACTTCACTCACGAGCCTGGGGGGCCTGATGCGGGTAGTTATCGCCGAAGACGCCGTGCTGCTGCGGGCAGGGGTCACGCGCCTGCTCGCCGACGAGGGCATCGAAACCGCCGCCGCCGTCGACAACGGTGACGACCTGCTCGGCGCGGTCACCGAGCACCGGCCCGACCTCGCGATCGTCGACGTGCGGATGCCGCCGACGTTCACCGACGAGGGTCTGCGCGCTGCGCTCGCCGCGCGCCAGGCCGTCCCCGGCCTGCCCGTGTTGGTTCTTTCGCAGTACGTCGAGGAGAGCTACGCAGTAGAGCTGCTCTCCGGTGGGGCCGGCGGCGTCGGCTACCTGCTCAAGGAGCGCGTCGCCGACGTCGCGGAATTCCTCGACGCCGTGCGCCGTGTCGCGAACGGCGGGACGGCGATCGACCCGGACGTGATCGCGCAGTTGATGGCACGCGGGCGCCGCAACCCGCTCGACTCGCTCACCGCGCGCGAATCGGAAGTGCTCGGCCTGATGGCGCAAGGTCTGTCCAACACGGCGATCGCCAACTCACTCGTGGTTTCGCACGGCGCCGTGGAAAAGCACATCGGCAACATCTTTTCCAAGCTCGGCCTCGAAGCGAGCGCGGAGGAACATCGGCGGGTCCGCGCGGTTCTGACGTACCTGGGCCGCTGACGAGATCACGGTCACCCGTTCTGGCGGCAGCACGCACGCGAGAGCCTCACCTACGATGGACGGATGTCTGGTGAGGAGTACCCGGTGACCGACCGCAGTGTGCGCTTCTTCGGCGGCCCGCTCGACGGCCGGGTACAGGAACTCACCGACCAGGAACCGGTTCCGGGCACGATCGTGCGCCACATCCACTTGCACGGCGGCCCGAAGATCGAGACGTTGTACGAACTCGGCCTGACCGAGCACGGGTGGGAGTACCGCGTGAGCGCGACGACGCACACCGAACCCACGCACTCCGAATCGGAGCCCGACGGCCTGAGGTAGGGACAACCCCCGTACCGGCCGAGGGCTCAACCCGAGGTCGAACTCGGCGGCTCACCCCGCTGTTTCCGCAGGCCGGAGCGGCCAGCCTGGACAGCATGACGACGAGCCAGCTGCGGGTCAGCACAGCGGCCTTGAAACCCGGCCGGGACAAGTTCCTCGACGTGGTCAGGGCGGGCGCGATCCTGGCGGTGATCACGCAGCACTGGGTGATGCCGGTGCTCTCCTACTCCCACGGCACCCTCGCGACCGGCAACGCGCTGGCGACGCCCGGCTGGTGGACGGTGACGTGGCTTTCCCAGGTCATGCCACTCGTGTTCTTCGCCGGCGGCGCGGCGAACCTGATCTCCTTGCGCCGAGCCGAATCGTCGCGGGCGTGGCTCGCGGCGCGCGTGCGGCGCCTGCTGGTGCCGGTGCTTCCGCTGCTCGCCGTCTGGCTCGTGGTGCCGGATCTGTTGCAGGGCTTGGGGATTCCGCCGCAGCCCGGGCAGATCGCGAGCTCGATCGCGGCGCAGCTGCTGTGGTTCCTCTCGGTGTACGTGCTCACGGTGCTGCTCACGCCGGTGATGGTCGCGGCGCACCGCCGCTGGGGCCTGAAGGTGCCGCTGGTGATGGCGGTGGCCGGCGCGCTCGTCGACGTCGCGCGCTTCGCCGACCTCGGGCTGATCGGGTACGTCAACGCGGTGTTCGTGTGGGTCGCGGTGCACCAGCTCGGGTTCGCCTACGTGGAGGGCAAACTGGGCGAGCTGACGCACCGCGGGGCGCTGGCGCTGTCCGCTGCCGGCTTCGGGGTGACGGCGCTGCTGGTCGCGTTCGGCCCTTACCCCGCCAGCATGATCGGCATGCCGGGCGCGCCCGTGTCGAACATGAGCCCGCCGACCGTGCTGCTGCTGTTCCTCGCCGTCGGTCAGCTGGGTCTGCTGCTGGCGTTCCGCCCGCAGCTCACCGCGCTGGCCGCCCGGCCGCACTTCGGCACCGTGCTGAGTTGGCTGGGTGCGCGGTTCATGAGCGTGTACCTGTGGCACATGCCGGCGTTGATCGCGGTCTCCGGCGTGACGGTGCTCGGCCTCGGGTACGTGACGCCCGCGCCCGGTTCGGTGCTGTGGCTCGTGATGGCGCCCGCGTGGTTCGCGCTCTGCGCCGCCGTGCTCCTGGTGCTGCTGCGGCTGTTCGCCCGCTTCGAGCTGCAGCGCGACGACGTGGTGGTCACCGCCCGCACGCCGCAGCTGGTGCTGGCCGGCCTGCTCGCGTCCGGTGGGCTGCTCGGCTTGGCGGCGCACGGGTTCCAGCCGCTGAGCGTCGCCTTCGCCCACGGCCCGATCCCGTGGGTCGCGCTGCTCGCCGCCGGGTTCGCGCTCGCCGGCCGCCAGGTATCCGTGACGCCGCTGCTCGACCGGGCCGTGACGGTGGCCGAGACGGCGCGGGTCAAACGCTGAGGAGCTTCGCGGGGGTGTCGTGCAGCACGGCCCGCAGGAACGGCTCGCCCAGGCGGTCGTCGGTTGCCCAGCCGGCGATCGCCTGCAGCTGCGTGGCGTAGGAGTACGGGATGTTCGGGAAGTCCGTGCCGAGCACCACGCGGTCGGCGAAGTCGGCGAGGCGCGCCGTCCAGTCGGCCGGCAGCGGTGACATCTTCTGCGCGAACGGCACACCGACCATCGTGGTGTCGATGTGCACGCGCGGGAAACGCGCCATCAGTTCGAACGCGCTCGTGAACTCGGGCATCGCGGCGTGGGCCAGCACAGCCGTGAGGTCCGGGTGCCGCTCGAGGACCTCGGCGAACACGTTCAGGCCCGTGAAGTCGCCCCGAAGCGGGCCGTGTCCACAGTGGACGACAACCGGCACGCCCGCGTCGGCCAGCGAACCCCAGACGGGCTTCAGCAGGTCGTCGCGCGGGTCATAGGCGCCGACCTGCACGTGGGCTTTGAAGCACCGCGCACCCGCCCGCAGGGCCTCGTCCACTGAGGACGCCGCGGCCGGCTCGGGGTAGAACGTGCCCGTCGGCACCGCTTCGGGAACCTGCTCGGCGAACTCCAGCACCCACGACGTGAGCCACTCCGCCATGCCCGGTTTGTGCGGGTAGACGAGCGGTGCGAACTTCTTCACACCCAGCTCGCGCAGCGTCCGCACGCGTTCGGCCTCCGGCGTGCGGTAGTGCACGGGCCATTCGGTGCCGTAGTGCTCCTGCGCGCGGTCGAAGTAGGCCCAGACCTTGTCCATGACCGGCTTCGGGAGGAAATGCACGTGGATGTCGACGAGCCCGTCGAGACCGAGGGAGGCGGTCCACCGCGCGACGTCGGCGTCCGAAGCGGGGCCCGGCGTCACTCCGTGAACCGGCCCTTCAGCGCCCGCCCCATCGCGCGGCTGATGTCGCGGTCGGCGTCGCGCTTGGCCAGCGACTGGCGCTTGTCGTAGGCCTTCTTGCCCTTGGCCAGCGCGATCTCGACCTTGACCTTGCCGTCCTTGAAGTACATCGACAGCGGCACGAGCGAGAGACCGCTTTCCTTGGTCTTGCCGATGAGCCGCTCGATCTCCCGCCGGTGCAGCAGCAGCTTCCGAGTGCGCCGCGGCATGTGGTTGGTCCACGTGCCCTGCGTGTACTCCGGGATGTGCACGTTGCGCAGCCACACCTCGCCGTCGTCGACCGTCGCGAACGCGTCGACGAGCGAAGCCTTGCCGGCCCGAAGGCTCTTCACCTCCGTGCCCTGGAGCACGAGTCCTGCTTCGTAGGTGTCCAGGATGGAGTAATCGTGCCGAGCCTTGCGGTTCGACGCGATGACCTTCTGACCACGTTCCTTGGGCATGTGACCACTCTACGTGATTCCCGGGCCGCGAGCAGGTGCTTATCGGCCCGCTAGTGGCGGACGTACAGGCGGAGCGTGACGTAACCCGTGATCGCCGAGATGACCACCGACACCGCCAACAGGATCGGGGCCACCGGGAACAGCAGCTCCAGCGTCGTGATCTGCGGGAAGACCTCACCCGTGAGCACGGAGTCGAGGAAGGAGAGCTTGGCGACCAGCAGGAAGACGATGCCGAGCACCGCACCGACCACGCCGGCGACCACCGCCTCCAGGAGGAACGGTAGCTGGGTGTACCACCGGGTGGCGCCGACGAGCCGCATGATGCCGACCTCCGTGCGCCGGGTGAACGCGGACACCTGGATCGTGTTCGCGATCAGCAGCAGGGCGGCGATGGCCATGATGAGCGCTATCCCGAACGCGATGTTGCGGATGCCGTTGAACACGTTGAACACGCGGTCGAGGAACTTCTTCTGGTCGTCGACCTTGCGCACGCCCGGCTTGCCCGAGTACTCGGCGATGATCGCCGCGCTGCGGTCCGGGTCCTTCAGCTTGACCTGCAGCGACGCCGGCAGCGCTTCCGGGCCGGTGAGCTCGAGCAGCTCGGGCTGGCTCGCGAAGATCTTCTTGAACCGGTCGTAGGCCTGGTCGCGGTTCTCGAACACGACCGACTCGACACCCGGGTTGCTCTGCAGCGACTGGCGCAGGCCGCTGCAGAGCGGCTGCGAGCAGTTCTTGTCGTTGGCGCTGATGTCCTCGACGAGGCTGACCTGCACCTCGACCTCGGCGAGGAAGTTCGCCTTCATCTTGTCGATCGTCCGCACGGCCAGCAGGCCACCGCCGAGCATGGCGAGGGAGACTGCCGTGGTGAGGATCATCGCGATGGTCATCGTGACGTTCCGGCGCAAACCGGTGAGGACCTCGCTGAAGACGAAACTGGCACGCATCGCAGGTACTTGTCCCTTGTTGGGTCGGGGCTGTCGGGGAGGGCGGGCGGCTGGGTCAGCTCGGGTCAGCGACCGATGCCGTACACCCCGCGGGCGTCATCACGGATCACGCGGCCGAGCTGCAGCTCGACGACCCGGCGCCGCATCGAGTCCACGATGGAGTGGTCGTGGGTGGCCATCAGCACGGTGGTGCCGGTGCGGTTGATGCGCTCCAGCAGCAGCATGATGTCCTGGCTGGTGTCCGGGTCCAGGTTCCCGGTCGGCTCGTCGGCCAGCAGCACCAGCGGCCGGTTCACGAACGCGCGCGCGATCGCCACGCGCTGCTGTTCACCACCGGAGAGCTCGTTGGGCAGGCGGTCGGCCTTGCCCTCCAGACCCACGAGCTCGAGCACCTCCGGCACGACCTTCTTGATGGTGTTGCGCGGCTTGCCGATGACCTCGAGCGCGAACGCGACGTTCTCGGCCACGGTCTTGTTGGCCAGCAAGCGGAAGTCCTGGAACACGCAGCCGATCGTCTGGCGCAGGCGGGGGACCCTGCGCCGGGCGAGCTTGGCGACGTCGAAGTTGGACACCATCACGCGGCCCTTGGTGGGCACCTCTTCCCGCAGCAGCAGCCGCAGGAACGTCGACTTCCCGGAACCCGACGGGCCGATGAGGAAGACGAACTCACCCTTGCCGACGTCGACCGACACCCGTTCGAGAGCGGGACGGGTCGAGGTCTTGTAGACCTTGGAAACCTCTTCGAGCCGGATCACGGTTCGGCATACTACCCATGACTCTCGTTAAGCCTGGGTTGCCCGTGCCCTCATGCGACGAGGGACTCCCGTCGTCGCCGAGCGTGGCGTTCGCCGCGCCGGGCGGTAGCGGAAGCCCCTCGTCCGAAGGTTTCGCAGGTCTGTCGAAAGTGGATCAGGCGACCGCGGCCTGCTTGCGCCAGCGGATGCCGGCTTCGAGGAAGTCGTCGATCTCCCCGTCGAGCACGGCGCTCGGGTTGCCGACCTCGTGCTCGGTCCGCAAGTCCTTGACCATCTGGTACGGGTGCAGCACGTAGTTGCGCATCTGGTTGCCCCAGCTGGAGCCGCCGTCCTTGAGCGCGTCCATCTCCGCGCGCTCCTCCTCCTTCTTGCGCTGCAGCAGCCGCGCCTGGAGGACCTTCATCGCCGCCGCCTTGTTCTGCAGCTGCGACTTCTCGTTCTGGCAGGAGACGACGATGTTCGTCGGGATGTGCGTGATGCGCACCGCGGAGTCGGTGGTGTTCACGCTCTGTCCACCGGGGCCCGACGAACGGTAGACATCGACTCGGATGTCCTTCTCCGGGATGTCGACGTGGTCGACCTCCTCGACCTCCGGCAGTACCTCGACGTGGGCGAACGACGTCTGGCGCCGGCTCTGGTTGTCGAACGGCGAGATCCGCACCAGCCGGTGGGTGCCCTGCTCGACCGAGAGGGTGCCGTAGGCGTAGGAGGCGCTCACCTTGAACGTCGCCGACTTGATGCCCGCCTCTTCGGCGTAGGAGATGTCGTAGACGTCGGTGGGGTACCCGTGGCGCTCGGCCCAGCGCAGGTACATGCGCAGCAGCATCTCGGCCCAGTCGGCCGCGTCGACGCCGCCGGCTTCCGCGCGGATGGTGACGACGGCGTTGCGGTCGTCGTACTCACCGGACAGCAGCGTGCGGACCTCGAGCGCGTCGATGTCCTTGCCGAGGCCCGTGAGGTCACCCTCGGCCTCCTGCACGCTGCCGGCGTCACCCTCGGCCTCGGCCAGCTCGTAGAGCACGCCGATGTCGTCGAGGCGCTGGCGCAGCTCCGAGACGCGCCGGAGCTCGCTCTGGCGGTGCGACAGCTGGCTCGTGACCTTCTGCGCCTCCTCCGGGTTGTCCCAGAGGGTGGGGCTGGACGCCTGCTGCTCGAGCTCCGCGACCTGCGCACGCAGCGCATCGAGGTCCATCACCGACTCGATCTGCGTCAGCTTGCCGGACAGGTCCTTGAGGGCCGCATCGAACTCATCACTCACGATGTCCAAGGTTACGGCAAAACCCACGACCGGTTGCGCACCGGTCGTGGGCTGCGGCGGGCGTCAGGCCTGCGGGATCGCGTCGAGCAGCTTCAGCGCGGCCTTGGCCTGCGCCTGCGCGAACTCGGCGACGGCCTTCGCGTACGGGCCGTCGGCACCCTTCGTGGCGGCCTTGGCCTCGTCGAGCTGGCCCTGGTAGGTGCTGCGGGCGGCATCGAGCAGCGTCGAACGCTGCTTCGCCGTCAGCGAACCGGCGTGCACGAGCCGCAGGATGAGCGGGCTGCGCAGGTGGTCGGGGCCGGCCTCGGACGTGAGCCACGTCTTGAAGGCCTTCTTGCCCGCCGCGGTGAGCACGTACTGCTGGCTCGAGCGCGGACCCTGCTTGCCCAGCCGGACGAGGCCCTCCTTGGACAACGCCGGGAGCTCGCGGTAGACCTGGCTGCGGGTGACACTGAAGAAGGCGCCGAAGCGCTCGTCGGCGCCCGCGACCAGCTGCCCACCCGTGGCGGGACCGTCGTGGAGGAGACCGAGCAGAGCGGCGGCTGTTGCATTCAATTCGGACACACCCCTACGTTCCCACTTCTTCGGCGGTATGTCCACAGTGGCCTCGGGATCTGTCCATTGTGGCTAGTGTTATCCCCTCGTTCGGCCCAATCCGGAAGCAGGTCCACTGTGGACCTGGACACGCTCCGCAACCGGACGGGCGCCCGTTCCGGCGCAAAACGACCAGGGCGCCGGAGCGCAACCACCACCTGAGCGAATCGGCAGGTCAGAGCACGAAAAAGCCCGGCTTGCACTGTGTGCAAACCGGGCTTTTCGCAGTAGCGGGGACAGGATTTGAACCTGCGACCTCTGGGTTATGAGCCCAGCGAGCTACCGAGCTGCTCCACCCCGCGTCGTGTGTAAATAGACTAACAGCAGGGGTCCAGGGGTTATTCCGGGACCCCCCGTTAACCCTCAAGCGCACCGTCTACCTGCGACGATGCCGCCTCGGCCCACTGCCGGGCCCCGCCCAGCACCATCGCGAGGCCATCGGAGAACCCGGCTTCGACATCGCGGGAGATCGCGGCACCCTCGTCGTCCGGGCCGTAGCGTTCGTCCCGCTCACCGGGCCGCGGGTACACGGCCTGCTCTTCGATGGTGAACCCGATCACGAAGCTGTAAACGGTGAACGACACGCACGCCGCCAGCGTGCCGTCGAGCCCGGCGTCGATCAGGTCCTGCAGCGGCCGCGGGCCGAGCAGCGCAGGTCGTCGAGGTAGGTACCCGAGAAGACCTTCGCGCCGTCACGGTAGGCCAGCAAGGTACGGCGCCATCCTGACCTGGTGTTCGAGGGCCTGCCACGGGTCGAGCCCGTCGGGTGGCAGGCGGTCGGCCACGGCGTCGGCGAGCATCTGCGTGGCCATCCGGTCGAGCAGCTCCTGCTTGTTCTTCAGGTGCCAGTACAGCACCGGCGCCTTGACGCCGAGGTCGCCGGCGATCAGCCGCAGGGTCAGCCCGTTCAGGCCCACCTCGTTGAGCAGGCGTAACCCCGAGCGCGCGATTTCTTGCCTGGTCAGGGCCATGGCGTCCTCCTGGCTCGACAATTTATCGATGTTAAAGGGACGTGGCGGCAGGTCAACTTAACAACGTTAAGGAGTGGCTGTGAACGAGCCGCACGCCGATGTCGTCGTGGCGGCTGCCGCGGGTCAGCGCCGTGGTGGTGGAACGGCTGCCCGAGCGCATCGGCTGTCGAAGGCGCTGAACCTGCAATCAGGAACCGCGGAGGTGCCCGACCTGCGGATCGCTGTCGAGAGCGGAGGAACGCGCGTTCGCCACCGTCCAGGAGGGACACTTCACGGTCATCCCCGTGAGCTACGCCGCACCCGTACCAGCTCGGCATCCCGCCGGCGCGGGTCGACGACCTGCTCGAGGAGCGGTTCGTCGAGCTGGGCGGCAAGGTACTGCGCGGGCACGAGCTGGTCTCCCTCACCCAGGACGACGAGGGAGTGCGGGCCATGGCCGGAGAGGTGGTCCGTGGCCGCAGCACCGTCCGCAGGCTGCTGGGCGTGCCGTTCGAAGGCGACGACGGCAGCGGCTACGGCGTGGTGGCCGACATCGTCGCGGGCCGCGGGCCGGACGGCGCGGCCGCTGCGTGGACGTCGGTGCGCGGCAGGGTCCGCTCCGCCGCCCGACGGGCTTCTGCGGGCTCATCCCGCTCGACGAGCCACTGCTGTACCGCCTCACCCTCGGCGACCGCGCGCACCGGCCCGCGAACTTCCGCAGCCCCGTCCCCGCCGACGAGGTGCACACGGCTGTCGCCGCCACGTACGGCCCGGTGACGATCAAGGAGATCAGCTGGCTGTCCCGCTTCTCCGACGCAGCCCGCTACCGCACCGGCCGCGCCCTGCTGGCCGGCGACGCGGCCCACATCCACTTCCCCGCCGGCGGCCAGGGCTTGGACCTCGACGTCCAGGACGCGATGAACCTGGGCTGGCAGCTCGCCGCGGCCATTCGCGGGGACACTTCCGTGCTCGACACCTACGAGCCGGAACGGCACACCGTCGGCGCCGGGGTGCTGGAGAACGTCGCCGCCCAGAACGGCCTCATCTCCCGGTCGACGTCGAGCCGCGCGGTGCGCGCCCTCTTCACGACGCCGGCCGACCTGCCCGACGTGTCCCGCCACCTGTCCGGTCTGGTCTGCGGTCTCGCCGTCCGCTACCCGGGCCCCGGCGGCGCCCACCCGTTGACCGGCACGCGCCTGCCCGGCTTCCCCTTACCGGGCGGCTCTCGGGCCAGCACGCTCTTCCACTCGAACCACCACGTCCTCTTCGGCACTCCGACGCTGACCTGCCCCCGGCCCACTGTCCACAGCGGACCTTCCCGCTTTACCCTTCCTGGCGGCCGCCGCCCTGGTCCGCCCGGACGGCTAGTTCTCCTGGCTCACTTCACGATGACGGGCAACGACTCGAACCCTCGCAGCGTCACCGTGTGCGCCCATACCGGCTCCCCCGCCGCCGTCAACCGGGGCACGCGCCGGGCGAGTTCACGCAACACCGTCCGCCCTTCCAGCCGCGCCAACGGCGCGCCGAGGCAGAAGTGCGCACCGTGCCCGAACGACAGGTGCCGCGCTCGGCGGCGAGGTCGAACACCCCGGGGTCCCGGAACGCCCGCGGATCCCGGTTGGCTGCCCCGATCAGCACCACGGTCTGCGTTCCCGCCGTCAGCTCGACACCGCCCACGACGGTGTCGACGAGCGCGGTGCGCAGCGTGAGCTGGATCGGCGAGTCGTACCGCAGGACTTCCTCGACCGCTGCCTCGGCGAGTGACCCGTCGCGGCTCAACACCGCGTACTGCTCGGGTTGCGCAGGAACGCGAGCACCCCGTTCCCGATGAGGTCCGTCGTCGTCTCGTGCCCGGCGATCAGCAACAGCGTCAACGTGACCAGCAGCTCGCCCTCGCTGAGCACGTCCCCCCGGTCGGACACCGCGACCAGCTCGGACAGCAGATCCTCTCCCGGCTTCCAGCGCCGCTGCTCGGCCAGTTCCCGGAAGTAGGCGTTGAACTCGCGCCTCGCCGAGGCCGCTCGCTCCACCGCTTCCGGTGGCAGCAGGAACGCCGGATCCGACGCCCGCGCCATCGCGGCCGACCACGCGCCGAACCGTTCCCGGTCCGCGACCGGGACGCCCAGCAGCTCCGCGATCACCGTCACCGGCAACGCAACCGCCAGCTCTCCCATCAGCTCGGCCTCGCCGGCGTCGAGCGCGCGATCGATCGACTCCCCGACCAACCCCTCGACGCGCGCCTTGAGCCCCTCCACCACGCGCGGCGTGAACGCCTTCGCCACCAGCCGTCGCAACCGCGTGTGGTCCGGCGGGTTCAGGAACGCCAGCGCGCGCACCACCCGCCCCTGTCAATCCACCGGCTGCCCCGGTTCGCCCGCCGCCACCAGTTCCGGCTCCGGGTGACCGAACCCGGCACCCTTCAGGACGGCTTCCGCCTCACTGAACCCCAGTCCACCACAAGGCCCTCAGCGCTCCTGACCACGGGCCCGCGCTCGCGCCGCTCCTCATAAACCCCGCACCGGCCCTCATTGCCCTGCCGCGCCACCAACTCCACCACCGCAACCACGCCACTTCCCCCTTCGCCCCCGCCACCCAGCCCCACACACCACTGTGGAGCCCAAACCGCAGGCTGCCGCACGCAAATCTCACCACCCAACACAACCCACCCCGGGGGTCCAGGGGGCGAATCCCCTCCCGGCGGACGCCGGGGGGTCGACCCCCGAAGAAATGCGGAAGACGCCCCTCACTTGCCCTTCCACAAACCGCAGCCAGAGCCTCCCACCCACCACCGCACGCAGGAGCCACCGGGGGTTCGACCCCCGAAGAAATTCGGAAGAGGGCCCTTGCTTGCGCTTTCCGCAAACCGCAGCCCACCTCTCCCACCCACTACGGCACGCAACGCTCACCAGCCAACGCAACCCACCTTGGGGGGTCCAGGGGGGGCGAAGCCCCTCCTGGCGGGGGCCCGGGGGTTCGACCCCCGAAGAAATTCGGAAGAGGGCCCTTGCTTGCGCTTTCCGCAAACCGCAGCCCACCTCTCCCACCCACTACGGCACGCAACGCTCACCAGCCAACGCAACCCACCTTGGGGGGTCCAGGGGGGGCGAAGCCCCTCCTGGCGGGGGCCCGGGGGTTCGACGCCCGAAGAAAATGCGAAAGAGGGCCTTTGCTTGCGCATTATGCAAGCAAAGGCCCTCTGCACTCTGTAGCGGGGACAGGATTTGAACCTGCGACCTCTGGGTTATGAGCCCAGCGAGCTACCGAGCTGCTCCACCCCGCGTCGGTGACACCTACCTTACGCCCCGGTTTCTCGTGGGTGCAAAGCAGGTGCCCCTTCGCGTAAGCGACGTCACCCGCCGGGCTGTTGGGGTGTTCCGCTGCCGGCCGGTGGGGGGCTCGCCTTGGCCGATTCGTACTCCTTCGCCGCGGCGTCCAGGGCGGCGAGTGCCGCGCCCTGGTCGGCGAAGTTGCCCGACTGCTGGGCGGCTTTGAGCTTCGCCAGCGCGGACTGGATGTCCGTCACTGCCTTGTCGAGTGCCTGGTTGCTGCCGCCCGAGTTGGGCGGGGGTGTGGTTGTCGTGGGGTTGGCGGGTGACGCCGGGGTGGTCGGTTTCGTCGAAGCCGGTGGTGCCCCTTCGACCGGTGTGGTCGCCGCGGCGCCGGTGCCCTTGCCGAACACCTGGTCCAGTGCCTCGTTGAGCGTCGGTGCGTAGCCGACTTGCGAGCCGAACGACACGAGCACGCGGGCCAGCTGCGGGTAGCTCAGCTGGTTGCGCTGTCTGATGTACACGGGTTCGACGTAGAGGAACCCGTCGGCGACCGGCAGCGTGATCATGTTGCCGTAGATCGGGACCACGTTGGGGTTGTTGAGCAGGGTCCGGTCGGAAGCGACCTGCTGGTCGCTCTGGAATCTGTTTTGGACTTGTACCGGCCCGTCCACCTGGTTCGAACCGCTGGCCGGGGGTAGCCGGAGCACTCGGATGGTGCCGTAGTCTTGCGCATCGGACGAGACCGACATCCACGACGCGAGGTACTGCCGTTGCAGACCGGTGAGCCCGCTGGTCAGCTGGAACGTCGGCGTGCCTTCGCCCGCTGCGTCGGCGAGGACGTAGTAGCCGGGTTGGTTCGCGACGTTCGCGGCCGCCGTGGTGGCGCTGCCGTCTTCCGTCGGGTCCTGGGGGACGCTCCAGAAGGCCTGCTGCGCGTAGAACTCCTGGGGGCTGTCCACGTGGTAGCGGGCGAGGAGCTCACGCTGGATCTTGAAGAGGTCCTCGGGGTAGCGGAAGTGCGCCCGCAGGTCGGGTGAGATGTCCGCGCTCGGCTTCACCAGGCCCGGGAACACCTTCTCCCACGCGTTGAGGACGGGTTCCTTGTCGTCGATCGAGTACAGGGTGACCGTGCCGTTGAACGCGTCGACGGTCGCCTTCACCGAGTTGCGGATGTAGTTGATCGAGTTGTTGGCCTGCTTGGTGACTCCGTTGAGCGAGTCGTTGGTGGCCTCGCCGAGCTGCGTCTGCTGCGCGTACGGGTAGTTGTTGAGCGTGGTGTAGCCGTCGACGATCCAGACGATCTTGCCGTCGACGACCGCGGGGTACGGGTCACCGTCGAGCGTCAGCCACGGCGCGACCTTGCTGACGCGGTCGCGGGGGTCGCGGTTGTACATGATCTTCGAACCGTCGCCGATGGCGTCGGAGAACAGGATGTTGCGCTCGCCGTACTCGGCCGCGAACGCGAGCCGGTTGAACCAGTTGCTGAGCGGGACGCCGCCCGAGCCGGTGTAGAGGTAGTTGCGCTGGCTGTCGGTGTCGTACTCGCCGGGCGCCTTGCCCGGTGTGCCGCCGACGATCGCGTAGTCGTTCTCGTTGGCCAGCTCGCCGTAGTAGATGCGCGGCTGGTCGACGCGGATGCCGGGCTTGCCACCGACGGAACCGGCGCCGGTGGGGTTGGTCGTGTCGCTCGTGGTGGCGATCGGGTAGCCGCCGCCGGTGTTCGAGTCGGACACGTCCGTCACGGCGCGGTCGATGGTGTTGGCCGGCGCGGCGACGAACCCGTTGCCGTGGGTGTAGACGAGGTGCTTGTTGATCCAGTTGGTCTGGTTGCCGGTCAGCCCGTCGGTCTTCATCTCCTTGGCGGCCACGATGTAGTCCTGCGTGGTGCCGTTGAGGGTGTAGCGGTCGATGTCGAGCTTCGCCGGGAAGCCGTAGAAGTTCTCGCGGCCGACGCGCTGGGTGAAGGTGTCGCTCAGCACGTTCGGGTCGAGCAGCCGGATGTTGGACACGGTGCCGGTGTCGGCCTTCACCGCGTCGGACGTCGCCGTGTTCTTGCCCGGGTAGTTCTCGTACTTCACGTTCTGCAGCCCGAACGCCGAGCGCGTCGCGTCCATGTTCCGCTGGATCGAGGTGGCTTCCTTGTCGTTCGCGTTCGGCTTCACCGAGAACTGGTCGAGGATCGCGGGCCACGCGACGCCGATCAGCACGCCCGACAGGATCAGCAGCACGAGCGCGATCGCCGGCAGTTGCAGGTTGCGCAGGAACGCGCCGGCGAAGAACGCGACGGCGCAGATCACGCAGATGCACAGCAGGATCAGCTTCGCCGGCAGCACCGCGTTGAGGTCGGTGTACGTGGCGCCGTTGAACAGCGGCATGTCGCGATCGGAGAGCAGCAGGTTGTAGCGGTCGAAGAAGTACTCGACGGCCTTCAGCAGCACGAAGAGGCCAACGGTGATCGCGAGCTGCGCGCGCGCCGGGCCCGACAGCTGGCCGCCGCGGCCGGCGAGGCGGATGCCACCGAAGATGTAGTGGGCGATCAGCGCGCCGAAGAACGAGATGACGACCGTGATGAACAGCCAGCCGAGCAGCCAGTTCACGAACGGCATGTCGAACGCGTAGAAGCCGATGTCGAGCCCGAACTGGGGGTCCTTCTGCCCGAACGACGTGCCGTTGAGGAACAGCTGCACCAGCTGCCAGTCGCCCATCGCCGACGCACCGGAGATGAGGCCGGTGATCAGCGGGATGCCGATGCCGAACAGGCGGATGCGGGCGACGATCATCGAGCGGTAGCGCGACAGCGGGTCGTCGCTGCCCGAGACGGGCACGAACACCGGGCGCGTCCGGTACGCGATGATCAGGCTGACCGCGAGCGTGCCGCCCACGAGGAGCCCGACGGCCACGAAGAGGACTATCCGGGTGAGGATCTCCGTCGTGAACACCTGGCGCGCGTGGACCTCGCCGAACCACAACCAGTCGACGTAGGTGTCGAGGAGCCTGACGCCCAGCAGCAGCGCCAGCACGATCACCGCGGCGACGATGAGGAGGATCCGGCTGCGGCGGGACAGCTTCAGGCTCACGGGCCTAGACGCCACGGCAACGCTCCTGTCTTCGTGAACACGATCGCGGGGACGCGGACGTCCCTTGACGGTTTAACTCTACGGATGGCTTCCCGAGTTCCCGGGACCGCCCAAACCGGACGTCGGACGACGCCGTGCGGGGCGGCCTGCGACGATGTCGCCATGCTTCCGACCGATCCGCCCGCCGCCAACCCCGTCGCCGGCCTGGCCCGGGAAGTCGAAGAGTTCGTCGCCTCCGGCGGCTGGGACCAGCCGCCGCAGCTGTTCGCGCTGGTGCCCACCGCGGCGCTGCTCGACGAGCAGCCCGAGCTGGCCGGCCAGCTCGACCGCGCGAACCCGCTGACGCCCGTGGCGCAGGAGGCGCTGCCCGAGGGAGACCTCGCCGAGTCGCTGGGGCGGATCGCCTGGCCCGAGATCGTGGTGGGCTGCGCGCTCGCGCAGGAGATCATCGTGCTGCCACCCGACGTCGAGGCCGAGCTCGAAGGCGTCGCCGAGGCCGACGCCGAGCGCCTGCGCCGCGCGGCCGCCGACCACCCGCGGCGCACCGAAGCGCGGCTCGTGGCGGCGGTGCTGCGCGAAGGCGATGTGGCGTGCGTGATGCGGTTGCGCGGTGCGCGGCCGGACGAGCCGGGTGACGCCGACGCGCTGGACGAGATCGTCGAGAGCCCGGACCTCGCACCCAACCTGCTCGAAGCGCTGAAGACGACGCTGCTGCCCTGAGCCGCCACGAGCCGGGGGCCTCCGCATGGGGGCCTCCGGATCCGGGCGGGTGCTGGCACGGTGGGTCCTCAGCAGTGCGTGGTGGGCCGGCCGGCCTTGAGGTTCTGGAGCTGGGTCAGCGCATCGTCCAGAGTGGACACCTTGATCAAGTTGAGCCCGTCGGGCACGGCCGATTTCGCTTCGGCGCAGTTGTGCGCGGGCACGAGGAAGTCGGTGGCCCCCGCCTCGCGCGCGCCGACGACCTTGAACGAGATGCCGCCGATCGGGCCGACCTCGCCCGTCTCGCTGATCTCGCCCGTGCCCGCGATGTGGCGGCCGGCGGCGAGGTTGCTGTCGGGCTGCCCGGGCGGGGTGAGGCGGTCGATGATCGCCAGCGTGAACATCAGGCCTGCCGACGGGCCGCCGACGTCCTGCAGGGAGATGTTGACGTCGAACGGCGCCTGCGCGTGGTCGACGGCCGTCAGGCCCATGAAGCCCTGGGTGCGGTCGGAGCGCTGGGCGAGCGTGATCGGGACGGTGCGCTGGGGCTGCCCGTCGGACTGGAAAGTGACCTGCACGGTCTGCCCGGGCTTGGTACCGGTGAGCGCGGCCGCGACGTCGGCGGCCTCCTTCACCGGCTTGCCGTTGACCGTGACGAGTTTGTCGCCGGGCGCGAGCACGTGGTCGGCGGGGCTGCCGGACACGATCTCCTTGGCGACGACCTCCACCGGGTAGCCGAGGCGGCGCAGGGCGGCGACCTGGGCGTTGCTCTGCGAGTCCTGCAGCTGCTGGATGTTCTCCTGCTTGACCTGCTCGTTGGTCTCGCCGGGCCGGTAGTACTCCTCGCGCGGCGCGAGGGCGTAGCGGCCACTGGCCCAGAGGCCGAGCGCGGTGAAGAGGTTGATCCCGTCGTTGAGCGACACGGTCGTCATGCGCAGTTCGCCGTTGGTCTGGAACGTCTGGTGGCCCTTGACCTGGATCACCTCGTTGCCCGCGGCGTCGCGACCGAGCGTGTCGTACGTGGGTCCGGGACTGATGGCCACGTACGGCACCTGGACCAGGAAACCGGCTACGACGAACACCAGGAACAGCGCTCCGCTGACCAGCAGGGTCCAGCCGCGGCGGGTCATCCGCCGCTCTTCGCGGGCCGGTTCCCTCGACGGCTCGGTCCGGCTGTTCGCGGTCGCGGTCTCCTCGTCGGGTTTGGTCACGAGCGACAGCGTACGGTGACCGTGTTCGCTTCCCGGTGAAGGCCATGGTTGACGCGCTGGGAGAGGCCCTACCCGCGTACGGTGGACGTATGAGCAAACCCCCGTTCGGTTTCGGACCGCCCGATCCCGACAGACGAGGCGACAACGACCCGGAGCAGCCGTCCGGCGCCGAGGCGTTCAACCAGCTCGGGCAGATGCTGAGCCAGCTGGGCCAGATGCTCAGCCAGGCGGGCTCCTCCAGCGGGCCGGTGAACTACGACCTGGCGAAACAGATCGCGCTCCAGAACCTCAGCGGTTCGGAGGACGCGAAGATCGGCTTCACCTCGTCCACCGGCGACTCGTCGACGGCCGTGCGCGACGCCGCCCACCTCGCCGAGCTGTGGCTCGACGCGGCGACGATCCTGCCGGCCGGCGCGACCACCACCGTCGCGTGGTCGGCGCGCACCTGGGTCGAGAAGACGCTGCCGACGTGGCAGCGGCTCTGCGATCCCGTCGCGCAGCAGGTGTCCGGCGCGTGGATGCAGGCGCTGCCCGAGGAGGCCAAGCAGGCCGCCGGGCCGCTGCTGGCGATGATGGGGCAGATGGGCGGGATGGCCTTCGGCTCCCAGCTCGGCAACGCGCTCGCGCAGCTCGCCCAGGAGGTGCTGACGTCCACGGAGGTCGGCTTGCCGCTGGGCCCGGCCAACACTTCGGCACTGCTGCCCGCGAACATCGAGAAGTTCACCGAGGGGCTCGAGGTGCCGAGCAGCGAGGTGGTCGTGTTCCTCGCCGCGCGCGAAGCCGCCCACCAGCGTCTGTTCGCCCACGTGCCGTGGCTGCGCCAGCGCCTGCTGGCGACAGTCGAGGAGTTCGCGCGCGGGATCACCGTCGACACGTCGGCGCTCGAGTCGCTGGCCGGCCAGATCGACCCGGCCAACCCGGCGAGCATCGAAGAAGCCATGTCCTCGGGCCTGCTCGAGCCGAAGACCACGCCCGAGCAGGAGTCGGCGCTGAAGCGCCTCGAGACCCTGCTCGCCCTCGTCGAAGGCTGGGTCGACGTCGTGGTCGCCGAGGCCATCGGCGACCGGCTGCCCGGCGCCGGCGCCCTGCGCGAGACGCTCCGCCGCCGTCGCGCAACGGGCGGCCCCGCAGAGCAGACTTTCGCAACGCTCGTGGGCCTCGAACTGCGTCCCCGTCGGATGCGCGCCGCGTCTTCCTTGTGGAAGCTCGTGGGCGACCGCCACGGTATGGAGAAGCGCGACGGTCTCTGGTCTCACCCGGACCTCATGCCGACCGCGGAGGACCTCGACGAGCCCCTCGACTTCGCCGACCGCCTCGGCGACGTCCCGGTCCTCGGCGACGACTTCGACCCCATCGCCGAGCTGGAACGGACCCAGAAGCGCGAAGCCGACGCCACTTCCGGCTCGGCTGCCGAGTCCGGCACCGACTCCGGTTCCGGCGCTGACTCGGGCTCGGACTCGGAAGCCGCCCCGAAGCCCGACTCGGACGACAAGGGCGACTCTCCGTCGTGCTGACTCTCGGCACCAACCCCGGTCCTCCGCCGTCCCGTGGCGGAGGACCGGGTCGGTTCGGCCGTCTACTGCCCGGCTCAACCGGAGCCCGCGCTCAGTCTTCCGCCGATATCCCCCATCCCGCTGCCGCCGACAGGCCCTCCAGGTACCCGATGGCACGCTCCGTCTTCGGGTACCGGTTCACCAACGTCCAGAACGCGGCGTCGTGTCCCGGTTCCCGCAGGTGGGCGAGCTCGTGCACCAGCACGTAGTCCAAGACCCACTGCGGCACCCGCTGCAGGCTGTCACTGACGCGGATCGTCGCGTCGACCGGGGTGCAGGAGGCCCAGCGGGTGCGCATGGGCGGCACCCAGCGCACGCTCGCGGGTATCGCCCGCGGGTGCACGTACTTTGCCGCGAGTAGGGCGCAGCGCGCCAGCAACGCATCGTCCGACGCCTTCGGCGACGCGGGCTTGCGCGGCTCCGGGCGCTGCAGCTTGCGCTCCATCTCCGCGACCCAGTGCCGTTCTTCCGCGCGGGACAAGTGTGCCGGGATGAGCACCACGAGGGTGTCGTCTTTCCAGTACGCGGTGACCGTCCGGCGCCGGCGCGTGCTGCGCCGCACCTCGACCTTGTGTTCAGGAGTGTCCGACGGGGCGTTCGTTCCGCCCCGGCCCCGCAGTGAGGGCATCCGTGCTTCGACCACTCGACAACGGTAAGGCCAGTGACCGACAACTTGGAGCGCCGAAAGGTCACAGCCCCGAGTTGTCCACAACTTGCGTGCCCTGTGGATAACTCGCGCTTTTGAGGCCGTACAACGCCGAGTGAGTGTCAAGCTGATCATCATGACCTTGTCCACCGTTCCACCGCCGGACGTCTTGCTGCCGGCCTACCCGACGCTCCTCCAGGGCCTCCACGTGCTGGAACGCGGCGGCGGCGAAATCCAGATCGGTCTCGACCCGCGCCACGGCGTCGTGGCCGGCCGGCTCGAGCCGAGCGTGGTCGAGCTCGTGCGCCGGCTCGACGGCAGGCGCCACCTCGACACCCTGCTCGCCGAGAGCGAACACCTCGACCAGCTGCGGCTGCTGCTCAAGCAGCTCACCGCGCTGGGTCTCGTCACGGAAGCACCCACGCCCACCGCGAAGCGCGTCGAGACCGGCTTCTGGTCCCTGCGCGCCCGCCACCACCAGACCGCGCTCACCGAACGGCGGCGGCAGAGCCTGGTGACCGTCCGCGGCGATGGCCGGATCGCCGTGGCCGTCGCCGTGCTGCTGGCCAACGCGGGCATCGGGCACATCGACGTCCGCGCGTCCGGCACGGTCGGGGAAGCCGACCTCGGTTCCGGCCTCACCACGGCGGAACTGGGCGTGCCGCACAGGCGAGCGGTGCTGAACGTGCTGGCTCGCGTCGCGCCCGACGTCACCACCGGCCGCAACCACCACCGCACCCCCGACGTCGTGATACTCACCGATGCCCTGGTTCCGGCGCCGGAGCTGGTGGCCGAACTCGTCGACGCCGGCGTCCCGCACCTGCCCGCGAAGGTCCGCGACGGCACGCCGATCGTGGGCCCGCTGGTCGTTCCCGGCCGCAGCGCCTGCCTGCGGTGCTGCGACCTGCACCGCACCGACCTGGACGCGGCTTGGCCGCGGCTCGCGAGCCAGCTCGTGGACGTCGACCAGCGGCCCGATCTGGGGGCCGTGCAGTCGTGCGCCGCGCTGGCCGTCGCGCAGGCGCTGCGCGTGCTGTCGCCGAGCACCGAACCGCCGCCGAGCTGGAACAGCACCATGGAGCTCGACGCGTTCGAGGGCCGCCTGCGCCACCGGTACTGGGAGCCCCACCCGGACTGCGATTGCGGCGCCCCCG
The DNA here is from genome assembly GCF_016889705.1 of Amycolatopsis sp. FDAARGOS 1241. Taxonomy (NCBI): domain Bacteria; kingdom Bacillati; phylum Actinomycetota; class Actinomycetes; order Pseudonocardiales; family Pseudonocardiaceae; genus Amycolatopsis; species Amycolatopsis sp. FDAARGOS 1241. The sequence goes on from NZ_CP069526.1 coordinate 7,812,856, forward strand.
CGCCGCCTCCGGAGACGTAGCCCACACCCACCGGCGGGCTGCGGCGGACAAGGTCACCAAGGCAGAATCGCAGGGTGACCGATTCCGCCGCAGACCGCGAATCAGCCCTGCCGCGACGAGGTGCCGCGCGCACCGCGAAGCTGGCCAGTATCCCGCTCGGGATCGCCGGACGCGCCGTCGGCGGGTGGGGCAAGCGGCTCGCCGGGCAGAGCGCGGACCAGGTCAGCGCGACACTGTCGGCGAAGGCCGCAGAGCAGCTGTTCGAGGTGCTGGGCACGCTCAAGGGCGGCGCCATGAAGTTCGGCCAGGCGCTGAGCGTGTTCGAGGCCGCCGTGCCTGACGACATGGCCCAGCCGTACCGCGAAGCACTGACGAAGCTGCAGTCGGCCGCCCCGCCGATGTCGGCGCAGCAGACGCGCCGCGTGCTCGCCCAGCAGCTCGGGCGGTCGTGGGAAGGCCGGTTCGCCCACTTCGACGACGTCCCCGCGGCGGCGGCGAGCATCGGCCAGGTCCACCGCGCGACCTGGCACGACGGCCGCGAGGTCGCCGTCAAGGTCCAGTACCCGGGTGCCGACGAGGCGCTGCGAAGCGACCTGCGGCAGCTGCAGCGGTTCAGCCGGCTGTTCCAGGCGTTCGTGCCCGGCACGGACGTGAAGCCGCTGCTCGCCGAGCTGGCCGAGCGCATGGACGAGGAGCTCGACTACCTCAACGAGGCCGACAACCAGCGTGCCTTCGTGAAGGCCTTCGAGGGCGACCCGGAGTTCCTGATCCCGCGGGTGGTGGCGAGCGCGCCGAAGGTCGTGATCACCGAGTGGGTCACGGGCACCCCGCTGGCCAAGGTCATCTCCGGCGGCGACCGCGAGATCCGCAACCTCGCCGGCCGGCTGCTCATGGAGTTCCACTACTCGTCGCCGGCCCGGGCGCACCTGCTGCACTCCGACCCGCACCCCGGCAACTTCATGGTCACCGACGACGGCCGCCTGTGTGTGCTGGACTTCGGCGGCGTCGCGAAGCTGCCCCACGGCATCCCGCGGCACCTGGGCGAGATGACCCGGCTGGCACTCGACGGCGACTCCGCCGATCTCATGCGGCTGCTACGGGAGAACGGCTTCGTCCGCGCGGAGTCCGACCTCTCCGCCGACGAGGTGCTCGCGTACCTGGCGCCGTTCACGGAGCCGCTGGCCACGCCGACGTTCCACTTCACGCGCCGCTGGATGCAGAAGCAGGCCGGCCGCGTCGGCGACACCCGCGGCAGCGATTTCCGCGTCGGCCGGTCGCTGAACCTGCCGCCCGAGTACCTGATGATCCACCGGGTCACCGCCGGGTCCACGGGCATCCTCTGCCAGCTCGACGCCGAAGTGCCCGCGCGCGGGATCGTGGAGCGCTGGCAGCCCGGGTTCGCGCACTGAGTTGTCCACAGGCTCCGGCGTTTCAGACGCCGCCGAGCGGGAGTTATCCACAGATTCGCCAAGCCGGTTCCACTCGGATGGCCGAGCGGCCATCCTCGAACCATGACGACTACGACAAGCACCCGCGCCGTTGCGTTGAGTGATTTGAGCGCGTTCGCCTCCGCCGCCGGCGTGATCGACTTGAAGCGGTTGCGCAGCGCGGGGGTCTCGAACCGAAGAGCCGCACGGCTGGCCCGGCCGGGCGGACCGTGGCGTCGCGTGTACCCCGGCGTGTTCCTGATCCAGGACAAACCGCCGACCCGATTACAGCTGCTGCACGCGACGATCGCCCGCTACGGCCCCACGGCCGTGATCACGGGAGCGGACGCGCTGCGGGCCCACGGCGTCGCGCACCCGTGCACCGACGAGATCCACCTGCTCCTGCCGCACTACCGCCGCCCGGGCTCCGAACACGGCGTGCTCACCTCCCGCACGGCCCGCCTGCCCGAGCCCGTGGTGATCAACGGCCTGCCCTACACGAGCCCCGCGCGCGCCGCCCTCGACCTGGCTCGCCGCGAGATGGACCCGGCCGCCGTCGAGCGCCTCGTGACGCTCCCCTTGCTCTGGGGGCTGTGCGACCGCGCCGAGCTCGTGACCGAGCTCGACGCCGGCAACCAGCGCGGCTCCGCGACCGTCCGCGCGGTGCTCCGCGCGCTCGACGACCACGAGACCTTCGCCCACGGCCACGCCCTCCGCATCCTCCGCGAGACGCCCCTGCCGGCCCCGCAGTGGAACGTCTCGGTCTGCGACCGCCGCGGCCGCCGCATCGGCACCGCCGACGCGTGGTGGGACGAGGTCGGCCTCGCCTGGCGCTACCGCACCGCCGCCGGCCCCACCGACTTCAGCCACCTCGCGCTCACCGCCACGGGCACGGTCCTGATGCGCTGCACCCCCCAGCAACTGCACGACACCCCGAAGGGCGTCGCCCGCGAACTGGTACGCGCGTACACCCAGGCGGCCCGCACCCCGCGCCCGAAGGTCCACGCCGTGTACCGCTCGGGAACGGCCGCGTAGCCGTGGCGCCCCGCTCCCCGGTACCCCACCGGTCGCTCCGGACGGTTGCCGCGCGCCCGGCGTGCTGCGGACGGGCGCGTGCTGCTGGCCAACCACAAGCCGTCCGCACGTGCGCCGCTGCGGTCGAGCAAGCCGGTCGACTGACCACACGCAGCTAACCGGTTAACACCGGTCGGGTACGCCGCTCGCCGGGCCGACCGCCCACCGGCGTGCGTCGCCTCGTGGCCTGCGCGTGCCGGTGGGCGGTCGGCCCGTGGGCGGCGGGGCGTGAGCCGCGGTGATCGTGCGGGTTGCCCGCGGTGGGGTCGGAGCGTCAGGTGGAGAAAGTGAGGTCGGCACCGGGAAAGATCACCAGTATTCGTCGGGGAGTTTGGCTTCGATGTCGCGGACGTGGTCGCGGACGCAGTTCGGGCAGAGCCAGCGTTCGCGGCCGTCCTCCTTGGTGGAGACCCAGGAGAGGAGGGCCAGGGGGTCGGGCTCGCCGGAGCGGGTGCGGCTGCAGCGGGAGCACGTGGCGTCGGGGGCGGTCACGGGCGCCGTCCACAGTGGACGGTTTTCGCGCCGGTGAGATAAAGGTCACGACGGGCGGCGAGGTGGTGGGGGCCGTCCGGGTCGAGCAGGGAGGTCAGGGTTTCGCGATCGTCCGGCGTGAGGTGCTCGCCGCCGAACTCGAAGATGCGGGTGATGCGGTGGACGACGTAACCCGCCAGCATCGCGGGCCCGGGCGAGGGGTGGTGTACGAGCGCGCCGAACGAGTCGACGTCGGTGAGGCCGGCGTGCTCCAGTGCTGCAGACCAGCCGTATGGCATCGCGACCGCACCCTCGATGCCTTCGCGCATACCGATGAACCACTCGGCCTGCGCTGCCAGCAGCCGATCTTCGAGCCCCGGTCGGCCGATACCCAAATCCCAAGGCAGGCAACGAAAATCCAGCCCACCCTCGGCGAGCGCCACCAGCCCGCCCGCCTTGGCGACCTGCGCGAGAGTCCCCACGGCCGCCTGCTGATCCGGCAAATGGTGCACCACGCGCGACGCCCACACCAGGTCTGCCGCCGGCAAGGACTCCGGGAGCGCCGCATCGGCGAGGTCACCAAGCACGGTCCGCACCTCGACGCGCCCAGCACCGGCTGAGCCGGCGCCAGCCGCGGACACCAGGCCGGATCCGGAGTCGGCCACACCCGTGCCAGCCGAACCGGCAGGCGCGTTCCCGGCGTCGGTGTCGAAGCCCTCGGCCACACCCGTAGCAGCCGAACCGGCAAACGCGTCCTCGCCGCTGGCACCAACCCCCTCAGCCACACCCGTGCCAGCCGACCCGGCAAACGCGTTCCCGGCGTCGGCGCCAAATTCCTCGGCCACACCCGTGGCAGCCGAACCGGCAGGCGCGTTCCCGGCGTCGGTGTCGGAGCCCTTAGTCACATCCGTCGCAGCCGACCCGGCAAACGCGTCCTCAGCCCCGGCATCAAGCCTGCCGACCTCAGCCGCCCCGGCCGAACCGGTAGGTGCGCTCCCAGAGCCGGCGCCAACCCCCTTGGCCACGCCAGTCGCGGCCGAATCGGGAGGCGCGACCGCGTCCGTAGAGCCAACCCCGTCGACCGCACCCGTCGCAACAGAACCAGCAGGCGCAATCCCAGCGCCAGAACCGACCCCCGCCGCGCCGACTGCGGATGTGGCAACAGAACCGGTAGCCGAAGGGCCGCCCTCCACGGCAGCCTTGACCGTTTTCTCGGCTACGGCGAGCAGTCTCGGCGTCGCGTCGACTAGGACGAGGGTGCCGCCGCCGTGGGAGGCCAGGGCGCGGGCGAAGTGGGTGCTCATTCCGCCGGCGCCGCAGCCGAGGTCGACGATCGTGGCGCCGCGCGGGAGGGCCGCGACGAGGCGGCGGGCGATCGCCGACTGGGCGCCGGCGTCGAGGGTGTCGGCCGTGCGGAGCTGGGTGAGCCGGTCGGCCCAGTCGATGTGGTCGTGGGTGTGGCTGCGGGAATGGCTGTGCTTGTGAGCGGACACAACCCTCATTCAACACCCGGCCGTCGCCGCTGAAATGGCGGCCGCGCGGTGAACTCCGTGCAAATTCGAGGAAAAAGCCGGAGAGCCGGCCACCGAAGTGACCGGCCCTCCGTGCGCATCAGTCCTGGAACCGGCGCGACCGGTCGGCCGCCCACCGGGCGACGCGGGCCCACCGGCGCGCGGCGCGTGCGCGACGCCAAGGGCGTTGCCCTTGCACTGCTTCCTCCAGATCCCGTATTCGGGCCCTGGACAGTTCTTCGTGAAGCAACATTTCGCTGGTCTCCTGAGTGTCGTTCTGCTGTGGAAGCGGCTGCGCGCGATCCGGTTCGCGGGTGCGCGCCTCGTAATCGCGGATGGTGATCAGCTCGACGGTCATGCGGCGGCGCTCCCGGCAGCGGCAGCGGGCTCGAGTGCGGCGTTCTTGCGCGGACGGCCACGAGGCCGCTTCCGCGCGATGACGACACCGCGCTCGAAGATCTCGCCACCCCAGACCCCCCACGGCTCACGCCGGGCAAGGGCACCCGCGAGGCAGGCCTCGCGGACGGGGCAGTCGGCGCACAGGGACTTGGCGCGCTCGAGCTCGGCCGGCGACTCGGCGAACCAGAGGTCTGCGTCGCGGGAACGGCAGGGCAGCTCGAGCTCGGGGGCGGCGACCCCGTCGAGCAGGTCGCCGATACCGAGGTCGAACCCCTCGGCGAAGGCGATGGCGGACGACATTTCCGTGCTCCTCTTCATCGTTGCGGTGGTTTTCGAACTGTCGATCGAACTGGACAACTTGTTCCTCGGGTTGTGCAGCCAAAAAACACGAAGGCCGCGGATCCGGTTACCGGTTCCGCGGCCTTCGTGAGCCTCGTGTCCTGACTAGGTCAGGAACTTCGCTCCCGTAGCGACAACGGAACACGGAACTGCTTGATGGTCGGCAGATCGACATCGACCTGCGGGTACGCGCCAACGAAGGCAGCGTTGGCCAGGGTGACCTCGACCGAGGCCCACGTACGCTCGTCGACCCGGCGAACTCCACCGAGGTGAGCACTCGTGGACACACCGGTGCCCTGGCGCGAAGCGGGAATGAGTCCGCAGCCGGACAGACCGGTGCCAGGGTTCGTGAGCGTCATGTTGCAGATCATTTCACCGGCACCACCTTTCGCTGTCCGGACGTTGCCGCACCGGGCGGCACTCGTCAACATGGATCCCCAGACCGGGCTCTTCCCACCCGGGTACGTGCAGGTTATTGCCCCTGCGAGACGGGGGCAACTCATTTTCCCGAAAACTCGCCGAAGCTACGAAGATCGCGTTGGAGCAGCGGGTTCGCCGCATCGATCAGGGTGCGGACGCGGTCAAGACCGCATCGTCGAGCGGACCACGTCGAGCACCTCCGCGCCGAAGCGTTCGAGCTTCGTCGCGCCGATGCCGGAGATCGACACGAGCGCTCCGTCGTCGGTCGGTCGCTGTTCGGCGATCGCCATCAGCGTCGCGTCCGTGAACACCACGAACGCCGGCACCTTCAGCTCCCGCGAACGCTCACCACGCCACGTCTTCAGCTTCTCGAGGAGTTCTTCGTCCACTGTGGACGGGCACTTCGAGCACCGTCCCAGCTTCACCTCCATCGTCTGCAGCAGCGGCCCGCCGCAAAGCCGGCAACGCGCGACCTTCGTGCCCGCCGGCGACGCCTGGTGTGACCGCGCGACGCGGGCCGCCGGGTGGTCCTCCGGGATCAACCCGTAGAGGAACCGGCTGCGCCGCCGGTTGCGCCGGCCGCCCGGGGTGCGCGACAGCGACCACGACAGCGACAGGTGCTCGCGCGCCCGCGTGACGCCGACGTAGAACAGCCGGCGCTCCTCTTCGATGGCCGCGTCGTCGCCGTCGGCGTGGAGGATCGGCATCGTGCCCTCGGACAGGCCGACGAGGAACACCGCATCCCACTCCAGGCCCTTCGCCGCGTGCAGCGACGCCAGCGTGACCCCCTCGACCGTCGGCGGGTGCTGGGCCGCCGCGCGCTGGTCGAGTTCGGCGACCAGCCGCGGGAGGTCGGCGTCCTCGACGGCCGCCGAAAGCTCCTCGGCCAGCTCCACCAGCGCGAGCAGCGCGTCCCACCGCTCCTTCGCCGCGCCGCCCGCCGGCGGCTGCTCGGTGAGGCCGACGCGCGCGAGCACCGAGCGGACTGTCGTGACCAGGTCAGCCCCGGCGGGATCGCCGGACGCGACGCGCAGCGCCGACATCGCCTGCCGCACCTCGGCGCGCGCGAAGAACCGTTCGCCGCCGCGGACGAGGTACGGGATGCCGGCTTCGGTGAGCGCCTGCTCGTAAGCCTCCGACTGCGCGTTGACGCGGAACAGCACCGCGATCTCGCTCGCCGCCACTCCCCCGTCGAGCAGCTCGCGCACGCGCCGCGCGACGGCCGAGGCCTCCGCGGACTCGTCGTCGTACTCGGCGAACCGCGGCTCTGGCCCGGACTGCCGCTGGCCGACGAGCTTCAGCCGCGAGCCCGCCGGTCGCCCGCGCGCGGCGCCGATCACCCGGTTCGCGAGCGCGACGACCTCGGGTGTCGACCGGTAGTCGCGCTCGAGACGCACGACGGTGGCCTCGGGGAAGCGCCGCGTGAACTCCAGCAGCGGTCGCGGCGAAGCGCCGCCGAACGAGTAGATGGTCTGGTTCGCGTCGCCGACGACGGTGAGGTCGTCGCGGCCGCCGAGCCACGCGTCGAGCAGCCGCTGCTGCAACGGCGTGACGTCCTGGTACTCGTCGACCACGAAGCAGCGATAGCGGTCGCGGAACTCCGTCGCGACGGCCTCGTGCTCTTCGAGTACTGCCGTGGTGTGCAGCAGGAGGTCGTCGAAGTCGAGGACCTGCGCGGAATTCTTGAGCTCTTCGTACAGCCGGTAGACCTGCGCGACCTGGGCGACCGGCGCCGGGGTGTCGCGCTGCGTGCGCGCCGCGACGGCCGGGTAGTCGTCCGGCGACACGAGCGACGCCTTGCTCCACTCGATCTCGCTCGCGAGGTCGCGCAGCACCTCGACCTCCGTGCTCAGCCGCGCGCGCTGGGCGGCCTGCGCGACGAGCCGCATTTTGTTGTCGACGAGGTCCCACGGCCGGTCGCCGACCACGCGCGGCCAGAAGTAGCGCAGCTGCCGGCGCGCGGCGGCGTGGAACGTGAGCGCCTGCGCGGCGTCGACGCCCAGACCGCGCAGCCGCGTGCGCATCTCGCCCGCCGCGCGCGCGGTGAACGTGACGGCGAGCACCTGCCCGGCCGCGACGTGACCCGACCTGACCAGGTGCGCGATGCGGTGGGTGATCGTTCGCGTCTTGCCCGTCCCGGCGCCGGCGAGGACGCAGACGGGTCCGCGCGGCGCGGCGGCGGCGGCACGTTGCTCGGGGTCGAGCCCGTCCAGGAGGCTCGGACGGCTCTTCGGAGACGATGCGCTTGCCACCCCGCGATCCTCGCAGAGGGGGCCGACGGATTCGTGGCAGGGCACGCGGCCGTATCCTGGTTAAATGGCGGGTAAGCAGGACAAGGAAGCGGCCAAGCAGGCCAAGGCGGAGAAGCGCGCGGCAGGCAAGGCCCGGCGCGGTCAGCTCTTCGAGGCGTTCAAGATGCAACGCCGCGAAGACCCGATGCTGATTCCTTGGATGGTCGGCTCCATCGTGGTCGTCGCCGGCCTGCTGTTCGGCGTCGGGTTCATCTTCAACATGCAGTGGGCGCTGCTGCCGCTGGGCATCGTCCTCGGGGTACTGCTCGCCGTGATCATCTTCGGCCGCCGCGTGCAGAAGACGGTGTACACGAAGGCCGACGGCCAGCCCGGCGCGGGCGCCTGGGCGCTGGAGAACATGCGTGGCAGCTGGCGCGTGACACCCACCGTCGCCGCGACGACACAGCTCGACGCCGTGCACCGCGTGCTGGGCGCGCCCGGCGTGATCCTCGTGGCGGAGGGTGTGCCGCACCGCGTGAAGACCCTGCTGGCGCAGGAGAAGAAGCGCGTGTCGCGCCTCATCGGCGACACCCCGATCTACGACTTCACCATCGGCAACGACGCCAACGAGGTGCCGCTCAAGAAGCTGCAGAGCACGCTGATGAAGCTGCCCCGTAACCTCAAGCCCCCGCAGGTCGACGCTCTCGAGGCCAAGCTCGCCGCCCTCGGCAACCGCGGCGCGGCCATGCCCAAGGGCCCCATGCCTGCGGGCGCGAAGATGCGCAACGTGCAGCGGACGATCCGCCGACGCTGAGCTGAGGTTTCCGCCGCTTTCGAAGAGGCCTCCGGGGTTGGTTCCCCGGGGGCCTTTTGGTGTCGGGGGTGGCTGTGGTGGCTTGGTTTCGGGGCTCCGGGTGGCCTGCGGACGGAAGCTGTCCACAGCGTCAGCGAGTTGTGGACAACTCAGCGCTCAAGTCGGCCTGACCACGGGTTTTGCCGGGGGCGGCCGATAGAATGGACGTGGGGACGCCCCCCTTGGGAGGGCGGGGGCTGCGTCCCGGCGGGGGCTGCGTCCCGGCGGGGGCTGCGTCCCGGCGACGGCTGCGTCCCGGCGAAGGTCGCGATCGAGCCTCGGGTAGTGGATCTCGAGATCCTGATCGGTGTGGCCGGGCTGTGCGGGAGGAACGAAGGACCTGCGGTGCGCTGGGGAGCTCGGGTCCAGGCATTTGGGCACCAGGAAAGCGGGCCGCCGGGTCGGGATCACGGCCGGAGGGCGAAACGCTCGCGGGCCGCTGCGGCGCCGACGGTTCCGGCATCGGTGTCGTCGCGGTTCCTTGAGCCTGCACGAGCGGATCCTGATCGCCGACCGGGGTCTGTCAGCTCGGGAGCATCACTGCGGGCGATCGCCGCCTGGCTGCGGCGTGCGGTCTCCACGATCACCCGGGAGCCGCACCGCAACCGGCAACCCGATGGCAACAACGCCCAGCCGCATGCCGCCCATCAGCTGGCCACCGATCTGGAGCCGCGGCGGTCGTTCACGATGGGCCAGCAGCTGCTGGAGTCCGCAGCAGATCATCCGCTGCCTGCGCTTTGATCGCCCTGATGGCCCGGACCGGCACGTGACCTGCGAACCGATCTACCCCGCCCTCTACCGTCCAGGCCCGAGGTGGCCAGCTGGCTGACTGGAGGATCGCGCGCCGGCCCCGCACGCGCGCGGATCAGCCGCGAGCGTAGATGCGATCGAGACGCTGATCGGCGACGAGCAGGACATCGCCGCCGCCGAACTCGAGCGCGACCGCAGCCGAACGCATGACACAGTGACTCACCACCGATCAGCAATCGTGGTGCAACCAACGCTGGAAACCGCCGGCGGGCGAAGCTGTGTCCCGGCAAGGCGAAGACACGCGAGAACCCAGCAACAACCAGACCAGCCGAACGGCCGGCCACCGAAGCCAGGGCAGAACTCAGCGCATCCGGATGACGACAGTGCCGGTCACCCGGTCCAGCCAGCTACGCCCGTCCGCGTTCCGCACCAGAGCCGGCACGATCACGATGGTCAGGACCATCCGCACGATCGCCCGCCAGGGCCCCACCATCGAGCCCCCGTCGAGGCGGGCGACGCGGATGCCGGTGGCCGCCATGCCGGCGGTGAAGCCGAAGAAGGTCACCGGGACGGTCGTGATGACGGCCCACACGACGCCGGCCCACCAGTTGAACGTCTGCATGGCCGCGACGTCCTGCAGGTCGTAGCGGACGAAGAGCGTGGTGATGAGGCCGGCGACCACCAGGTCGACCACGAGGCCCAGCAGGCGCGAGCCGAAGCCCGCGACGGAGCCGACGCCGGATTCGGGCAGGCCGAACGCTTCACCGGGCCACTTGGGCGCGGTCTGACCGCCGGTGCCGGTGCCCGGCAGCCACTCGCCCGTCCATCTCGCCACCCGTCCAGGGTATGCCGGTGGCGTGGGACACATCCGCCCTGGTCGGATAGGGGTGGCGCGCCACCCGTTAACACCGGCGAAACACACGGGTGACGGTCGGGCAACACCGCGCTCTTAGCGTGAGCCGAAGAGAGTAAAGCCGAGCGAGCTCTATCGAAGAAGGAGTCACCGAGGGTGCCCACTACTCCAGACGACATCCAGCGCCTCATCGCCGACGAGAAGGTGGAGTCCATCGACGTCAGGTTCTGCGACCTGCCGGGCGTCATGCAGCACTTCACGGTGCCCGCCAAGGCGTTCGACCTCGAGGCATACGAGGAAGGCCTGGCCTTCGACGGCTCCTCGGTCCGCGGCTTCCAGTCGATCCACGAGTCCGACATGCTGCTGCTGCCGGACCCCGAGACGGCCCGCATCGACCCGTTCCGCAAGGCCAAGACGCTCTCGCTGAACTTCTTCGTGCACGACCCGTTCACGCGCGAGCCCTACAGCCGTGACCCGCGCAACATCGCGCGCAAGGCCGAGCAGTACATCTCCGAGTACGGCGTGGCCGACAACGTGTACTTCGGCCCGGAGGCGGAGTTCTACATCTTCGACTCCGTGCGCTTCGACTCCGCCGAGCACGCCTCGTTCCACGAGATCGACTCGGTCGAGGGCTGGTGGAACACCGGCGCCGACGAGGCCGGCGGCAACCAGGGCTACAAGACGAAGTTCAAGGGCGGCTACTTCCCTGTCCCGCCGGTCGACCACTTCGCCGACCTGCGTGACGACATCGTCCGCCAGTTGCAGGGCTCGGGCTTCGAGATCGAGCGCGCGCACCACGAGGTGGGCACCGCCGGCCAGACCGAGATCAACTACAAGTTCAACACCCTGCTGCACGCCGCGGACGACCTGCAGCTGTTCAAGTACATCGTGAAGAACACGGTTTTCGCCGCCGGCAAGACCGCGACGTTCATGCCGAAACCGCTCGCGGGCGACAACGGCTCGGGCATGCACTGCCACCAGTCGCTGTGGAAGGACGGTCAGCCGCTGTTCCACGACGAGTCCGGCTACGCGGGCCTGTCCGACACGGCGCGCCACTACATCGGCGGCCTGCTCAAGCACGCGCCGAGCCTGCTGGCCTTCACGAACCCGACGGTGAACTCCTACCACCGCCTGGTGCCGGGCTTCGAGGCGCCGGTTTCGCTCGTGTATTCGCAGCGCAACCGCTCCGCCTGTGTCCGCATCCCGATCACGGGCAACAACCCGAAGGCGAAGCGCGCCGAGTTCCGCTGCCCCGACTCGTCGGGCAACCCGTACCTCGCGTTCTCCGCGATGATGATGGCCGGCCTCGACGGCATCAAGAACAAGATCGAGCCGCCGGAGCCCATCGACAAGGACCTCTACGAGCTGCCGCCCGAGGAGGCCAAGAACGTCAAGCTCGTCCCGGGCGACCTGGGCACCGTGCTCGACACCCTGGAGCAGGACCACGACTTCCTGCTCGAAGGCGGGGTCTTCACGCCCGACGTGATCGACACCTGGATCTCCTTCAAGCGCGAAAACGAAATCGACCCGCTGCGGCTGCGCCCGCACCCGTACGAGTTCGCGCTGTACTACGACGTGTGATCGGCGCGGGGCTCCGACCAGGCGGTTCGCCGGTCAGAGCCCCGGCCAGGCCGGCACCGGGCCGTGACGGCCGGCGGGTGGCGGCCCGCAAGACACGGGACGGCGGTCGAGGGGAAAACCCCGACCGCCGTCCCGATTTTTTGTGGATTCGGCGGTCGTCAGATCCGCTCGGCAAGCGGGCTTGGCCTGGACCGGACAGTTCGCCGAGGGTGTCGCCACGTCCGGCGAGGGCCATGAGCAGGGCTTCGCCTGGACCGCGTAGTTCGGGTCCGGAACCGCGGGACCAGTCGAGGTCGGTGGCGACGAGCGTGAGGCCGCGCGCCCGTTGGGGTGCGCCGATCGGCGGCGCGGTCAATGCCAGCCGCAACGCGGTTCGCAGGCGGTCACCGGGTATCTCGCGGGACAGGGCGAGTGGGCGGCGGATGTCCTGCTGATGAATCATCGCGTCCAGGAGCGCGGTCATGCCGCTGCGCGCGGCGGTCAGCCCGCGGGGCCGCTGGTGCGTCCGCAGCAGATCGATCAGTTCGCGTCGGCTGCGGGAGTACCCACGGATAACGATCTCGTGGGTCTCGCTGAGGGTGAACCCGCGGCAGGCGAACCGCTTGACGGCGCCCGCCCAGCTCAGTTCCTCGTAGCTAACCCACACGGTTAAGTCACCACACAGGCTCGGCGCCCCCTGCCGGGGAGTCAGCGTCTCGAGGCAACCGGCGAAGTCGCCGCGTTCCTGCATGGCCATGGTCATCACGTCGGCCGCACTCGGCTCTTGGCTGGTCACCCGGGCACCTCCACCAACCTCCGGATCCGCGTTCAGCGAGGCCCGAGCCTCTCACGGGAGACCGACAGTGCACAGACGCGCGCTAATCCGCGGCAGGCGCTCGCGCGATGACAACGCCGCCCGGCACGCGATCGTCCGGGTTGAGCAGGATCTCCGCCTCGATCGTGAAACCCGCGTCGCGCAGGAGGGCGGAGACGACGGCCGGCGTGCGGCGGTGGATGTGGACGTGCATGGGGTGGCCGCCGTAGCCGGAGGTCTTGAGCGTGGTCTCGGTGCCGACGTGGAAGCCGATCGGCACCACGCCACGCGGCCGCAGCACGCGCCGGAACCCGGCCAGCACACCGGGCACCGCGCAGTCCGGCACGTGGATCATCGACCAGAACGCGAGGACGCCGGACACCGACGCCGCGCGGAGCGTCAAATCCGTCATCGACCCCACCTCGAACCGCACGCCCGGCTGGGCGCGGCGGGCGTACGCGATCATCTCCGGCGACAAGTCGATCCCGAACGCGTCCACCCCCAGGCCGTGCAGGTGGGCCGTGACCCAGCCCGGTCCGCAGCCAATGTCGGCGACCGGCCCTGAGCCTGCCAGCTCCGCGAAGAGGCCCAGCACGGCCCGCAGGTACGGCTCGTCGTCCAGCCGGTCGCGGAGCTGCCCGGCGTAGGCCGCGGCGACCGTGTCGTAGGAGGTGCGGGTGCTCGCCAGCCAGGGTTTCATCACTCGGCCGTCGACAGGACTTTGAGGTTCAGACCGGCGCGCTCGAAGTGGCCGCGCGGGTCCTCGACGAGCTTGCGCCGCACCAGGTCCATGAGGCCGACCGTGCACGTGATCTCCGCCGACAGGGTGCCGTCGAGCTTCACGATGCGGGAGGTCATCCAGAAGACCTTGCCGTCGCCGAAGCTGGCGTCGCACGATACGTCGACGACGTCGCCGCCGCGCAGTTCGCGGCGGTAGACGATGTGGGACTCCAGCAGGACCGGCGCGAGGTTCTGGTCGCGCAGCCGCGCGTCGCCCGCGGATTCGAAGAGCTCGATGCGCGAAACCTCGCCGTAGGAGTGGTAGACGGCGTGGTTCAGGTGCCCCAGCGAGTCGAGTTCGTAGTGGCGCACCTTGATGCGGGTGCGAAACGGTTCACGATCGGTCACGAGCCCACTCTAGGTCTCGTAGAACAGCTCCTCGACCACAGCGTGCGCGCGCCGCGTCACGCGCCGGTAGCTGTCGAGGAACTCGCCCGGGTCGTCGTCCACGGTGTAGCCGAACACGCGCGCCACGGCGGCGAGGTCACGGCCCGAGCCGGGCACCTCGTCGACGGCCTTGCCGCGCACGAGCATCCCGGCGTTGCGCACGCGCGTGGCGAGCAACCACGCCTCGCGCAAGGAATCCACCGACTCCGCGGGTGCGATTCCCGTGTCCGCCAACGCGGTGAGCGCGTCGAGTGTCGACGTCGTGCGCAGGCTCGGTTCTTCGTGCGCGTGCTGCAACTGCAGCAGTTGCACGGTCCACTCCACGTCCGCGAGCCCGCCGCGACCCAGTTTGGTGTGGCGCGTCGGGTCGGCACCACGCGGCAGCCGCTCGGTTTCCACGCGAGCCTTGATGCGCCGGATCTCGCGCGCCTGCGTCGCGTCGAGGCCGCCTCCGGGGTAGCGGATCGGATCGATCACCGCGATGAACCGCTCACCCAGATCCTCGTCGCCGGCGACGAACCGCGCGCGCAGCAACGCCTGCGCTTCCCAGATTTCGCCCCAGCGCTGGTAATAGGCGCGGTAGGAGTCGAGTGTGCGCACGAGCGGTCCGCTGCGTCCCTCCGGCCGCAGGTCCGCGTCGACGAGCAGCGCCGGGTCGGAGCTCGGCGCGCCCAGCATCTTCCGCACGGTCTCGGCGACCGACGAAGCGAACTTGACCGCGTCCGAGTCCGAGACGCCTTCGGCCGGCTCGCAGACGAACAGCACGTCCGCGTCCGAGCCGTACCCGAGTTCCGCGCCGCCAAGACGCCCCATGCCGATCACGGCGACGGTCGCCGGCGTGCGGCCCAGTTGCGCCTGACGCTGCCGGTACGCCGCGGCGAGCGCGCCCTGCAGCACGGCCACCCACACGCTGGAGAGGGCTTCGCACACGGCCGGCACGTCCAGCATCCCCAGCAGATCCGCGCACGCGACGCGCAGGAGTTCGTGGCGCCGCAGCGAACGCGCGGCCGCCACCGCCGCGTTCAGGCCCGGTTGCCGGCGCACGGCCGCGCGCAGCGAGGTCGCCACTTCGGCCGGCTTGCGACCGGTGAGCCTCGCCGGATCACCCAGCAGCTGCAGCACTTCCGGCGCGCGCACGAGCAAGTCGGGCACGAGGTGCGACGTGCCGAGCAGGAACGCGAGCCGTTCCACGACCGTGCCCTCGTCGCGCAGCACCCGCAGGTACCACGGAGTGTCTTCCAGCGCCTCGGAAACCTTGCGGTAGGAGAGCAGCCCGCCGTCGGGATCCGGGGTGTCGGCGAGGAAGTCCAGCAGCACCGGCAGCAGCGCCTGCTGGATCGCCGCGCGCCGCGAAACGCCCGCAGTGAGCGCCTTGATGTGCTGCAGCGCGCCTTCCGGCGCCGCGTAGCCGAGTGCGGCGAGCCGGCTCGCGGCCTGTTTCGTGGTGAGCCGCAACGCTTCCGTCGGCACGTTCGCCACGGATTGCAGCAGCGGACGGTAGAAGACCTTCTCGTGCAGCCGCCGGATGCCCTGCGCGTGGCGGCGGAACTCGGCGAGCAGCTCCTCGCCCTGGCTGCGGCCGCGCGTGGCCTTGATGCCGCACGCACGGGCCAGGACGCGCAGCTCAGCGGTGTCCGTCGCTTCGGGAAACAGGTGCGTGCGCCGCAGCCGGCGCAATTGCAACCGGTGCTCGACGGTACGCAGGAACTCGTACGACGTCCCCATCTCCGCCGCGTCCGCGCGGCCGACGTACCCGCCTTCGCCCAGCGCTTCCAGTGCATCCATTGTGGACGGTGAGCGCAGCTCGGGGTCGACGCGGCCGTGCACGAGTTGCAGCAGCTGCACGGCGAATTCCACGTCGCGCAATCCACCACGGCCCAGCTTCAGCTCGCGTTCGGCGTATTCGGCGCTCACGTGGTCCTCCACGCGCCGGCGCATCTGCTGCACCTCGGTGACGAAGTTCTCGCGGTCGGCGGCCGACCACACCATGGGCGCGACCATCTCCGCGTACTGGCGGCCCAGCTCGGCGTCGCCCGCGACGGGCCGCGCCTTGAGCAGCGCCTGGAATTCCCAGGTCTTCGCCCACTTCCGGTAGTACGCCGTGTGGCCCTCGAGTGTGCGCACGAGCGCGCCGCTCTTGCCCTCGGGCCGCAGCGCCGCGTCGACTTCGAAGCACGCCTGCCCGACCACGCGCATCATCGTGCTGGCCAGCCGCGTCGCGACGGCGAGGTCGCCGGCACCGACGAAGATCACGTCGACGTCGCTGACGTAGTTGAGCTCGCGCCCGCCCGTTTTACCCATCGCGATCACGGACAGCGCGCCTTCGGCCGACGCGCCGACCTCCGCTTCGGCCACGGCGACGCCCGCTTTCAGGGTGGCCTCGGCCAGCAGTGTGAGCTGGCTCGCGACTTCCTTGAACGACGGGTGGTCCAGGCCGGCCTCCACGAGGTGCCCGAGGTCGGCCGCCGCGATGCCGAGCAGCAGCCGCCGGTACGCCGTGCGCAGCGCCTGTTCGGCGCGGTTGCCGGTGAGGTAGGTGCCGTCGTCCTGGCGCAGGTCCTCGAGCAGCCGGTCGGTGAATTGGTCGGGGACGGTGCAGCGGTGGTCGGCGAGGCAGCGCCACTCGCCGGGGTTGGCGGCGAGGAAGTCGCCGAGCGCGGTCGACGTGCCGAGCACCGAGACGAGCCGGCCGCGGAACGTCCGGTTCTCCCTGAGGGTGCGGTCCAGGTCGTGCCAGAGCGCCTCGTCGGCTTCACGGATGCGGTCGATCGTCTGCAGCGCGAGGTCGGGATCCGCGGCGCGCGACAGGGCGGCGAGCACGTCGGTGACGCCGTCGACCGGTCCCGCGGCGTCCCACCAGCCCGCCGCGCGCAACTGGGCGTCGGCCCGGGTGTCGGTGAAGCCGTACCTGGCCGCCGATGCGGCGGTCCGCGCGCGCTCTGCCATCTCCCTCACCGTAGCCGGATCCGCTGCGAGTGGGCAGCCGGGCACGCGTTCGGCGTCAGGCTGCGAGGCGATCGGGTTCCGTGTCGGCGGCCATCGGCTCGGGAACGTGGAAGCTGTGCGCGGTGACGGGCTTGCGGCGCGAGAGCAGGTAGATGCCGATGCCGATCGCGATGCCGGCCACGCCGACGCCGATCGTGCCGGCAGTGCCGAGCGATGCGAGCTTGCCTGCCGCGGCTCCGACGAGCGCGGCTGCCGGCAATGTGAAGAGCCACGCGATGACCATCCGGCCCGCCATGCCCCAGCGCACCGGCGCCTCGTGCCGGCCGACGCCGGAGCCGATGATGCCGCCCGAACACACGTGCGTGGTCGAGAGCGGGAAGCCGAGGTGCGAGGACAGCAGGATCACGGCCGCGCTGCTCGTCTGCGCCGCGAAACCCTGCGGGCCTTCGATGTCGGTCAGGCCCTTGCCGAGGGTGTGGGTGATGCGCCAGCCGCCGAGGTACGTGCCGAGGGCGAGCGCGGACGCGGCGCTGATGATGACCCACACCGGCGGCGCGGAGCCCGTCGGCAAGGTGCCTGCGGTGACCAGCACGAGGGTGATGACGCCCATGGTCTTCTGGGCGTCGTTGGTGCCGTGCGCGAGCGAGACCAGGGACGCCGACACGATCTGGCCGATGCGGAACCCGCGCCCGCCGCGCTTGCGCACGAACACCTTGTAGACGACGTACGTGACGGCGGCCGCCACGACTCCGGCGATCACGGGCGACGCGGCGGCCGGCACGAGGACCTTGTCGACGATCTTGCCGAAGTGGACGGAGTCCGCGCCCGCCGAAACCCAGGTGGCGCCGATGAGACCGCCGAACAGTGCGTGGGACGAGCTCGACGGCAGGCCGACGTACCACGTGACGAGGTTCCACACGATCGCGCCGACGAGCCCGCCGAACACGATGGCGGGCCCGATCTTCGTATCGTCGACGAGCCCGCTGGAGATCGTCTTGGCGACTTCGACGGACAGGAAAGCGCCGACGAGGTTGAGCACCGCGGAGATCGCGACCGCGATTCTCGGCCTCAGCGCACCGGTGGCGATCGAGGTCGCCATCGCGTTGGCCGTGTCGTGGAAGCCGTTGGTGAAATCGAATACGAGAGCGGTGACGATGACGACGACGACCAGCAGCGAGGGGTCCACCCCGACCTCCGAACCCTACGGAAACACCCCTCGCAAGGTACCTGACCTATCGAGTGAATCGTCAACGCTGCGTTAGTGATCAGGACATCATTCGTTAAGCGAGCGGCAACGTGTGTTGATTTTCCGGCGCAGTTGCCAGCTCCCCGGCCGCCAATCGGACGAACCGGTGAGCGAACGGCCGCCAGGTCTCGGCGATGTCCTCGTGCACTGAGATCAACTTCTCCGGCGCCAGCGCCCCCGGACGGATGAGCTCCGCCATGTCGGGCTCGTCCTCGGCCCAGCGGCGCACGAGGTCGGGGGTCGTCTCGATGTGGAACTGGACACCGTAGACGCAGCGGCGCAGCCGGTACGCCTGGTTCTGGTACAGCGGCGCAGATGCGAGCAGCTCGGCGCCGGGCGGAAGGCGTTTGACGACGTCGTTGTGGAACTGGATCACGTCCTGCATCAGCGGCAGGTCGGCGAACAGCGGGTCGGTCCAGGCGGCGTCCTTCTTGGAGACGAGTGAGGGCCCGACCTCGGGCCCGTCCTCGCCGACCGCGACCTGACCGCCGGTGGCCGCCGCGAGTAGCTGGGCGCCGAGGCAGATGCCGAGCGTCGGCAGTTGCTTTCCGGCGGCCTGGCCGAGGAGTTTGCGAACGTCGGCGAGCCACGGGTGGTGCTCGTCGTCGAGCGCGCCCATGCCGCCGCCGAGGCAGATGACGCCCGCGTAGCCGTCGAGGTCCGCCGGCAGTTCCCGCGCGGGCGGCAACCGCACGTCGAGCTCGGCGCCGGCTTCGGTCAGCCAGTCACCGAGCGGGCCGAGGGGGTCGCCGGCGTCGGGTTGGATGATCAGCAGACGTGTCACGCCTCCAGGGTACGGACCGGTGTGATGGTCTCGACGGGGTAGCCGCTCGCCTGCCAGGTGGTGATGCCGCCGGAGAGGCGCTTCGCCGTGAAGCCGAGGGCGGACAGGCGGAGCGCGCCCTGGGTGGCGGCGTTGCAGTGAATGCTTTCGCAGTAGCAGACGTAGACGAGGTTCCGGTCGAGTTCGCGGGCGGTGTCCTCGGTGACTTCGCAGTACGGCAGGTTGATCGCGCCGGGGATCCGCGCGCATTCGTAGGCTTCGGCGCCGCGGCACTCCACGAGCACGTACCCGTCGGTGCGGCCCTCGGCGAGGTCCTGCGCGAGATCGACGGGATCGACTTCGAAGCCGAGCTCGCGCCCGAAGTACGTGACGGCTTCAGCAGAGGTGGGAGTGGAGAACTGGAGGATGCGAGGTGTCATGCCGTTAATCGTCGTCGGGCAGGGGTGCGGATCACAGAGCCGGATCCAGGTGATCGGGTCGGATAGCCTGGGATTCCCTCGTTCGGACTGCGCTTCGCCGGGAGTTTCTGTGGACGTCTTGCATGACCGCTCCGGGAACTTCGCGGGAGACCTGGACGCCACCGACTGGCACTTGCTCGAACTCCTCCAGGCCGACGGGCGCCTCACCTACTCCGAACTAGGCCGCCGCGTGTCCCTCTCCGCTCCGGCCGTGACGGAACGCGTGCGCCGCCTTGAGCAACGCGGCATCATCACGGGCTACTCGGCACAGGTCGACGCGACAAAACTGGGCCTGCCGATCGAAGCGGTGGTCCGCGTCCGGGTTCGCAGCCTCGACGAACCGCGCTTCCGCTCGACCGTCCTGCCGCTGCCCGAGGTCACCTCCGCCGACCACATCACGGGCGACGAGCGCTGGCTCCTGCGCGTGCGCTGCCGCACCACGGGCGAGCTCGAGACGTTCGTCGAGCGGGCCCAGCGCTACGGCGAGACGACGACCGCGCTGGTCTTCTCGTCCCCCGTGGTGCGCCGGCCGATCACCCCACCACACTGACGACGCCGACCAGCCGACCGCCGGGAAACGGTGGCGAATGGAGAAAGGCCCCGGGAGAACCATACGGTTCTCGACCGGGGCCTGACTCGAGGTAACGTTCGGCGGCGTCCTACTCTCCCACAACCCTTCGGTTGCAGTACCATCGGCGCTACCAGGCTTAGCTTCCGGGTTCGGAATGGGACCGGGCGTTTCCCTGGCGCTATAACCACCGAAACACTACGAAACAACACACACCATGTTTGTTTCCACACGGTGTGGTGTTTCAGAGCTGTAGAGTGGATGCGTAACATCTTCGTGGGCAAGTCCTCGGCCTATTAGTACCAGTCAACTCAACAACACATTACTGTGCTTCCATCTCTGGCCTATCAACCCAATCGTCTCTTGGGGGCCTTAACCCACAACGGGGTGGGATACCTCATCTTGGAACAGGCTTCCCGCTTAGATGCCTTCAGCGGTTATCCCTTCCGAACGTGGCCAACCAGCCATGCCCCTGGCGGAACAACTGGCACACCAGAGGTTCGTCCGTCCCGGTCCTCTCGTACTAGGGACAGCCTTCCTCAAGTATCCTACGCGCGCGGCGGATAGGGACCGAACTGTCTCACGACGTTCTAAACCCAGCTCGCGTGCCGCTTTAATGGGCGAACAGCCCAACCCTTGGGACCTACTCCGGCCCCAGGATGCGACGAGCCGACATCGAGGTGCCAAACCATGCCGTCGATATGGACTCTTGGGCAAGATCAGCCTGTTATCCCCGGGGTACCTTTTATCCGTTGAGCGACACCCCTTCCACCAGGAGGTGCCGGATCACTAGTCCCGACTTTCGTCCCTGCTCGACATGTCTGTCTCACAGTCAAGCTCCCTTGTGCACTTGCACTCAACACCTGATTGCCAACCAGGCTGAGGGAACCTTTGGGCGCCTCCGTTACCCTTTAGGAGGCAACCGCCCCAGTTAAACTACCCATCAGGCACTGTCCCTGAACCAGATCATGGCCCGAGGTTCAGATTCCCAATTCGACCAGAGTGGTATTTCAACAACGACTCCACAGCAACTAGCGTCACCGCTTCACAGTCTCCCACCTATCCTACACAAACCGAACCGAAAACCAATACCAAACTATAGTAAAGGTCCCGGGGTCTTTCCGTCCTGCCGCGCGTAACGAGCATCTTTACTCGTAGTGCAATTTCGCCGGGCCTGTGGTTGAGACAGCCGGAAAGTCGTTACGCCATTCGTGCAGGTCGGAACTTACCCGACAAGGAATTTCGCTACCTTAGGATGGTTATAGTTACCACCGCCGTTTACTGGCGCTTAAATTCTCAGCTTCGCGCCGAAGCGCTAACCGGTCCTCTTAACGTTCCAGCACCGGGCAGGCGTCAGTCCATATACATCGTCTTGCGACTTCGCATGGACCTGTGTTTTTAGTAAACAGTCGCTTTCCGCTGGTCTCTGCGGCCACCCACCCCTAGCCCGCGAAGGACTTCAAGGTGTTTGGCCCCCCTTCTCCCGAAGTTACGGGGGCATTTTGCCGAGTTCCTTAACCACAGTTCACCCGATCGCCTCAGTATTCTCTACCTGACCACCTGTGTTGGTTTGGGGTACGGGCCGTGCATGCACTCACTAGAGGCTTTTCTCGGCAGCATAGGATCACCCTCTTCGCCTCAAACGGCTACGCATCACGTCTCAGCCCATTGCCATGCGGATTTACCTACATGACGGCCTACACGCTTACACCAGGACAACCATCGCCTGGCGGAGCTACCTTCCTGCGTCACCCCATCGCTTGACTACTACAACATCAGATCCCACGCTCCACACGACATATCCGTCCGAAGACTTCCACGCCGGCTTCGGGTGGTTAGTATCAACTGCCTCGTCATGGGCGCACATGCTCGGGTACGGGAATATCAACCCGTTGTCCATCGACTACGCCTGTCGGCCTCGCCTTAGGTCCCGACTTACCCTGGGCGGATTAGCCTGGCCCAGGAACCCTTGGTCATCCGGCGGCAGAGTTTCTCACTCTGCATTCGCTACTCATGCCTGCATTCTCACTCCCACACCCTCCACGACTCGCTCACACGGCCGCTTCCCTGGATGCAGGACGCTCCCCTACCCATCCACACCACTACACAATCCCCCGAAGGAGAAAGCGGATGTATTGTGTGAATGACACAGCTTCGGCGGTGTGCTTAAGCCCCGCTACATTGTCGGCGCAGGACCACTTGACCAGTGAGCTATTACGCACTCTTTCAAGGGTGGCTGCTTCTAAGCCAACCTCCTGGTTGTCTGGGCAATCC
>NZ_CP069526.1:9640000-9796944 GCF_016889705.1 Amycolatopsis sp. FDAARGOS 1241
GCCGTCGAGCAGGCGCAGCGCGACGCCGACGACCGCTGGCTCGACGAGCGCGACAGCGTGAAGACGTTGACCTCGAGCGCGGCCCGGCTCCGCGTGCCGACCAGCGCCGATCCGGTCGGCGAGCTGCGTCAGGCGCTCGCGGACGTGGAGAACGAGGCGAAGAACGCGGGCCGCGAGCTGCGTGAGGGCAACGCCGAGATCACCCGGCTGCAGGACGTCGCCGAGCAGTCGCTGATCCTGGCCACGGTCACGGAGGCAGGCTCGCCGGAGCGGCAGCACCTGCTTGACCAGGCGGCGCGAGCCCGGCAGAGCGCGCAGGCCATCCGCGACAACCAGCCGGCGCTCGCGCAGCGCCGGCAGCGAGCGCAGGACCGCGCGGCGCGGATCGCCAACGTGCTCGACGAACACCGCCGCGACCACGCCGACTTCGCCTCGCTGCGCGACGACTCGCTGCGGCAGGTCCGTGAAGCCCGCGAGAAGGCCGACGAAGCCAGGCAGAAGTGGTGGCGGGCCAAGGAGGAGATCGACTGGCGCCTCGCCACGCACCGGTGGCCGACGCCGAAGATCGAGTCCCGCTTCGACCCGCGGTTCGACCGCGGCCAGGCGACCTCCACCTTGGAGTCCACTGTGGATCCCGCTAGCAAGGCGGGCACGTCGACCCGGCGGGACGTCGTCGAGGCACCGGACACCGAAACCCCGACCATCTCCGGCTGGGACACCACTGCCGACCGCCCGTACGACTTCGACGTCGCCGAGATCGAGCTGCGCCAGGTCACCGACGCGTCGGGCAAGGTCGTCGCCGTGTCGTTCCTGCCCGCGGCGGAGAACACGTCCGCTGTGGAACACGACTGGCTCGCCCGCAACTCCGGCGAGGTCACCAGCCTCGACGAGGGCGTCACTACGAAGACGCTCGACCCGGCCGTGGCCGAGGCCCGAGAACAGGGCATCCGGCCGGACCTCGGCCGCCGCCGCTTCGGCGAGTGGGCCGGCAAGTCCCCCGCGCCGTGGGACGGCGATTCGTTCTTCGTCTTCGCCCACGGCAAGCCGCAGTCGGTGAAGCTGACGCTGCTCGGCGGCCGCACCGTTCGCGTCGACGGGGACACCTTCGCACGGATCGTGGCGCGGTCGGCGCCGTTCGCGCAGGCCGGGCCGAAATCGTCGGTCACGCTCATCGCGTGCAGCACCGGCCAGGTCGACGGATCCGGCGGCGTCGCCCAAGACTTCCAGCGCGCCCTCGCCGGGCTCGGCGGTCCGGTGCGGGTGCACGCACCGACGAAACCGACGCTGTTCGGCCGCGGCACCGCGACACTCGGCCAGGGACTCGGCTCGACCGGCGCGTTCACCGCGATCACCGACGGCGGGCACTTCCGCACGTTTGGCGGCCGCCCGGAGGACAACGCGCTCGTCGGCCTCGTGCGCGCCTTGGCCGACACCCACGTCAGCGAGTCGCCGGCCGGGCCGATCCCGCTGACCGACCCGGAAGCGACGCGGGCACTTGCGTCCACTGTGGAGCGACAGCTCGCGGACATCGCCGCCAGTACGGGGGAGCTGCGGCTCATCGACGTGCAAGACCTGGTGGCCCGCCACGAGCGGCCCGACGTGATCTACTCCGCCGTGCTGACCCGGCTGGCCGAGCGAGGCGTGGCGGTGCACACCGTGGTCGACACCCGCCGCGATCCGGGCACCGGGGTCTGGACGCGGGTGCCGGTGGCCCGCGGCGTGATCACCGTGACGGGCAAAGGCACCTGGCACGACGGCGAACTCTCCCGGCCCGCGCGGCTCAACCCCGCGAGGAGCGCCGGCCCGGCGCGCGAGCCCCTCCGCCCGCGGGCCGACGCCGCGCACTACGCCGAGACGGTCGCCGAGCACCACCTCGACGGTGAGCCGGCGCCGCGCGTCACCGTGCCCGGCGACCACGTGGACCGCTTCACCGCAGACGTCACGCGGCACCTGGCGCACCTCGGCTTCGGCGACCTGCCGTTCGACGTGCACGCCGATCACACGCGCCTGACCGGCGAGCTCGTCGGGGAACCCGGTGTCACGGTCGACTTCGCGACGAGCGCGGTGACCACCACCGTGCTGACCGACCACACCGGCGCCGCGCGGGGCCTGACGTTCCTCGCGCCCGCCGAGGCGGCCAAGGTCCGGACCTGGCTGCGGCAGACCGCCGGTGAGAACCTCCTCGTCGAGGCCGATCCGGACGAGCTGCGCGCGTTCGCCACCGGGCACAGCGCCGACCTGCGCGGCCGCGGCCCCGGCGAGGGCGGGATCCGCGTGCTCACCCCGTGGGCGAACGAACTGGCCCAGGGCCGCACGTTCCTCGTCACCGGGCACGGTGGGGACGGTCGCGCCCAGGTCCTCGTGCCCGGTCCCGATGGCACACCGCGCGCGGTCCACGTCGATGGCGAGACGCTGGCGAAGATCGTCACGGCCTCGCCCGAATTCGCCGACGCGGACGCGGACTCGGTCACGCTGTTCCAGTGCGGCGCCGCTCGCCGGCTCGCCGCGGGTGGGCTCGCGCACGACTTCCACGCCGCCCTCGAAGCGAACGGCGGCCCGGCCATCGTCCACGCCGCCACCGACTCCGTGCTGGCCAACCACCGCGGCAACAACCCCGGCGACCCCGCGGACGAGCCGTCGGCCCCGCTCTTCGGCGCCACCGACGACGCCTTCACCGCCGTCGTCCGCGGCGGCCACTGGGAGACGCTCGGCCGCCCGCTCGACGCGCACGCCGTGGTCGCCGAGCTCACCGACGCGCTGCTCAAGGGCTGGCGGTACGCCCCGGCCGTCCCCGGCCCCGGCCCGATCCCGCTCAGCGACCGCGCCGCCACGCTCGCGCTGGCCGCCGAGGTCGTCAACGCGGCCATCGACGGGCGGCCGCAGGAAGAACTCGCCGCGTTGGCCGGCGGGCACCAGGAGCCCGACCTCGTCACCGCGGTGGTCAACGCGTACTTCGTGGCGACTGCCCTGCCCGAGCTGGTCATGCCGGAGCAGGGCCCGCCGTACGAGTCGGCCGGCCGGCTCGTGCAGGACCTGCACACGGCGGCCGCGGACCGCACGCCGCCGTCCCATGCGGCGCCGCTGCTGGGTCCGGACCTGTTCGGCCTGCTCCGCGCGCCGCAGCCGCCGGATTTCCTGCGCGGACACGACTACCGGAACCTCACCGTGGCGCAGGGCGTCCTGCTGCTCAACACGCTCGACCTGACCGCCGACGAGCGCCCGACCGCCGAGACCACGGCGCCGGCGAACCTGCCGCACGAGGCCGGGTACGCGCTCGAGCAGGAACGCCCCGATCACCAGCTCACCACGTGGGCGCCGGGCGAGGTCGACCCGCTGCCGAAGGTCACCGAGACACCGCTGCTCATGCACGCCATCTGGCTCGGCGGCCCGCTGCGCGACGCCGGCACGATGCACACCTTCCGCGCCAACTTCGGCTCGGCGGCGCAGCGCTTCTCGGGCAACGTGCTGTCGGTGCTGTGGACCGACGTCCCGCGCCGGCAGACCGAACTCGCGCGAACGACGGCGCCCCCCGCCGAGGGTCCGGACCCGCTCGCGGACGTGCGCGACTTCGTCGCCTGGGCACAGGAGCACAACGTGCACCTGGTGAACGTCGACGAGGTCTTCACCAGCGAGCACCCGATGCTGCTGCAGGGGTTCTACAACTCCGAGGCCGCCCGTCGCGCCGGCCCGGGCTACGCGGCGGCGAGCGACATCCTGCGCATGGAGCTCATGCACCGCTTCGGCGGGCTCTACACCGATGGCGACAACGTGGTGCAGGGCCTCGACGACCTCGTCACCGCGGCGCGCTCGCCCGAGGGTTACGTGACGCACCGGCAAGGCCCGAGGATCACCAACTCCGCGTTCGCGATGCCGAA
Organism: Amycolatopsis sp. FDAARGOS 1241; assembly: GCF_016889705.1. Lineage (NCBI taxonomy): Bacteria > Bacillati > Actinomycetota > Actinomycetes > Pseudonocardiales > Pseudonocardiaceae > Amycolatopsis > Amycolatopsis sp. FDAARGOS 1241. Next base: position 9,643,876 of record NZ_CP069526.1, read on the forward strand.
GGGGCACCCGTTCGCGCGCGCCTACCTCGACCAGCAGCGCGAGAACTACGGCAAGACCCAGCGGAACCTGCTGCCCGAGGGCACCCGGCTGCTGCCGCAAGCATTTTTCGCCACTCCCCACGGGCGCGTGCACCGCAACTCGATCATGTACCGCACCGGGCCCGAGGCGCTGAGCCAGACCGCGCGGCGGATCGGCCTGGCGAACGCACACCAGCTGCCGGGCATGGCGGCGGTCCTCATGAACAGCGACGCCAGCTGGTTCGAGCCGCCGCCCACCGGCGAGGCGACGCAGCCGCAACTGGGCCGCGACGACACGCTGGCGCTCACCCAGCGCGTGGTGCAGACGCTCGTGCGCGGACTGTACAGCCGCAACGGCGACTTGCACCTGACCGCGGTCGAGCCGGCCGTGCGCCGCCACCCGGACCCGGACCTCGTGTGGCACGCGGCGTTGTCGTTCCTGGCCGCGGACGCGGACCTCGCACCGCTCGTGCGCACGGTGACCGACCGGCACACCTACACCGGCGACCCGCACGACGTTCAGCTGCCGCCGGCCGCGCGCGCCCTGCTGCACGTCGACGCGGACCGCGTGCACCACACGCTCGGCGAGGTCCACCACGCGGCGACTCTGCGCAGCCCGGACTCCGTCCTGGTGTCCGATGTGGACACGCCGGTTGAGTACGGCGCCCGTGACCTGGCGCGGTCGCTGGCCGCGCAGAACGGGTCCCCGTTGCCGCCGATCCACGTCACGGGGAGGGGCCCGGACGGACGGGCGCACGCCCGCGAAGCCGCGCGGAAGCTGGCGGCGCACCTGCGCCGGATGCTGGGGGACCGCGACCTGCTGGCGCGCGTGCCGGTGAAGATCCGCGCGGCCGGCGGGCCGGCGGTCGGGGTCACCGTGTCGTTCCGCCCGGAGCACGGCGACGCCGTGGAGTTCCGCGTCGCTCCGCGCTCCGAACCACCGCGACCCGTGGTGTTCCCGGGCCTGGATGGAAAGCCGTACACGGATTCGCTGCCGCCGTTCGACGGCTACCGCGGCGGCGAGTCCACTGTGGTCGTCACGGCCGCGGTCGACGGGAGCGGCGAGCCGACGAAGGCCGCCGAACGGCCGCCGACGCTCGTGTTCGCGCGGGGCGCCTTGGCCGGCGACTTCACGCGGCAGCTGCGTTCGCGCGGCGCCGACCTGCCCGTGTCCGCCGAGCCGGTCGACCTGCCGGACGCGGTCGCCGACACCCATCCCGCCGTCTCGTACCTGGTTGCGGGCGACCTCGCGGTGACCGCCGACGACCGCCGCACGATCGAGGAGCTCGTCCGCACGGCCGAGCTCGACTGGTGGTACCGGCCGGACCCGCCGGCCGGCCCGGTTCGCCTCGACGACCGCGCCGGCACGTTGGCCCTGCTCGGCAACGCCGTGAGCGCGCTGCGCCGGCCGTTCCGCTCCGGCACGCCGGCGCTGGACCTCACGGCCGCGGCCAGGAGCGTGCACCGGCACGAGCGGCCGGATCTGCTGTGGACGGCGGTGCTGGAGCTGGCGCCGCGCGACGCGCGGTTCGTGCTCGACCGCCGGCTCGTGGCCGGCCGCTGGCAGCACGTCGAGCTGCCGGAGTCCGCCCGCGAGAGGTTCACCGTGACGGGCAAGGGCGTCTGGCGCGACGGCGTCGTGCGGCGGCCGGTTCGCTTCAACGCGCAACCCGGCCCGGCGGCCGACTACACCGTCGAGCCAGCCACCCTGCCGCTCGACGACACCGTCGCGCGATGGGTCGCGGAGTCCACTGTGGAACGGATGGCTGACGGCCTGCCCGCGCCGCGCGTCGAGGTGAGCGGACCGGACGAAGGGCGGGCGCGGTTCGTCGCCCGCATCCAGGCCGCGTTGACCGAGCTGACACCCGTCGGCGTCACCCCACACGCGGCGGCCGACCTGGTCGCCGCCGGACCGGGCGAGACCGCCGGGGTGACGATCTCGCTGCCGGCCACGCCGGCGCCGCCGACGCTGTCGCCCGCCGGGAAGGCCGTGGCCGTGGGACTCGAAGAGGAGTTCACGCTGCTGCAGCTGCACGGCGTCTCCGACACGCTGCTCGCCAAGCCCGGCCCGGCGGCCGACGTGCTGCTGGACCTCGCCAGGGAGGTCGCGCACGGTACGGGTGCCGGCAAGGCCGCCGACGCCGTCGAGGTCCTCGACCGCCACGGCGCGCTCGACGCGGCGCTGTCCGCGAAGGGCGGCCGGGCGCTGCTGCGTGAGCAGTTCCGCCGCCTGTTCGGCACAGCGGACCTCGAGACCTACGCCCGCGACCTCGCCACGGCGCTGCGGGCGTTCGCCGAGGAGCAGCTGCCGCTCGACGTGCTGCGCGAGGCTGTGCGCGGCGCGCTCGAAGGCTGGTGCGGCGCGCCGGGTACGTTCGAAGGGCGGGTCGCACGGACCCGCGAGACGCTGTGGGTGCTGCGCCGGTTCGGTGTCGTCAACCTGGCGTGGCTGCAGCGGTGGCGCACCGCCGAGCACATCCGGCAGTACGCCGAGCACATGAAGGAACAGGCAGAGCGGCAGGACGAGCTGCGCACCGAGGTGACGGAGGCCGAGGACGCCTTCCTCGCGTCGGTCGCCGAAGCGGGAGCCGGACCCCGGAGCAGAGGAGACCACGGCGATGGCGGATGACCAGTGGGTGCTGCTCGTCGACCCGGCTTGGCGGCCCGCGGCCACCGAGGACGGTGCCGAGGTGCCGGCGCCACCCCTGCCCGCGGTCGTCGGCGGCTGGCCGGCGCGCGACGACGGGTCCGTCGGCCGGTTCGAGGCGAACCCCGCGTACGAACCGTCGGGCCCGGGTTCGCCGACCGACCCGCTCGACGCCGTGTTGCGCCTGGTCGCCCGCGGCGAGGCCGGCACCGATCAGCTCGCGGCCATCCTTCGTGAGTCGACCGTGGCGCTCGCGCTGGACGTGGACGACGAGCCGCTCGTGGCGCCCTCGCCGGACAACATCCCGTGTGTGCTGGCCACGACCGCGCCGGCCCACCGCACACGGGTGCGTGCGGCCGGGTGGCTGCCCGTGGCCGTCGCCGATCTGCCCGTGCTGCTCGAGTCGCGCGCCGGCGTCGACGTGCTGGTCAACCCCGGTGCGCCCGGCTGCACCCGCTTGCCGGGCGACACGATCCGCGAAGCCGTGGCTGGCTGAGTGCCTGATCGGGTGTCACACTCGGGCACGTGTCCGATTTGCGCGATCGCGTTGCCGTGGTGGCCGGGTCGACGCGCGGCGCGGGCCGGGGCATCGCGGCCGCTCTCGGCGAGGCCGGCGCCACGGTGATCTGCACCGGCCGCAGCAGCTGGGAACGCGACGGCCACTCCGACTACGACCGCCCCGAGACGATCGAGGAGACGGCCGCGCTCGTCAGCAGGCTCGGCGGCGTCGGTGTCCCGCTGCAGGTCGACCACCTCGACCACGAACAGGTGCGGGTGCTCGCCGAACGCGTCCGCCGCGACCACGGCCGGCTCGACGTGCTCGTCAACGACATCTGGGGCGCCGAACACCTCAAGGGCGGGCCCGCCGACTGGAACACGCCGATCTGGGACCACGACCTCGACACCGGCCTGCGCATCCTGCGCCTCGGCGTCGAAACGCACCTGGTGACGTCGCACTACCTGCTGCCGCTGCTCGTCGACCGGCCCGGCGGCCTGCTCGTGGAGGTCACCGACGGCACCGCCGCCCACAACGCGGACCAGTACCGGATCTCGGTGTTCTACGACCTCGCGAAGGCCTCGGTGAACCGGCTGGCGTTCTCGCAGGGCCACGAGCTCGCGCCGTTCGGCGGCACCGCCGTCGCGGTGACGCCGGGCTGGCTGCGTTCGGAGATGATGCTGGAGAACTACGGCGTCACCGAGGAAACCTGGCGCACGGCGCTGGATTCGGACCGGCCGGACGACCTGCCGACGGCCCCGCCGCCGTTCGCGGAATCCGAGTCGCCGCGTTATGTGGGCCGCGCGGTGGCGGCGCTGGCCGCGGATCCGCAGCGGGCGCGGTGGAACCAGCACTCGGTGACGTCGGCGCAGCTCGCGCGCGAATACGGCTTCACCGACGTCGACGGCCGGCAGCCGGACAGCTGGGCCTGACCGTCCACTGAAGACTGTTCGCGTTGCCAGCGCGAAAGACTCCGCAATTGCGGAAAAATCGGGCAGCCCCGGCGATTTCCGGGCGGCCCAGCTCAAATCAACCCTAAGTTATCGCCGGTTCCGTTGCGTCGCAGTCGCGTCCGCCGACATCATGATCTCTGCGCGACACAGCGGTCGGCCGGCCCCTGCGTCACGACCCGCACTGCTTCTTGTCAGAACAGGGGAATCCCATGTCGCACCCGTCGGGGCAGGCCGTCGCGGAGCCGCCGAACACGGCTTTCGCCCACGAGGAAACCGGGTACCACAAAGGGCTGAAGAGCCGTCAGGTCCAGATGATCGCCATCGGCGGCGCCATCGGGACCGGCCTGTTCCTCGGCGCCGGCTCCCGGTTGCACAGCACCGGTCCGGCGCTCGCCGTCGTGTACGCGGTCGCCGGGATCATCGCGTTCTTCGTGGTCCGCGCGATGGGTGAACTGGTCATGCACCGCCCGTCTTCGGGCTCCTTCGTCTCGTACTCACGCGAATTCCTGGGCGAGAAAGCGGCGTTCTTCGCCGGCTGGATGTACTTCCTGAACTGGGCCACGGCGGGCGTCGCCGACGTGACCGCGGTCGCGAAGTACACGCAGTTCTTCTGGCCCGACCTGCAGCAGTGGATTCCCGCGCTCATCGCGCTGTTCGCGATCCTCGCGGTGAACATGGTGTCGGTGAAGCTGTTCGGGGAACTGGAGTTCTGGTTCGCCGCGATCAAGGTGCTCGCGCTCGTCGTGTTCATGGTCGTCGCGATCGTGGTGCTCGTGACGCGCCACCCGGTCGACGGCGTGGTGACCGGCCCGAGCCTCATCAGCGACAACGGTGGCCTGTTCCCGACCGGCATCCTGCCCGCGCTGCTGATCCTGCAGGGGGTCGTTTTCGCCTACTCCGGCGTCGAAATGGTCGGCGTCACCGCCGGCGAGACCGCCAACCCGCGCAAGGTGATCCCGAAGGCCGTGAACTCCGTCGCGTGGCGAATCGGCATCTTCTACGTGGGTTCCGTGCTGCTGCTCGTGATGGTGCTGCCGTGGACGGCCTACAAGAGCGGCGAAAGCCCGTTCGTCACGTTCTTCTCGAAGCTCGGGATCCCCGCCGCCGGCGGCATCATGGACCTGATCGTGCTGACGGCGGCGCTGTCGAGCGTGAACTCGGGGCTGTACTCGACCGGGCGCATCCTGCGCTCGCTCTCGGTCGCCGGTTCGGCGCCCAAGTTCACCGCGAGGATGAGCAAGAGCGGCGTGCCCTATGGCGGCGTGCTGCTGACCGCCGCGGTGTACGCGCTCGGCGTGGTGCTCAACCTCGTGGTGCCGGGTGAGGCGTTCGAGGTCGCGCTGGAGTTCTCGGCGCTGGGCATCATCGGGATGTGGTCGATGATCGTCATCTGCCACCTCGCGATGACACGCAAGGCCGCGCGCGGCGAGCTGGCCCGGCCGAGCTACCGGCTCCCCGGCGCGCCCTACACCAACTACGTGACGCTCGCCTTCTTGCTGCTGGTGCTCACGATGAGCTGGTTCGGCGGCACCACCGGGCAGATCCTCATCTACAGCCTGCCCGTGCTGGCGCTCGTGCTCGTCACCGGCTGGCTGGGCGTCCGCGGCCGCGTGCGGCGCCTGGCGGCCGCGCGGGTCGAGGAGAACTGATCCTGCTGGGCCTCCGGCTCCGTCCCCGCCGGAGGCCCAGCCGCTACCGGTCGAGCACCTCGGCGATGACGTCCACAGTGGACGCAGCCGGAAACCGAGCTCGCCGAAGATGTTCTGCAGGGTTGCAACCCGACCACAGCGCGAGATCGCGCCGGTTTCTGGATTCAGCGGTGCGATCGGCCCCGGCCGATCAGACCGCTGAATCCAGAAACCGGCTCACAGGCGATCTCGCCGCCTCGGCGAAGCCGAGGCAGAAAACACGAAGCCGAGCACGAGCGCCACGAGCACACCGAGGTTCGCGAACGCCCACGAGCCTTCGCGCCCGCCGAGGCCGAACGGCGCCAGCAGGTAGCCCTGCCAGTGCAACCAGCTCGCCGACGCGTTGGTGACCAGCCCCCAGCCGAGGGCCGTCGCGACGAGCACGAGCGTGATCGGGCCCCAGCGAACGTCACCGTACCGGCCGCGCCGGTCGTAGAGATCGGCTTCGGCGTAGTCGCGGCGGCGCAGCAGCACGTCGGCGAGCATCACGCCGCACCAGGCGGCGACGGGCACGCCCAGCGTCGTCAGGAACCCCTGGAACTGCCCGAGGAACGTGCCGCCGAAGAAGACGAGGTACACGGTGCCGGCGATCATGATCACGCCGTCGACGAGTGCGGCGGCGTAACGCGGGATGCGCAGCCCCGCGGACAGCAGCGACAGCCCGGACGAGTAGATGTCCAGCACCGCGCCCCCGACCAGGCCGAGCACCGCGACGAGGGCGAACGGCACCAGGAACCAGATCGGCAGGATCGTCGTCAGCGCGCCGATCGGGTCGGCCGCCACGGCCTGGTTCAGCTCGGGCGAAGAACCGGCCAGCAGCAGCCCGAACACCAGCAGCACGAGCGGCGCGACGGATGCCCCGAACGTCGTCCACCCGATCACGCCGCGGCTCGACGCCGAGCGCGGCAGGTACCGCGAGTAGTCGGCCGCCGCGTTGACCCAGCCGAGGCCGAAGCCCGTCATCAGGAACACGAGGGCGCCGATGAACTCCTGCGCCGAGCCGGCGGGCACCGCGCTCACCGCCGCCCAGTGCACGTGGCCGGCGACCAGCACCACGTAGACCACGGTGAGGATCCCGGTGATCCAGGTGATCCACGTCTGCACGCGCATGATGACCTCGAAGCCCATCACGCCGCTGAGCACGGTGAGCCCGGCGACCACGATCAGCGCGACGATCTTCGTCGTCGTGCCGCCGCCCCAGCCGAGGCGTTCGAACACGGTCGCGGTGGCCATCGTCGCCAGCGCGGTCAGCACCGTTTCCCAGCCGACGGTGAGGATCCACGAGATCGCCGACGGCAGGTGGTTGCCCCGCACGCCGAACGCGGCGCGCGAGAGCGCCATCGTCGGCGCGGAGCCGTGTTAGCCCGCCACGGCGATGAAACCGCACAGCAGGAACGAGAACACGATCCCGAACACGCCGGCGATCGTGGCCTGCCAGAACGAGATGCCGAACCCGAGCGCGAACGAGCCGTAGCTGAGCCCGAGGATCGACACGTTCGCACCGAACCACGGCCAGAACAGGTCCCGCGGCTTGCCGTGCCGGTCGGCGTCGCCGATCACGTTGATGCCGTGCGTTTCGACCTTCAGCTTGCCGCTTTCGGGTGCCCGCGCTTCGGTCCTGGCCATGGCGACCGCCTATCTGGCCTTGTTCAGACCTATTCACCTCGACCGTAGGAGGCACCGGAGCCGTCGTCAACGTCTGCTGGAACCGCGCCAGGTGCTCGCGCGTCGGGGCCGTGGCGGGTCCGTGTTTGGTCACGGAGAACGCGGCGGCGGCGTTGGCGGTGCGCGCCGCCGTCGGCAGGTCCCGGCCCCGCAGGAGCTCGGCGGCCAGGACACCGCAGTGGGTGTCGCCCGCACCGTTGGTGTCGACGGCGGTGACGGGGAAGCCGGGGATCCGCGTGATCTCGCCGCCGTGGTGGAGCACACAGCCGGCTGAGCCGTCCCGGACGATCACGGTCCGGCGTCCGGCGAGCGTGGCGACGTCGAGCGCTTCGGCTTCGCGGGAGTTGCAGCTGACGATGTCCACTGTGGACATGAGCTGGGCGAGGTCGTCCGGATCCAGGCTCGCCACCAGCGGGCCGGGGTCGAAGAGCACGCGCGAACCCGGCAGGTGCGGCAGCCAGCGTAGGAGGGCGTCGCGGTTGGCGGCGTGCAGGAGGCTGTAGCCGGTGACGTAAACGAGGTCGCCGGGCTGCGCGACGACGCGGGCGAGCTGGTCGGCGCGCAACGGGCCTTCCGCGCCGGTGCCGGTGGCGAACGTCCGCTCGCCGTCCGGGTTGACGAGCGCCACGACGACACCGGTGTCGCCGCTGGCCGTCGGTTCCTGGGCGATCGTGATGCCCTCGGCGTCGAGCGCGGCCCGCACGAGGTCGCCGAAGCTGCCCGTGCCGTGCGTGCCCGCGTAGACGACGTCGGTGCCGGCGCGGGCGGCTGCGGCCATGACGTTGAACCCGCCGCCGGGCAGGAGGTTCGTCGACGTGGCCAGCACGTCGCCGCCCCGCACGGGCAGGTGCGGCACGCCCAGCACGAGGTCGACCACGACCTGTCCGGTGTGGATCAGGCGGTTCACGGGATGGTCCGGCGCAATGTCACGAGACCCTCGGCGAGCGGGCCGAGGTCGAGCCGGTTGAACCGGACGACGGTTTCGCCCAGCTCGGCGGGGATCTCCTCGCCGCACGCGCCGAGCAGCGCACCGCAGATCGCGGCCACCGTGTCGGTGTCACCACCGAGCGCCGCGGCGGTGGGCAGCGCCTCGGCGGGGTCGAGCACTTCGGCGAGCGCGAAGGCGGCGACCACGGATTCCTGCGCGGCCACGGACGTCCCGATCACGTCGGCCACGGCGTCGTCCAGCTCGGCGCGGCGCAGGCCGCGCACCCAGTCGCGGGCCCAGCGGAGCCGGGCGGCGATGGCACCGCCCGCGCTCCAGTGTCCTTCCGCCGCGCCGAGGGCCGCCGCCCGTTCGGCGAAGTCGAAGGCCTCCATGCGGTTCGCGCCATCGACGCCCGCCGACACCGCGGCGGCGACGGCGGCCGCGGCGGCGAGACCGAGGGACGTGTTGTGGGTGATGCGCGCGGTCTCGGCCACGGCGTCGACGAGCGTGGCCAGGTCGTCCGGCGGAGTCGCGATGCCGACGGGGGTCACGCGCATGGCGGCGCCGTTGGTGGTGCCCGCGCGGCCGGTTTCCCCGGGTGGGACGCCGGTTTCCAGGAGCTGGAGTGCTCGTTTCGTCGACGGGCCGAGGAGATCGGCCGAACCGCGCGCGATCATGTCGGCTTCCCACGCGAGCAACGCGTCGGCGAACACCCGCGGTTGGACGTGGCCACCGCCGTCGACGAGCAGACGCGCGAGCAGCAAGACCTGTTCGGTGTCGTCGGTGATGGAACCCGCGGGCAGGCCGGGTGCGACGGGCTGGTTGGCCACGGCCTGGCGGAAGCCGGTGATCTTCCCGTAAGCCGTGCGGATCTCGGCGCGCGACATCGACTGCGTCGGCATGCCGAGCGCGTCGCCGACCGCGAGACCGGTCAGCGCGGCGAGCGCGCGGTCGCGGGTGCTCATCGGTGGCCGAAGGTGAGGTGGAAGCTGAATCGCGCGGGATCGAGCAGGCTCACGACGTGCTCGACCAGGGCGCCGTCGGCGTCGACGGACGTGCGCGTGGCCTTGAGGAAGAGTTCGCCGGCGGGCCGGCCCAGCAGCGCGGCGGCGCCGGCGTCGAGTGGCTGAGCGGTGATCCACTGTTCGCCGCCGGCGGGATGGCGGCCGGCTTCCCGCAAGGTCGTCGTGAGGGAGTCGTCGACCAGGCCGCGGGCGGGCAGGTCCGCGAGGTTGCCGACGGCGGGGACGGTGGCCTCTTCCAGCGAGATGCCGCGGACGTGTTCGTCGCGGCGCAGGCGTTTCACCAGGATGAACTTCGGGACGCCGAAGCGGCGCGTGAGTTCGGCGTCCTCGACCTCGGTCAGGCCCAGGACCTCGGTGGTGACGGGTGACCCGGTGTCGGTGAGTGCCCTCGCCCAGCCGGCGCGCTGGTCGAGCGGCACCCCGTCGAACGTCACGAACGACCCGACGCCCGCCTGCGTCGCGATGAGCTCCTGCTGCTGCAGATCGGACAGGGCGCTGCGCACCGTCCCGCGGCTGACCTGGTACTGCTCGGCGAGCTCGTGCTCGCCCGGCAGCTGGTCGCCGTGAGCGAGCCGGCCGGAGCGGATCCGGTCGGCGAGGTCGCCGACCAGCCTCTGCTTCTTGCCACCGACGTACATGTACGTACCTGTACACCCCGGGCTCGCGCTGGACAAGGCCGTCTGTGATTTGAGTCATTCGGGAACAACTAAGTTGAGTCGCTCGTTAGCAACTTCGTAAGGCCCGGTCAGCCGCCGAGGAGCCGATCGAGGCCAGCTGAAGGAGGAACCACGATGTTGATCCGCACCGACCCGTTCGCCGAGTTCGACCGCCTGACCCAGCAGTTCTTCCGCGGACAGCCGACCAGTTCGCCGCGGACCATGCCGATGGACGCCTACCGTTCCGGTGACGAGTACGTCGTGCAGTTCGACCTCCCGGGTGTCGCCCGCGAGTCGATCGACGTGAGCGTCGAGCGCAACGTGCTGACCGTGAAGGCCGAGCGCGCCGCCGCTTTCAACGAGGACGCCCGCGTGCAGGTTTCCGAACGCTCCCGCGGCGCCGTGTCGCGTCGCCTGGTGCTCGCGGACACCCTCGACACCGACCGTGTCGCCGCCGAGTACGTGGACGGTGTCCTGACCCTGCGCATCCCGGTCGCCGAGAAGGCCCAGCCGCGCAAGATCACCGTGGGTGGCGAGCCGCAGCAGCTCGAGAACTGACGCTCTTCAGGCTCACCGCGGCCCCGCCGGCCCGATCGGACGGCGGGGCCGAACCATGTCCACAGTGGATTCTCCGAGTGTGACCGGCGCCATAGTGCGGCCGTGAACCGGTTCCGGCGTGAGCGCCGTGTCGAGGGTGTCCGGCACCGAGGTGCGGAGCCGGGAACCCCCAGCCGAACCTTGGAGAATCCCATGCTGCGCAAGACTGTGCTGTCCCTCGCCGCCTTCGGCGCCATCGCCGGCGCGATCTTCGGCGGCGCCGGTACCGCTCTCGCTTCCACTGGCGCCAGCGGGATCCTCGACTCCGGCGTCAACTTCTCCGAACCGGACGGTTCCCAGGGCATCGGCGGCGACGAAGGCCAGTGCATCGTCGTCACCCTGCCCGAAACCGGCTCCCTCCAGCAGTTCGACGGCACCATGACCCTCTGGACCGGCGCCGACTGCAAGACCGGCGACGCCGCCGTCCTCACCGACAGCGTGGCCGACATCCCGGCCACCTTCGGCGCCCAGTTCGCCCACGTGCAATCCATCTACATCGGCGACAACGCCCCGGCGAAGCCCCCGGTGGCGGGCGCGAGCGCCATCCTCGACTCGGGCATCAACTTCTCGGAACCGGACGGCTCCCAGGGCATCGGCGGCAACGTCGGCGACATCGTCGACGTCAACATCCCCGCCTCGGGCTCCATCCAGTTCGTGAGCGGCACCCTGACGCTGTACACGGGCCCCGGCGCCACGGGCGACCACCTGGTCGTGACCAACGACGTCAAGGACCTGGCGGCGCTGGGCTTCGGTCACGTCCAGTCGATCGTGATCGGTGCGGCCGCCTGATCTTTGCCCACGCCGAAAGGCCAGCCCGAGTTTCTCGGGATGGCCTTTCGCGCTGTTGGGGACCAAGAACGCAACGGTTTCGACGCCGTCGCCTCAACGGGTGTGGATGTGCGCGACCCGGCACCGCGCCTGGGAGAGCGCCCCCCTTGAATACTTATCCACAACGCCCTGTGGACAATCTGGGGATGACTTGTGGAAGCTCGACAAACCTGCAGGTCAGAGCTCCATCCGCTGCCGTCCGGGGTGAGGGCACCGGACGTAGCCGCCCCGGCAACTCGCGGATCAGCCGCCCGAATGCATGTCCTCGGCTTCGGGGACGCAGTCGTCGTCGGGGTCGTCGAGCCAGCCGTGGGGCAGCGTGACCTTGCCCGGTGAGCCCTGCCGGCCGCGCGGGCCGGTGGCCGCCTCGGGGAACGGCGCGTCGTGGTCGAGCTGGGCGATGAGGTCGTCCAGCTGCGCCATCGACGACAGCATCGCGAAGCCGCGGCGCAGTTCGGAGCCGACGGGGAAGCCCATCAGGTACCACGCCATGTGCTTGCGGATGTCGCGCATGGCCTTGTCGTGGCCGTCGTGCTCGACGAGCAGCTCCGTGTGGCGCCGCAGCACGCGCGCGACCTCGCCGAGGTTCGGACCAGCCGGGATCTCGCGCCCCTGGAACGCCGCCTCGAGCTCCCCGAACAGCCACGGCCGCCCGAGGCAGCCACGGCCGACGACCACCCCGTCGCAGCCGGTTTCGGCGACCATGCGCAGGGCGTCGTCAGCGGAGAAGATGTCGCCGTTGCCCAGCACCGGGATGCTGGTCACGGCCTCCTTCAGCTCGGCGACCTTCGACCAGTCGGCCTGGCCGGAGTAGCGCTGCGCCGCCGTGCGCGCGTGGAGGCTGACCGCCGCCGCGCCCTCGGCCTCGGCGATCCGCCCGGCGTCGAGGAACGTGCGGTGGTCGTCGTCGATGCCCACGCGGAACTTCACGGTGAACGGCACACCCGCTTCGGCGGCCGCCTTCGCGGATTCGCGCACGATGTCCGCGAAGAGCCGCCGCTTGAACGGCAGCGCCGCCCCGCCGCCCTTGCGCGTCACCTTCGCCACGGGACAGCCGAAGTTCGAATCGATGTGGTCCGCGAGCCCCTCGCCGACGATGATGCGCACAGCCTCGGCCATCGTCTTCGGGTCCACGCCGTACAGCTGCATCGACCTGGGCTTTTCGTTTTCGCCGAAGGTCATCATGTGCATCGTCCCGGGGTGCCGTTCGACGACGGCGCGGGCGGTGATCATCTCGCACACGTAGATGCCCGCGCCGTACTCCTGGCACAGCTGCCGGAAGGCGACGTTCGTGATTCCGGCCATCGGCGCGAGCACGACCGGTGGATCGACCTGGTAGGGGCCGATCTGCAACGCGGGCTTGCTCAAGGTGGCGGTCACGTCCTCCATTGTCGCTTGTGGTGTCGATCACGTCGACTGGGGTCAGCGCGCGGCCGCGTCTTCCCCGGCCGGCTGCTCCAGCGCCGACGTCTCCGCCGGCGGTTACGGGGACACCACCACCTTGATCGACGTCGCCGGGTCGCGCTGGGCTTCGAAGGCCTCCCTGACGTCGGCCAGGGCGAAGCGGTGCGAGATCAGGGGCCGGACGTCCACGCGCCGGGAGACGAGCAGGTCGAAGGCCTCCTGGCAGTCGCGGGCGGTGTAGGCGAAGCTGCCGAGCAGGCGGAGTTCTTTCTGCACCAGGTCGTCGACCGGCAGGGACAACGGGTGGGCCGCGAGGGCGATCGCGGAGATCGGAGCGGCGGCGCGGGCCAGCGAGAACGCCAGGGGCAGCACGGGCGACGCGCCGGAGCACTCGAAGACGGAGCCCACCGCACCTGAGGAGGGTTGGTAGGGCGACGCCGTGGTGCCCCGCGAGGCGAAGAGCGAAGCGCGGACGTCGCAGTCGGCCGGGTTCAGACCTTCGTGCGCGCCGGCCGCGAGCGCCGCGGCCAGGCGGCGCGGTGAGGTGTCCACCACGATCACGTCCCGCGCGCCCCGCGCGAGCAGCACCTGGACCACGCACTGGCCGATCGTCCCGAGCCCGAACACCACGATCGGCTCGTCCAGCGGCGGCTCCGCGTGCTCGACGGCCCGCACGGCCACCGACAGCGGCTCCAGAAAAGCAGCCTCTTCCAGGGGAAAATCGGCCGGCAGCACGAACAGGTGCTGTCCGGCGACGGCGTCGCGAACCACTACCTGGTCACCGAAACCACCCGAATGGCCGGACCCGGCCGAACACAGGTTGTGCCGGCCTTCGGTGCACCGCGGGCACGAACCGCACGGCGCCGCCGGATTCACCGCGACGCGGTCGCCGACGGACACCCCGGACACCCGCGAACCCGCCGCGATCACCGTTCCGGCGTACTCGTGACCCATCGGCACGCTGGGCGCGATCCACGCGCCTTCGGTGTAGGAGTGCACATCCGAACCACAGATGCCGCAGGCCCCGACGGACACGACCACATCGGACGGTCCGCACTCCGGTGCCGCCACTTCGTCGATGGAAAGGGTTTCGATCGCCTGCCACGTGACCACCCGCACGACGTTCCTCCTCTGTCCTAAGTAGAACTCCTGATCCCCCTGAGGACCATGTCCCAGAACTGGTACGCGATCTGCCGCGGCTCGAGCGAGGCATCGCTGCGGTACCACTGGTAGGCCCAGTTGCACATGCCGAACACGGCCAGTGCGCCGAGCCGCGGGTCCACCGCGCGGAACGAGCCGTCCGCGGCTCCCTGCTCGATCAGCTCGGCCACCTGCGCCTCGTATTCGTCGCGCTTGCGCCGGATGCTGTCGCGCTCGGCGGCGGGCAGTTCGCGGTGGTGCTCGAAGAACACGCGCACGTGCCCGCGGTGCGTTTGCATGAGCTCGAGGACGTCGATCATCACCTCGAGCAGCTGCTGCTCCGGCGGCAGCTGCGCCTGCCGGCGCCGCCGGTGCCGGCCCAGCAGCAGGTCGATGAACTCCTCGTGGATCGACGCGAGGATCTCCTCCTTGCTGCCGAAGTAGTGATACAGCGTGGGTTTCGCGATCCCGACCGCCTGGGCGAGGTCGTCCATCGTGGCGTTGGCGTAGCCGCTGCGGTCGAACAGCTCGGCCGCGGTCGTCACGATCTCGTGGCGGCGCTCGGTGAGCGTCAGGTGGCGCCGGCGAGGGTCCTTTGTGGGCACGGCGAAAACGGTAGCACCACGAAACCGACCCCTCAGTTGCGAGCGTTGGGCCGCTCGGGTGACAGCCGCGGGTACCGCGATAACCCTTGGAAATCAACGACTTCCACCCGATAACGGTCCCTTCGAGAAGTTTGCCAGTGGCGCTTGACACACCACGAAGCCGAGCGCAAGCTGTCTCGAACCGACTAGTCGGTCGGGATCTTTTCGGCTGAGGCACCTCTTCCGCCTCCCTAACCACCACCTGCATCCGCACCCCTGTGTCCGGAGGGTCTGTCATGTCGTTCCCCGCACCGGTTCCCCGCGCGAAACTGTTCACCGGAAGGCGCGGGCTCATGCTCGCGAGCATCCTGATCGTCAACTTCGTGGTCTGGCTGGACAGCGCGAAGTTCAGCCTGCTCAACCCGTTCTGGTCCACCGACCTGCACCTGTCCCCGAGCCAGATCTCGAGCGTGACGGCGAGCTACCTGCTGGGGTACTTCCCCCTGCTCCTGCTGGCCGGGATCCTCGCCGACCGCCTCGGCGCCAAGCAGATGCTGATCATCTGCATTTCCGGTGTCACGGTGCTCTCGGCGACGATGGCGTTCGTCCACACCTACAACGAGATGTGGTGGCGGAACCTGATCTTCGGCGTGTTCTTCGGGTTCTCCTGGGCTCCGTCACAACGGCTCCTCTCCGTGTGGTTCCCCGGTGCGCTCGGCGCGAGGGCGACGTCGACGTGGATGAGCTCCACGCTCATCGCGGGCGTGCTCGCGCCGGCGATCGCGCTGCCGCTGGCGAACCACCTGTCCTGGCGGGACGCGTTCATCGTCGTGGCGGCGCTGGGTGTGCCGGCGCTGGTGATGCTCGTGCTGTTCACGGCCAACAAACCCGAGAAGCTGCGCGGGATCACAGCCGGCGAGATCGCGCGCATCCAGGCCGAGCACCGCGGGGTGGAGGTCCGCGAGAAGCTGAGCTTCCGCGAACTGCTGCGGGCGCTGAAGAACCGCAGCATCCTCACGATGATCATCGCGACCGCACTGGCGACCACCCCGACGTGGCTCTCGGGGCCGTGGCTTCCTTACGGGCTCATCACCCTCGACAAGGTCAACCCCGACACCGTGGCCTGGGTCAGCCCGCTCATCGCGGTGATCCCGGTCCTCTTCGGACTCGTGAACGGCACACTCGTGTCCCGGTTCTTCGGCGGCCGCACGCGGCCGTGGCTGATCCTCGGGCCGGCGTGTGGCGCTGTGGGGTTCCTGATGGGCGTGCTGCTGCACGACTCGACGTGGGTGCTGTGGGGCTTCTTCATCGGCGCCTTCGCCTTCCTCTGCGATCCGATGTTCTGGGGCACGGTCAACAGCTACTGGGCCGGCATCTCCCGCCCCGAGGTCACCGGCACGCTCAACGGCGCGTCGGCGGCCATGCAGGTCGCGGTCGGCTGGGTGATCACCGACCAGAGCGGAAAGTGGATCGACACGTCGGTGGCCGGCCGCGGCCAGCTGGACACGATCTGGCTCGTCGGCGCGATCCTGTTCGCCGTGGCGATCATCCCGGTGCTGCTGTCGAAGGAGGTGCGGGTGCACCAGGCGGTGGCGGGCAAGCTCGAACCGACGCTGCCGGCCCGGACCACCGATCCGGTGTCCTGAACGGAGTCCACCGAGGAGGGGCGTCCCCGTGAAGGGACGCCCCTCCTTCGTGTTCAGGCCGTGCGCACCGCGGCGGGGAAGCGTTCCGCGATCCGCTGCTGGGTGACCTTCGGCGTCCAGTGGTCCTCGAGGTCGGCCCAGATGTCGCGCAGCTTCGGGATCACCTGCGTGCCGAACAGGTCGTTGTTCATCGCCGCGACTTCCTCGGAGAGGTTGCCGACGTGCATGCACGTGATGAGCTGGCCGATCCGCAGGTCCGTCACCAGCTCGCGCACGCGCTGCTCGACGCGTTCGGGCGTACCCGCGATGATGTAGCCGAGTTCGTCGTACTCCCAGAAGGACAACTGGCCGGTCTGCGCCTTCATCCGCTCTTCGTTGGACATCGTGCGCGCCCGTGTGAGGTTGGCCTTGAGCGAGGGCAGGGAGTTGTAACCCGGCGGCGTCGCGAACTCCAGCGCCGTCGGGTTCTGCCGGTAGAAGTACTTCACGGCATCGCCGTAGAGCCGTTCCGCCTCCGCGTCCGAGTCGGCGCAGCAGATGATCTGCGTGAACGCCATGCGGTTCGGGTTCGTGTCGGCGCCCTGCTGCTCGGTGTAGTCCCAGAACCCCTTCACGATCGGTTCGGCGCTCTGCTTGCCGGAGAAGGACAGGTAGCCGTAGCAGTAGTTGAAGGCGTTGACCACGTCCCACGTCTCGACGCTGCCGCTGCCCGGGATCCACACGGGAATGTCGTCCTGCACCGGCCGCGGCCACGTGTTGACGTAACGCAGCTTCGTGTACTTCCCGTTGAAGGTGAACGGTTTCTCGGCGCGCCACGCCCGCGTGATGAGGTCGCGGGCCTCGTGGAAGCGGTCGCGCAGTTCGATGGGCGGTACACCGTAGGAGAAGCCGGTGTCCATCGGCGTGCCGAAGACCATGCCCGCGATGATGCGCCCGCCCGAAAGGCAGTCGAGCATCGCGATCTCCTCGGCCACGCGCACCGGTGGGTTGTACAGCGCCAGCGAGTTGCCGCACAGCGCGATCGCCGAGTTCTCCGTGGTGCCCGCCAGGATGGCGGCGATGAGGTTGGGCGAGGGGGTCATCGCGAGTGAGGTCTGGTGGTGCTCGTTGAGGAGCAGCGAATCCCAGCCCAGCCGGTCGGCCTGCTGCATGAGCCGCAGGTAGAGGTGGTAGTCGTCGTGGACCTGGCCGGGCTCGGCCACCGACGCCGGCGGCGTGACCCACGAGCTGTGCACGGTGGAGCCGTAGTCCTCGGGGAGCTTCGTGTAGTACTGCTGGGCGAACCAGTGGAACTTCACGGGGTTCCTGCCTTTCGAAGTCGGGGTTTCAGCCGGCCGCCATGGCGCCACCGTCGACGCGGTACGTCTCGCCGTTGACGAACGCCGACTCGTCGGAAGCCAGGAACAGCACCATGTTGGCGATGTCCGACGGCAGCCCGGCGCGCGGCGAAGCCGTGGTCTCGAGCGATTTGGCCGGGAGGTCGGGCACGGCGTCGAGCAGCTGCTGCGTCTGGATCACGCCGGGCGCGATCGCGTTGCAGCGGATGCCCTGCCGGCCGTGCTGCGCGGCGAGGTAGCGCGTCAGCCCGATCACGGCGGCCTTCGTGCTGCCGTACGCGGTGAGCCCGGCGCTGCCGCGCAAGCCGCCGATCGAGGCCATGTTGACGATCGAGCCGCCGCGGCCGGCCTCGACCATGTGCGGCAGCGCGTACTTGCACGTCAGGAAGATGCTGCGCACGTTGGTGGCGAACGCCCGGTCCCACAGCGCGATGTCGGTGTCGACCACGGTGGTGTCGCCGAACCACGCGTCGGGCCCGACGAGCGCGGCGTTGTTGTGGATGACGTCCACGCGCCCGTAGCGGTCGATCACCGCAGCCACCAGGTCCTGAATGGACTGCTGGTCCGTCGCGTCGTAGCGCACGGCGCTCGCGTCGCCGCCGAGCTCGCTCGCCACCTGCTTCGCGCCGTCTTCGTTGATGTCGGCGACCACCACGGTCGCGCCCTCGCGCGCCAGCGTGTACGCGGTTTCGCGGCCGATGCCCGCCGCGCTCCCGGTGACCAGCGCGATCTTGCCGTCTACCCTGCCCATCTGCGGTGTCCTTTCAGGAGACTCAGGAATCCAGGAACGCGGTGACCACGGACACGAACTCGTCCTCCTGCTCGACCATCGGGTAGTGGCCGGCCTCGTCGATCACGGTGACCTTCGCGTCGGGCACGAGGCGCGCGAACTCCTCGGCGTACGCGGTGGGCACGAGCCCGTCGGACGCGCCGTTGACGACCAGCGTCGGCGCGGAGACCAGCGGCAGCCGGCGCCGCAGGCCGCGATCGGCGATCGGCCACATGAACTTCGTGGCGGAGCCGAGGTTGCGGGCGGAGAACAGGATGGCCGCGTGCGGGTCTTCGGGGTTCGCCACGAAGTTCGTCGGTTCCCGCTCCGGCGGCCCGGCGTGCCACTTCGCCGCCTTGACGTCGGCGGCGGCGCCGAACGGGTCGAGCGCCGGCTGATCGTCGAGCCACAGCCCGAACGGGTCCACGAGCACGAGCCGCCGCACGAGCTGCGGCGCGACCGCGGCCAGCTCCGCGGCGAACATCCCGCCCAGCGAGTGCCCGACGACGTCGAGCTGGTCCAGACCCCACGACCGGACCAGCTCGCGGTGGAACAACGTCACGTCGAGCACGTCGCTGAAGTGCTCGAACCCGGTCGAGGACCCCCAGCCCGGCAGCTCGGGCGCGAGTACGCGGCGGCCTTCGGCAAGGCGCTTCAGGAACCCGGCGCCGCCGGGGTGGCGCTCATAACCGTGCAGGTACAGCAGAGGCGATCCGGTGCCGTCCTCCCAGAGGTCGACCTCGAACCGCCCGATGTTGGCGATGTCCAGCGTTGTCATGCGGGTACCTCCTCCATCCTTCAGTCGGTGAACTGGCCGCCCGCCGGGTGCAGCATCTGGCCGGTGACGAACGAGGACTCGTCGGACGCGAGCCACAGCACCGCGTTCGCCTGCTCTTCGGGGGTGCCAAGGCGCTTCATGGGCGTGATGCTCATGGCCGAGCTGTAAGCCGCCTCGTTGTCTTCGATGCCGGCGATCATCGGCGTCGCCGTGTAGCCGGGGCCGACGGCATTCACGCGCACGCCGGTGGTGGCCAGCTCGAGGCCGAGGACCTTGGTGAGCATCCAGACGCCGGCCTTCGACGTGCAGTACGGCGCCGCGCCGGCCAGCGGGATCTTCGCCGCGCTGGAGGCGATGTTGACGATCGAACCGCCGTCGCCCTGCGCCAGCATCTGCCGCGCGAGCGCGCGGTCGGTCATCATCACGCCGAGCACGTTGACGTCCAGCACGCGCCGGAACGCCTCCGTCGGCAGGTTCACCAGGTGCGTCGCGTCGCCGCCGTCCGCGCGCACCTCGGCGTTGCTCATGCCCGCCGCCGTGGCGATGCCGGCAGCCGCGACACCGACGTCGACCCGCCCGAACTCGCTCACCGCGGCGGCGACCAGTGCGTCGCAGTCGGCCTCGCTCGTGGTGTCGGTGCGCACGAACGTCGCCTTGCGACCCGTTTCCTCGACCAGACGGACGGTTTCGCCCGCGTCCTGCACGTCGCCGAGCACCACGTGGGCGCCCTCTCGCGCGAAGCGCACCGCGGTGGCCCGCCCGATGCCGCTCGCGCCGCCGGTGACGACGGCGATCTTGTTCTCCAGTGCCAAAACCATGCGCTTGACTGTGACCGCCGACACGCGCGCGCGACAACGGAAGATCGTGCGCCTTGCCGCTCCTCGGCATGTGCGGATTCCCATTGCCGGTGGCCGGGGCTCGCACTGACGATGGGCAGGGCCAAGACAGCGGATGACGGGTGGTGGGTCGTGAAACAGCTGCACGTCGTGGGGCTCGGGGGAACCGTGCGTCCCGGGTCGTCGAGTGAACAGGCGCTGCGGGTCGCGCTGCGGCACGCGCAGGAGCTGGGGGCGAGCACGCGGGCGTTCGCCGGCGCGGAACTGGCCCGGCTGCCGATGTACGCGCCGGGCGGCGACGGGGGTGTGGTCGCGCACGAGCTCCTCGAGCACCTGCGCCGGGCCGACGGCGTGATCATCGCGTCGCCCGGGTACCACGGATCGATGTCGGGCCTGGTGAAGAACGCCCTGGACTACGTGGAGGACATGCGCGAGGACGCGTTGTCCTACCTCGCCGACCGCGCGGTCGGGCTCGTCGTGGCGGCCCACGGCTGGCAGGCGGGGGTGACGACGCTGGGCGCGTTGCGGTCGGTCGTCCACGCGCTGCGCGGCTGGGTCACGCCCTACGGCGCGGTGGTGAACTCCCTGGAAGCCCGCTTCGCCGACGGGACGTGCGACCAGCCGCGGGTCACGCAGCAGCTGCACCTGGTGGCCGACGAGGTGGTGCGGTTCGGGAGCCTCGTCGCCGGGGCCCGGGTGGCGTGACCGGTGTTCGAGCGCTGACGCCACTGTCCTTTGTGGTCATCGCCGGCCACCCGGCGGTGCCTGGAGGTGGCCGTGGTCGCGGCGCCGCACGAACATCGGGTGCGGTGCCCGCGGCGTACGTGACCCGGCACGCGGGCGCGTCCGCGACAGAGGAGGCGATCGTCGCGTACGTGGGTTCGCGGCTGGCGCAGTGACCAATCCGGCCAACGGAGGCGGACACCCACTGGCGGCTACCACGTGAGTTAGCGGTTTCCGTCGTTGCTGTGGCCGGATTGGTGACGATCAGCACCGCAAGGCGCCGAAGCCGGTGGAGTTCGGTGGGCTGCCGAAGACGTCGACGGGGAAGGTGCCGGAGTTCGTGCTGCGCGAGCGGGCGCGGGAGAAGCCGGCATCAGCCGGTAGAGCTGCAGGGCGACTTGGAGGTCGAGCGTGTGCTCGGGCTCGCGCCAGCCCGCCCCGTTGAGCACGCGGTCGATGCGGTCGAGGCGCTGGTACAGCGTATTGACGTGGATGCCGAGCGCGCGGGCGGCGGCGGGTGGGCTCTGACCTCGGTCGAAGTAGCACTCGACGGTGGCCAGCAGGGCTGAGCGGTGCTCGGCGTCGTAGTCGAGCAGCGGCCCGAGCGCGCGGCGGACCACGCGGTGCAGCTGCTCGGGCCCGGCGTGCTCCAGCACCACGCCGACCACTCCCAGCTCGTCGAGGCCCATGCCGTCGCCGGCGCGCCCGAGGGCGAGCAGGAGTCGGTGGCAGCGGACGGCTTCGCGGTGGGTGGCGCGCAGGCGCTCCAGATCGTGCGCGGGCCCGGCCGCGCCGGCGGTGACCGCGGTGTTCGTCGTCGCGGTGAGGTCCGCCGCGAGCGCGCGCGCGGTGGCGCCGGCGTCGCAGCCGGGCAGGAGTAGCACGACCTGACCGTCGACTTCGCTCGCGAGACCGCCGCGTTTGATGGCGGTGCACTCGGCTGTCGCCGCGAGCTCGGCTGTGTCGCCGGAGACGACCACGACGACGTGGGCTTCGCCGGGCGTCAGGGTGGTGAAGCGGTCCGCGCGCCGCCGCAGTGCGGTCCAGTCGGGTTCGCGCTCGCCGAGCAGGTCTTCGACGAGCTCGTGGCGCAGGTCCTGCTCGACGGTCGCCGTCTGGCGTTCGAGCAGCACCAGGAGCGTCGCGGTCTGCGCGGCACGTTCGAGCGTGCCGAGTTCCGTTTCGGTGAGCGGTTCGGCGCGGCCGAAATACAACCGCCCGTGCGTCTCGCCGCCGGCGCGCAGCGGGACGACGGTGCCGTCGCGGAACACGGCCTCGACCGGGATGCCGCCGGGCGCGGTGGCCGCGACGCGGTCGGTGCCGGTCTCGAGGGCGACGGTGCCGTCGAGCAGCCGCGCCATCGTGTCGGCCACCTCGCCGAGGTCCGCGCCCGCGAGAGCGAGCGGCATGAGCAGTTCGTGGGCGGTGGCGGCGAGTTCGAGCGCGTGGCGCTGCGCGGACAGCTGGGCGTGGGCTTCGCGCAGCTCTTCGGTCGTACTGCCGACCTGGCCGAACAGGCGCGCGTTGTCGATCACCACGGACGCGTGGTGCGCGAGCGAGGTCAGCAGCGCGATGTCGTGCTGGTCGAAAGTGCGCTCGTGGCGGTCGGCGGCGAACAGCGCGCCGATCACGCGTGAGCCGAGTTTCATCGGCACGCCCGCGATGCTGACCACACCGTCCTCCCCGACGGCGCTCGCGACCTGCGTCTCGCGGTGGATGCGCGGGTCGGCGAGGTAGTTGGTGGTGGCGAACGGACGGCCGGTCGCGATCACGCGGCCGCCGACGCCGGAGCCGGGCCGCTGGCGCACCGAGCGGATGGGTTCGGTCACCGTGCCGGCGGTGACGCGCATGTACGCGTCGCCGGTGTCGTCGTCGATCAGGGCGATGTAGGTGGAGTCGGTGGCCAGCAGGCGGCGGACGCGGTCGACGATGGCGCTGAGCACGTCGTCGACGTCTCTCAGCGAGGTCAGATCACGCGCGGTTTCGTACAGGGCTTGGGTTTCGCGTTCGCGCTGCGCGCGGCGGGCGAGGATGCCGCGCACGGTGCGGGCGTCTCGGACGGCGCGGCGCAGGAGGGTCTTCCGGTCGCCTTCAGGGAGTGTCCGCAGGCCCGTCTCGACGGCGTCGAAGTCGGTTTCCGGGGCTTCTTCGGCGAGCAGGAAAGTCAAGTAGGCGAGGACTTCGGCGGGTGTGTCCACTGTGGAGGGGCGCAGGATCTCGGCCGTCACGACGCCACCGGGATCTGGTCGAGCACGCGACGCAGCTGCAGCGCGATGCGCAGCGTCAGCGCCCCGGCCGGCTCGCGCCAGCGGCGGTGGCCGAGTACCTGGTCGACGCGGTCGAGACGCTGGTAGACGGTGTTGGCGTGCACCTGCAGCAGGCGCGCAGCCGCGCGGGGGTTCTCGCCGGCGGCGAAGTAGCCGTCGAGGGTTTCGGCGAGCGGGGAACCGTGTTCGCGGTCGTAGTCGAGGATCGGGCCGGCGGCGGTCTCGACGAGCGTCTTCACGTGGTCGCGGGAGGCGCCGTCGAGCACGAGGCCCAGCACCCCGAGATCCTCGAGGCTGGCGGCCGTGCCGGCGCGGCCCAGCGCGACGAGCAGGCGGTGGCAGCGTTCGGCTTCGCGGTGGAGCTTTCGCACCACGGGGGCGGTCGCGGCGGGACCCGCGACGCCCGCGGTGACGGTGCCGCCGGTGGCGCGTTCGAGGTGGCGGCGAGCCTCGCGGACGGCGGCGGTCGCGTCGGCGCAGGGGAGCAGGAGCACCACGTGGCCGCCGTGTTCGGTCGCGACGCCGGCGTGGGCGCGCACGTAGTCGGCCGCCGCGCGCAGCAGCCGCCGGCGGGTCGTTCCCGTGGCAGAGACGACGAGCACGGTCTGACGCGCGGTGAAGTCGATGACCCCGGAGACCTTCGCGCGGCGGCGCAGGGCGGCCCAGTCCGGTTCGCGTTCGGCGAGCAACTCGTCCA
Source organism: Amycolatopsis sp. FDAARGOS 1241 (assembly GCF_016889705.1). NCBI lineage: Bacteria > Bacillati > Actinomycetota > Actinomycetes > Pseudonocardiales > Pseudonocardiaceae > Amycolatopsis > Amycolatopsis sp. FDAARGOS 1241. The sequence goes on from NZ_CP069526.1 coordinate 9,667,558, forward strand.
CGAGCTGGCCGCGCACTTGTTGTTCGGCCGCGGACGTCTGGCGTTCGACGAGCACCACGAGCGCGGCGGTTTGGGCGGCGCGTTCGAGGATGCGCTTGTCGGTGTCGAGCGGTTCGGCGCGTCCGGCGAAGAGCAGGTGGCCAAAGGTTTCGGCGCCGGCGCGGACGGGGACGGTCCACGCGGGGCCGAGGTCGCGGGCGCGGCCGGGTCCGGGTTCGTCCGGCGGGTTCGCGGGGAGCCGGTCGCGCAGCTCCGGTGGCCCGGCTTGGGCGAGGGGAGTGCCGTCGGGTTCGACGGCGAGCACAGCGCCGTCGAGGGTCTCCGCGACGGCCTCGACGAGCTCTGCCAGGTCGGCGCGGCGCAGGACCATCGCCATGAGCTGTTCGTGGGCCGTCGCGGCTTGTTCGAGGGCTTTGTTGTGGCGGGCGAGCTGGTCGTTGGCGGCGGAGAGCTCCTCGGCCGTCGCCTTCGTGGCGGCGAACAGCCGTGCGTTTTCCAACACGACCGCCGCGTGATCGGCCAGCGAGCCCAGCAGGTCGATCTCGGACTGTGCGAATGTTCGCTCGTCGCGGTTGGCTCCGAACAACACGCCGATGACCTCGTCGCCGACCCGCATGGGCACGCCGAGGATGCTCACGATCCCGTCCTCCGCCACGGCGGAGGCGACGGAGTGCTTGCGCCGGATCCGCTCGTCGCGCAGGTAGTTGGCGGTCGCGAACGGCAGGCCGGTCTGCGCCACCCAGCCACCGACGCCGTAGCCGGGCGGCTGGCGCAGCGACTCGATGGGCCGGGTGATCGTGCCCAGTGTGACGCGCATGTACGCGTCGCCGGTGTCGGCGTCGACGAGCGCCATGTACGCCGCGTCGGTGCCGAGCAGCCGCCGCGCGCGGGCCACGATCGCGTCGAGCGCCGCGTCGACCTCGCGGACCGAAGCGAGGTCACTGGCCGTGTCCAGGAGCGCCTGCATCTCGCGCTCGCGGCGCTTGCGGTCGGCCAGCAGGCCGCGGATGCGCGCGGCTCTGGTCAGCGTGAGGGCGACGAGTTCGCCGTCACCCTCGCCCGCCAGGTCTTCGCCGAGCCGGTCGAACTCGCCCGTCGCACCCGTCTCGTCGGCGAGCAGGTGCAGCAGCCTGGCCAGGTCCCGTTCCGTGGTGGTCACACCGCCGTTGGTGTCCATCTCGTCTCCTCGGTGCCTGTTGACATCTTGACCACAGATGTCCGGCCGAGTCGACCAAAAGCCGCTGGATGGCGCAGTGCGTGTGGATCCGTCCATGGTTTTCGCGCCCGCGGTGTGCGGCTTCCCGTTGTCGGTACGCGGTCGTTTCGCTGAGAGTGTTCCTGCGTTTCGCCGGAAGGAGCCCGTGTTGGCCACAGCAACCGTGAACGGCGTGTCCCTGCACTACGAGACCGCCGGCGAGGGCCCGCCGCTGCTGCTCATCGCCGGTTTGGGCGCGAACTCGGCGGCCTGGGCCGCAGCCGTGCCCGTGCTGAGCCGCCGCTTCACCGTGATCACCTTCGACAACCGCGGCGTCGGGCGCAGCTCGGTGCCGCCGGGCCCGTACCCGGTGGATCTGCTGGGCGACGACGCGGCTGCCCTTGTGACGTCGCTGGGCCTGGGCCCGGTCGCCGCCGTCGGCTGGTCGCTGGGCGCCTCGGTGCTCCAGTCCATGCTCGTCCGGCACGGTCCGCTGTTGTCAAAAGCCGTGCTGCTCAACGGTTTCCCTTCGTACACGCCCATCCAGGACGCCTGGCTGGACGCTGGTCTGGCCCTGCGCCGCGCGGACGCGGACCCGCTGGCCGTCGGTGTGAGTGGCATGGCGTGGGTCTTCACGCCCCGAGTGCTGACCGACCACGAAACCCTGGTGGAACAAGCGAAACTCGCCGCCTCGGACCCCTACCCCACGTCCCTGGCCGGCTTCGAGGCGCAGGCCGCGGGCCTGCGCGTCTACGATTCCCGCGCACTTTTGCCCATAGCCACCACCCCGACCCTCGTCCTCGCCGGCGCCGAAGACGTCCTGACCCCCGTGTCGCAATCCGCGGAGATGGCTGCGTTGCTCCCCCACGGCTCCCTGCGGGTCCTGCCGCGCGGCGGCCACGCCATGCTGCTGGAATACCCGGACGACACGCTCGCGGCGATCACCGCGTTCCTCTCATGACGCTCACCGCCCACCACCCCACCCCGCTGGGCCACGACGCACCGGTCCTGATCGACGACCACCTGGTCCTGCCCGCCGCGTCGGTCACCACGGCCTCGATGGCGTTCCTGATCCGCCACAGCAGCGGCTTCGCCTGCGTGGCCTTGCTGCGCGAGCGCCTCCGGTCGCTCCGCGTCCCCTTGCTCCTGGCCGACGACCCGGACCGCCCCGCGTACGCCGTCTCCGTCGACGCCGCCGCGGGCGTCACCACCGGCATCTCGGCCCACGACCGGGCCCTGACCGCGCGCGTTCTCGCCGACCCGGGTGCCGACTGGACGGACCTCGTCCGGCCCGGGCACGTCGTCCCCGTCGTGGCCCGCCCCGGCTCCACCGGCGTCCCCGAGGCGGCAGTGGAACTGTGCCGCCGCACGGGCTTGCCGCCGGCCGCCGTGCTGGCCGCCGTCGCCGACTGCGCGGACCCCGCCCTGGCCCACCTCCCGCGGCTCTCGGCCACCGACCTCTGCTGACGTGCTGTCCTGGCCGTGGCCGTCGGCCGGCCACCGTGTCGAGGTACGTCCCTGGCCCTGTTTCCCGGCTTTGGGCTCAGGTGATGTGCTGCTCGGGTCTTGGCTGTCGGCCATCGACCTTGGCTGACGTCGAGTCCTGGTCGGGGACGTCGGCCGGGCCCCTTTTCCGGCGTGCTGCCCGGTTGTTGGTCGTCGCTGGCCCCTCCGCTGTCGTACTGCCCTGGCCGTGGTCGTGGGCTGGCCTGGTTCTTCCGCTGCCGGCCGGCCGCAGTCGCCGACTTGTGTTGCCAGGTCGGTTCGGGTCTGCTTGGCGTGGAGGTCTGTTGTCTCGAGCGCCGGCTCCAGCGGTCGGCCTGGTTTTTCGCTGGCGGCCACGTCGCTGTCTTGTGTTGCCGGGGTCGGTTCGGTTCTGGTTGCCGCGTAGGTCTGCTCCACTGTGCGCCGGTTCTAGCGGTTGGCCCGGTTTTTCGCTGGCGGTCGCGGTTGCCGGCTTGTGTTGCCGGGGTTGGTTCGGTTCGGGGTTGCCGCGCGGGTCCGCTCAACTGTGCCCGGGCTCCAGTAGGTGGCTTTGGTTCCTCGGCTGCTGGCCACGGTCGCTGGCTTGTGTTGCCACATTCGGTTCGGGTCTTGGTTTGAAGCGCAGGTGTGTCGACTGTACGCGGGCTCCAGCGGCTGGCCTGGTTCTTCGGCTGGCGGTCGCGGTCGCGGGGTTTGTGTTGCCGCGGCCGGTTCGGGGTTGGTTGCCGCGTAGGTCAGCTTGACCGTGCGCTGGTTCTAGTAGGTGGTTTGGTCCCTTGGCTGCTGGACACAAGCGCTGGGTTGTGTTGTCGGGCACGTTCGGGTCTCCGTGGCGCACAGGTCTGCTCCATTGTGCGCCGGTTCCAGCGACTGGCCTGGTTCTTCCGCCGGCGGTCGCGGGCTCGTGTTGCCAGGTCCGGCGCGGTTCTTGGTTGCCGCGCGGGTCTGCTCCGTGCCGGCATCGGCGGCTGGGCTCCTGCGGTCCAGTGGCTCGGCACGCGTGTCTGTCGCTGAGCCGGTTCGTCCTCGCCTTTGGCCCAACCGCCGCCGACGTGGTCTTCACCGGTCGGTTGTCTGAACCCCGGCGGGTGGCCGCTCGCCCAGCCCCGAGCTGCGGCCTCAGACGGTGAAGTCGACTTCTTCCGTCTTCACCGTTCCGGCCGTGCGTCCGGGGGCGCGGTGGTAGTTCCAGTACAGGTTCGTGTGCGCGATGACCTTGTCGGGCGTCGGTGCGCCGTATGCGGACAGGTCTTCCGTCGTGTGGGCGTCGCCGACCAGGGTGGCGTCGTAGCCGCGCGCGATGGCGCCGTGGAGGGTGGAGCGGATGCACTCGTCGGTCTGCGCGCCGGTGACGAACAGGCGGCCGATGCCGCGCGCCAACAGCACGGACTCGAGGTCGGTGCCCTCGAACGAGTCGCCGTACTCCTTCTGCACCAGCGCTTCTGAATCGCGCCGCTCGAGCTCCGGCACGTACTGCCACTGCGGGCTGTCGCGGGGCATTTCGTCGTTGTTGTGCTGGATCCACACCACGTCGACGTCGGCGGCGCGCGCCTTGTCCACGAGCGCGCTGATGTTGGCGACGACCTTGTCGCGCTCGTGGGCGTGGTCGACCACGCCGTTCTGCACGTCGATCACGAGCAGCCCGGCCTTCGGGCGGTTGACGAGCGTGGTCATGGCGCCTCCTGCACTCGGGTCGCTCGATGGTATGTCTTCGCACCGACAGTTTCGGGCTATTTCAGGGGAGGACGCATGGCACCGCTGCGCTGGGGGATCATGGGCACGGGCGGCATCGCGCGCTCGTTCGCCGAAGACCTGCGACTCACCGACTCGGGCGTGGTCGCCGCCGTCGGCTCCCGCTCACGCGCCACCGCCGACGTCTTCGCCGATCGCCTCGGCATCCCCGGCCGCCACGGCAGCTACGAGGCGCTGGCCGGGGACCCGGACGTCGACGTCGTCTACGTCGCCACGCCCCACCCCATGCACCACGACAACGCGATGCTCGCGCTGTCCGCAGGCAAGCCGGTGCTGGTGGAGAAGCCGTTCACCATGACGGCCGACGAAGCGCGCTCACTGGTGAAGTTCGCCCGCGATCGCGGCCTGTTCCTCATGGAAGCCATGTGGACGCGTTTCCTTCCGCACATCCACCACGTCCGCTCCCTGCTCCCGCAACTCGGCGACATCGTCACCGTCACCGCCGACCACGGCCAGTGGTTCCCCCAGGACGCGACCTCGCGCCTCTTCGCCCCCTCCCTCGGCGGCGGCGCCCTCCTCGACCTGGGCATCTACCCGGTCTCCTTCGCCTCGATGATCCTCGGCACCCCCGCGCGCGTGGTGTCCATGGTGTCGCCCGCCTTCACCGGCGTCGACGCCCAAACCTCCATGCTCTTCGGCTACGACACCGGCGCCCACGCCGTCCTCACCTGCACCCTCCGCGCCGCCACCGCCACCACGGCCTCCATCGTGGGCACCGACGCCCGCCTCGACCTCGCCGGCGCCTTCTACGCCCCCACCACGGTCACCCTCACCCCGCGCGGTGGCGCCCCCACAGCCCACCCCCACCCCGACGCGGGCCGCGGCCTCCGCCACCAAGCCGACGAAGTGGCCCGCCTCCTCGCCGTCGGCGAAACCGAAAGCCCCCTCATGCCCCTGGACGAAACCATCTCGATCATGGCGACGATGGACGAGGTCCTGGCCCAGGCAGGCTGACCGCTGGGCTTCGGGTCCCGTTCACTCCGGCTCAGGCGGTGAGGCGCTCAGGCCGCGTTGGCGTTCAGGTGCTGAGGCCGCGTGGTTTCGGCGTCCAACCGACTGCACGTAATCTGCGCCAACGCCACCACCTGCGCGGACCGCTCACACCGCTCCCGCCGGCGAGCCCCGCCCGCCCGGCAGCGCTGCGGAACCGAATCGGGGGCCCACCCCCACCCCTCCCAGCCTGCCGAGATCGAAACCGACCCGTGTCCGGGGGTGAGTAGTGCTACGGATCCGATCTTGACCACTCATCCCCGACCCTGTCGGCATGACCACGGACGCCGCGCTCCAGCGCCTCGCCGATGAGCTCAACCACCTCGGCCGGCACCTCGCCGACGTCGGCGCAGAGCTCCGCACCGTCGGGTCCACGCTCGCCTCAACAGGCTCGCCACCGCCGGCCAAGCCGGTGAACCCGCTGGCCCAGCCCACTGCACAGCAGCTCCCGCGACCCGGCAACGTCACCTGGCAGCCGTCCGCGCCGACCGTTCAGCCCGACACCGTCAAGCCGTCCGACGCCGCTCCGCACCGGACACCGGTAGCGCAGCCAGAGAGGTCAGCCGATGCCACGCCGCGCCCGACTTCGACAGCGCAGCCGGAGCCGTCAGCCCATGCCGCAGCGTGCCCGACAGCGCAGCCGGAGCCGTCGGTCGACGCCGCGTCGCGACGGACACCGACACCACTGGCGGAGCCGCTAGCAGACGCCACGCCGCGCCCGGCAGTGCAGCCGGAGTCGTCGGCCGACGCCACTCGGCACCGGACACCGGTAGCGCAGCCGGAGCCGTCAGCCGCCGCCACGCCGGGTCCGACATCGGCAGCGCAGCCGGGGACGTCGAGCCAGGCCGGTTCCCAGCCAGGACCGTGGGTCAGCGAGCAGGCGGCGCCACCGCAAGCCACCCAGGCGGGCCCCCAGCCGTCACGGCCCGGAGCAGGGCCGTCCAGGCAGCAGACACTGTCACCGCCGGTGCTGCAGCCGTCCCGGCCGGAGGCAGACGCCGGCGTCGCACAAGCATCACCACCTCAGCCGACTCAGCCAGCTCAGACCCAGCCACAACCCCAGCTCAGTCACCCGACAACGCAGCCACCGCCACCGCAGCCGTTCCCCGGCTACCAGCCCAGCTGGCCCTACGACGCGGCCCGCCGGCCCTACCCGGCCCAGTACGCCTACCCGTACCCGGCCCCGCAGCCGTACCTCCCGCCGCCGACCTTGGGCGAGCGCCTCGGCAAGGAAGGCGCCGGCTCGCGGTGGCTGGCGTGGATCGGCGGCGCGGTGACGTTGCTCGGCATCGTGCTGCTGCTGGTGCTCGCCGTGCAGCGTGGGTGGCTCGGTCCGTTGCCGCGGGTGCTCGTGGCGGCCGCGTTCGGCGCCGTGCTCGTCGCGGGCGGCGCGTGGCTGCACCGCAAACCGGCCGGACGCACCGGTGCGTTCGCCCTCGCCGCCACGGGGATCGCAACGCTCTACCTCGACGCGATAGCCGCCACCTCCCTGTATGAATTCCTGCCCGTTCCCGCGGGCCTGGCCACCGGCCTCGTGATCGCGGTGGGCGGGCTGCTGCTCGCCGTCAAGTGGGACTCCCCTCTGCTCGCCAGTTCCGTCGTCATCGCCTGCGGCGTCTGCGCACCCGTGATCACCCGGGGCTTCACGGCCGAGCTCGTGACGTTCCTCCTCATCCTCCAGATCGCCACGACCCCCGTCCAGTTGCGACGGTCGTGGTGGTCCCTTTCGCTCGCTGCCGCAATCCCACCCTTGACAACGTCGATGATCGCCACCGCGCTGCACACGCAGCACACCGTCGTCGCCATCGCCGTCAGCGTCGTGAGCGCCGGGCTCTCGCTGATCTTCCTGCGGCGTAACGAAAACGATCCCTATCTCCTCTCCGTTCTCGCGGCCGCGCCGCTGCCGGTTCTGGTCGCCGCGCTGACGCTGCCGAAGCACCAAGCGGCCCTCCTGGCGGGTGGGGCGGCGGTCGTCCTTGTCGCGACGTGGCCGTTCGTGCGTAACCCATCGGGTGCTGTTGCAGGCGTCGCCGGGCTTGTTGCCGCGCTGCAGGCCACCGTCACCGAGTTCGACGGCGGCTCCGTGCTCCTCGGTGAAGCTGTCGCGCTCGCGTTCGCCGCCCGCTACACGAGAAACCGTTACGTCCTAGGTGGTTCGCTCTTCTTCGGCGTGCTCGGCGGCGTCCTCGCGATGAGCTCCGACGTCACGCCCGCACTCCTCGTCATCCCGCGCCCGCACACCACAACCGACCTCCTGGCCGCGTTGGCCGCCGCCACGGTGCTGCTCGGCGCCGCGGTCGCGTGGCCGTGGGCGGCCGCGCGCCTCGAAATCCTCAAGCCCGCCAAGCTCTTGCCGTGGATTCCCGCGGGCCTGGCCGCGCTCTACGGTGCCTCCGGCCTGGTCCTCAGCGCTTCGCTGCTCGCCGTCCCCGGACGGTCGGGTTTCCTGCTGGGCCACGCCCTGATCACCGTCTCCTGGACGATCGCCGCCCTCGCCCTGCTGCTGCGCGGCATCGCGATCGTCGCGTTGCGCGTGATCGGGCTCGTGCTCGTCGCCGCGGCCCTCGCGAAGCTCGTGCTGTTCGACCTCGCGGCGCTCGACGGGCTCGCCAGAGTGGGTGCCTTTCTCGGCGCCGGTGTGGTTCTTTTGGTTGCCGGGTCACGATATGCGCGGCTGGTCGCGTCGCGATAGCGGAAACTGTCGGTGCCTTGTGGTTGTCTTGTTCTCACCACAACCGAGGGGAGATCGACCATGGCCTACACACCCGACCCGAAGCTGATCGAACGCGCCGCCGAGCCGGTGGCGTGGCTGACCACCGTCACGCCGAGGGGACGGCCCGCACCGCGCCCGGTGTGGTTCGTCCTCGACGGCGACGACATCATCGTGTTCAGTCAGCCCGAAACCGCGAAGCTCCGCCACATCGCCGCCAACCCGGAGGTGAGCTTCCACCTCAACAGCGACGAAGGCGGCGGCAGCATCCTCGTCGTCAACGGCCGCGCCCACGTCGAGGAAGGCAAGGCCTCCGACGCACCGGGCTACCTGGACAAGTACGAGTCCTCGTTCGCCGGCATCGGGTTCGCCGACGCGGCCGCGTTCGATGCGTCGTACTCCGTCCGCCTGCGGATCGTCCCGGAGCGCTCCTGGGGGTTCTGATCAGAAGCCGACGTCCAGGCAAGCCAGCCGGGCGCCCGCGGTGCCGGCGTGCCCGGGATCGGAGTGCGTGTGCATCTCGTGGATCACCACGGAGTGCGCGCGTCGAGGGCCGAACTTCCAGTCCACAGTGGACGTCGTACGAGCAGTTCCGACGCGGTCGGTGGTGAAGTCGAGCCAGAGCTCGTTGCGCGGGTTGGCGTAGGCGGGGTCCACCGAGGGCTTGACCGGGTCCGGCGTGTGCTGGAAGTGCGGGCCCGCATCGTCGCCGGTGGGGCCGGTTGACGTGAGCGTGGGCACCGTATTCGTGGTCGGGGAGCACGCCGGTGACGACGAGCGTGGTCGTGGTGCCGGTGGCGCGTGCGGAGGTGCCGAACACGTGCGCCTCGGCGCCGCCGGGCACGAGGTCGGTGCGGTAGGTGACGGCGTGCGCACCCGGCGCGTACCCGGTGAAGGTGCCGTGCGCCGAGATGAAGTGAACAGGCGCCGCCTGGGCGGTGGCGGCGGTGAAGCCGGCGAGACCGGCGACGAGAGCAGCGGAAAGGAGCGTGGGAGCGATTCGCATGGTCATTCTCTGGCCAGAGCGCTCTAGCCAGAGCGCGGGCAGGCCGCCACGGGCACCACCTGAAGGTGCGAGCAGGTGTGCCGGGTCGGGCGTCTTTCGGCAGGGTCGGTACGGGGTACCCAGCGGCGATCAGTGTTTTCCGACGTAACCGACCCGGTGCTGGAGACCTTCCGATGACCGATCGCGACGAGCACACCAGAACCACCCGGCTGCCAGGTTCGTCCGCGGACCGCGCACCCGTGGTGGACGCCGGCGAGGTCATCGACAACACCGACCGTGAGCACACCGGGGAGACGCGCAACCAGAAGCTGCAGCGCAACATCGGCGAGCTCCTGCAGGAGCTGCGTGTTGCGCAGGCCGGGGTGCAGATCCTGTTCGGGTTCCTGTTGACGGTGGTGTTCACGCAACGCTTCGAAGCGGCCAGCGGCTTCGAGAAGGCGCTGCACATGACCGCCGTGCTTCTGGCCGTCGGGGCGACGGTGCTGCTCACGGCCCCCGCCGCGTGGCACCGGCTGCTCTTCCGCACGGGCCGCCGCGACGAGATCCTGCGCGTCGGCAACCGCGTCGTCCTCGCCGGCTTCGGCTGCCTGGCCGGCTCGGTCACGCTGACCGTCGCGCTCATCGCGAAGGTCGTCTTCGGCACCGCGGCCCTCATCGCGACGGGCGGCTTCGTCGTGCTGCTCTTCGGCCTGCTCTGGTTCGTCCTGCCCCTCCACCTTCCCCACGACGACCCGAACCGCGGCCGCCCGACTGGCCCGGCCTCACCGCGACGGCGCACCGACCGGAAAACCTGACCCCAGCCGGCGCCGCAAGTAATCCTTCGCGCCAGGCTTCGGGGATGCGAAGGGTCCGCTCGCGCGAAGGCCGTTGTGCGAGGGAACCGCTCGGTCGCGGCCGGCCGTGCGAGTCGGCCGCTCGCGCGGCGCTTGGTGTGCGAGGGCACCGCTCGGCCGTGGCTGGCCGGGCGATTCCGTCGCTCGCAGCATCGCCAGCTGCGCGAATGGGACGCTCGCGCCATGGCTCGGCGTGCCGCGGGACCGCAGGGACTGCGAACCGGTGCGCCGAGGGACCGTTCGCGCCGGGCCGTCGCCGTGAGGGGACCATTCGCGCCGCGGCAGCTGTGGGAAACCTCTGCGCTGAACCCCGGCGCGAAGGGTCCGCTCGTCCCGCGCTCCGCGGCGGCAACGGTCCGTTCGCGCCGCTCCGATACCGCGCTTGCCTGAAGATTTCGCTTTCCCACTTTTCGAGGGTCCTGGCGCGATAGAATGAGGCCGGGACGCCCGTTGTCTGGTGAGTTCCGGGGGAGCGAAACAAGCCGGGAGAACCTCGTGACATGCGCCGAGAGCTGAGAAATGCCAGCGAAAGCCCCCTCGAAAGAACCGGCACAGCGGCACTGTGAGGCGGGGACCCGGCCTCACGAAGCCGACTCAAACCGTCAGATTGCCCCACGCGTAATTCTGCTTGGCCAGCTTCAGATAAACGAACAACTCGGTCGAAGTGACTCCGGGAATGGGCCGCACCTGGTCACCCAGGACGGCGAGCAGGTGCTCGTCATCCCGGCAGATCAGGGCAGCCAGCAGGTCGAACCGCCCCGCGCACAGCACCACTTGGTGCACGTCCGGGAGATCGGTCAGGCGGTTCGCGACCTCCCGCGGGTCGCCGTTGACGGTGATGCCGATCATGGCCTGGCGGGTCAGGTCGACGTGTTCAGGGGCTGTCACGGCGACGATCTGCATCATGTCGTCGCGCAGGAGGCGTTGCACGCGCTGGCGTACGGCGCCTTCGGAAAGCCCCACGGCCTTGGCCAACGCGGTGAACGAGGCTCGGCCGTCGTGCTGCAGCAGGGCGATCAAGGTTCTGTCAGTGCCATCCAGCGCCTTCGGCGAGCGGTGGTCATCTAGCTTCGTACGGTTTCCATCACCCATGCCGTCCCTCCCTGTGTTTCGGCATGTGATTCCTTAGGCGCGCAGCGTATCTGCGATTGCCCCGAAACAGGAGTCTCTTTCAGGATTCACGCGTTTCTCGGACTGTAGTGCTGTACACGGCGAAATCAGTGGTCTAGACGCCGTTGGGGTGAGGTTTCCGGGGTATCGGCGTGCTACGGCGCACACGGAGTGCCACTCTCGCCACGCCACCAGGTACGTTCTGGTGGCGCAAAACCCCCGAATGCCCTAAAGAAGGCTCGATTCGTGACCAAAGCCGTCGCTGTGGAGGTTCCCGCTGTGCGGGCCAAGGGGCTCCGGCCGGGGGCCCTCGGCATGGTGTCGGCGATGGTGCTCGGCATGGCGTCGACGGCGCCGGCCTACCCGATCGCCGCGACGCTCGGTTTCCTCGTGCGCGCGGGCGCCGGTTTCAAGGCCGCCGCGTTCAACCAGCTGTCGTTCTTCCCGGTGCTGTTCGTGGCCGTCGCCTTCCGCGAGCTCAACACCGCCGAACCTGACTGCGGAACCAGCGCGTTCGGCAGCCGCGCCGGCTGGTTGACGGCTGGATCGTCACGGTCGCCCAGCTGTTGGTGACGAGCAGCAATCGGCCCTCACCGGTCGTTACACGCTGCTTCTGCTGGGTGCACGGCCTCGCCGAGAACCACGCCGTGACTGCCCCAATCGGCTGCGTGTGGCGGCGGGCGCTGTACTACCTGTGCCACCGCGGCATCGAGGTTTCCGCACGTGCCCCCCGTGGATCCTGCTCGGCATCGAGCTTGCCGTGCTCCGTCGCCGCCCTCGCGCTCGCCGGCATCGGCGAGCGCGGCATCGGCCTGGGCAACGAGGCCAACGCCGACGACGTGCTGGCCGGTCTCGACAGCGCCGTCTTCGGCGACGCCTGCCTCGGCAAGGTGCTGGCGCTGCTGCTGGTCGTCTCCGTCCTCACCAGCATCGGCGGCGTCGCGGTGATCGGCGTCGTGTCGATCGTGGTCGGATCCCGCTGATGTTCGCCGCGGGTCGCGCGTGCCGCGACTTCTTCGCCGGCCGCCGGCTGCCGCGCGGGTCGGTTGCGCGGGGCGGCCAGGCGATCGAGAGCCGACGCCAGGCGTCCCGGCGCCGGTCCCGGATCTCGGCCATCGCCTCGAAACCGGCCGACGCGTACGTGGCCACGGCGGCGACGTTGCGGCTCGGAGTGTTGACCAGCGCGCTCGACGAACCCAGCTCCCGCAGCGCGGCCGCGGCGGCGACGGTGATCGCCCGGCCGTGGCCGCGGTGGTCGCGGTGCACGCCCATCGGCTCGAGCAACCGGGGCCGGCCCGCACCTGCCGACCACACCGTCACGCCCGCCACCGCGTGGTCCAGCTCGTCGTACGCGACCAGGCACCGGGCGTCGGCGTAGGGCAGTCCGGCGGCCATCGCGTGCCAGGCCTCGACGGACAGGGTCGACCGGCCGAAGGACGCCCCGTGCACCTCCGTGCGCACGGCCGCCCGCTCCGGCCCGATCACCTCGATCCGCAGGCCTGGGGCCTCGACCGGCTCCGCCAGATCGCGGCACAGGGGCGTCCACGGCTCGTCGGTGTCCCAGCCGGCTTCGGCCAGCAGGTCCTACACCAGCGCGGTCTTCGGTGCCTCGACGTACACCTTCCCCGCCGGCAGCACGCCGCGCTCCGGTTCCGCCAGGTCGTAGACCAGCTGCCGCGCCAGTTCCCTCGTCCCGCAGCGAACCGGGCGCGATCGTCATCCGCGGCAGGTCGGCCTCGTCCAGCATCCCGACCGCGAGGAGCTGCCCGTCGCGGCTCCAGGTGCGCACGGCGGCGGCCGTCGCCGCCACCGACGAACCGCCAGAACTAGCCCAGGTCCCCCGGATGCAGTTGCATCGGGGCACCGTCGTGTTGCCATTTCCGCAGCGCGCTGACCGCTTCGCCCAGCTCGTCGACGCCCGGTTTGCCCAGCACGATCGCCATCGGCCGATCACACACCACGGAGGCGCCGGGCCACACCTCAGTTTTCGGCTAGCAGCGGCGCAGCAGGTCTTCTTCGGTTTCACGCGGTACCAGCAGCTTCGCGAACCCGGCGCGCACGCCGACGAGCGGCGGCCGGCCCACCAGGTTCTAGTTCGACGCCAGCGAATGGTGGTACGCGCCGGTGCACGGCACGGCCAGCAGGTCACCGGCGTGGACGTCGCCGGGCAGGCAGACGTCGTCGGCCAGCACGTCACCCGACTCGCAGTGGCGCCCGACCACGGTCACGGGCGTGCGCGCGGCCTTCGAGTGCCGCCCGACGAGCCGGGCCGTGTAGCGCGCGCCGTAGAGCGCGGGCCGCGCATTGTCGCTCATGCCGCCGTCGACGGCGACGAACGTGCGGCTCCCGCGTTTGACCGCGCACACGCGGTACACGGTGATCCCCGCGGGGCCGACGATCGCGCGACCCGGCTCGATCGTCAAGCGGGGCAAGGGAAAACCGTGCAACGAGCACTCGTAGGCCAGCGCCACCCGCAGCCGCCGCGCGTAGCCGTCGAGGTCGAAGCTCGGTTCGCGGTCCAAGTACGGCACGGCGTGGCCGCCGCCGAGGTCGAGCTCGCGCAGCGTCACGCCGTGCTGGTCGCGCACGCGCACCAGCACCTCCACCATGCGCCGCGCGGCCTCCTCGTAGCGGTCGACGCGCGAGACCTGCGAACCGATGTGGCAGTGCAGCCCGACGAGCCGCAGCCCGGGCTGTGCGAGCACGGCGGCGACGGCGTGGTCCACGTTGTCGCAGACGTCGGCGCGCAGCGAGAAGCCGAACTTCTGGCCTTCCGTGCCGGTGGTGATCGCCGCGTGTGTGTCGCCGGAGACGCCGGGTGTCACGCGGATCATCGCTTGCTGCCCGCCGTGCGCGAGCGCGCCGAGCTGCTCGATCTCGTCGAGCGAGTCGAGCACGATGCGGCGCACGCCGTACTCCAGCGCCGCCTTGAGGTCTTCGGGGGTTTTCGCGTTGCCGTGCAACAGGATCCGCTCGCCCGGGAAGCCGACGGACCGCGCGACGGCGATCTCGCCGGCCGAGCACGTGTCGAGCGACAAGCCTTCTTCCGCGATCCAGCGCAGCACCGCGCGGGTGCACAGCGCCTTGCTCGCGAAGGCGACTTCGGCCTCCGGCAGGGCGTGGCGGTAGGCGCGGGCGGTATCGCGAACCTGCGCCTCGTCGAGGAGGTACGCCGGGGTCCCGAACCGGGCAGCCAGGTGGCTCACCGGAGCACCCGCGAAGATCAGGTCACCGCCTTCGAAGCGGGTGCTCCGCGGCCAGAGCTCCGGCTCGAGATGGTCGGCGGCCTCGCAGCCGAGGCTGGGGAGGAGCTCGCTGAGCGTCACGGTTACCTCCGTGCGGTGCTTCGTAAATCGGACACCGCCAGCACACTGCGGTGGGGCACTTCGTGCGCGCGCCGCCAACACCACCCTGACACTCGGCCCGGCCCCGCTGACGCCTTCTTGACGCGCGGGTAACTTCGACCACACCCCGGTTGACCTGCGAAGTGCCGAGTTTCCCGGCCGGGGGGAGTCTCATGGGACATGGTTGAAGAGCTGACAGACTTCGCGACCTCGGCCGAAGCGCACCGGCGTGAGCTGCGGGTGCACTGCTACCGGCTGCTCGGCTCGTACGACGAGGCCGAGGACCTGGTGCAGGAGACGCTGCTGCGCGCGTGGCGCGGGCGGGAGACCTTCGACGGCCGGGCTTCGCTGCGCGCCTGGCTCTACCGCATCGCGACGAACGCGTGCCTCGACCACCTCGCGGCCCACCCGCGTGAGGTGCCGGTGCTGGACCTGCCCGCGTCGGCTTCGCCGGACCTGGCGCCGCGGCCCGACGTCGCCGTCCCGTGGGTGCAGCCGGTGCCCGACGAAGTGCTGGGGCGCGAGACGGTGGAGCTCGCCTTCCTCGCGGCGATCCAGCACTTGTCGCCGCGCCGCCGCGCCGCGCTGGTGCTTCGGGACGTGCTGGGCTGGTCGGCAAGGGAGACGGCGGCGGCGCTGGAAACCACGCCGGCGTCGGTGAACAGCGCCGTGCTGCGCGGGCGCGCCGAGCTGAAGGAGCACCTGCCCGCGCGGCGCGGCGACTGGGCGGCGGCGGGCAGCGACGAGGAACGCGCGGTCGTCGCGCGCTACATGGCAGCTCTCGCCGCCCACGACGAAGCGGAATTGGCGGCGCTGCTGCGCGCCGACGTCCGCTGCAGCCACGCGCCCGGCGCCGGCGGCCACACGGGCACGGAACCGACCTGGTACGCCGGTCGCGACCTCGTCCGGGAAGCCTGGGCCCCAGCCCTGCGCGGCGACGACGCGGTGACGTTCCACCTCGTCCCGACCCGCGCGAACGGCCTGCCGGCGTTCGCCACGTCCATCCGCGTGGATGGCGCGCTCCACCCGTTCGGCCTCAACACCCTGCGCATCGCCGGCGGCCGGGTCGCCGAGGTGACGACGTTCTCGGCGGAGGTGTTCCCACTGTTCGGGCTCGGGTGAAAGCGACCGCTTCGAGCCGGCCGCGGGCAGCCGGGTCCTAGACTTGCCGTCGCGAGGGGTGACGGGAGGGAGCCGGATGGACGTCGCGATCGCCGGTTCGAGTCCCGTGTCCGCGGCTGACGCGCGTTTGGCCCAGCTGCGTCAGGTGCGGCTGGCCAAGGACATGATGGACCGCCACTGGGCCGAGCCGATCGACGTCGCTGCGGTGGCCGCTCGCGCCGGGTATTCGCGGTACCACTTCATCCGGGCGTTCCGGGCGGTGTACGGCCAGACTCTGGGGCAGTACCTGAGCCGTCGCCGGATCGAGCGTGCCGAGGACCTGCTGCGCACCGCGGACCTGTCGGTGACCGAGATCTGTGTGCTGGTGGGGTTCAGCAGCCTGGGGACCTTCTCGTCGAGCTTCAAGAAGTACTCCGGCTTCACCCCGACCGAGTACCGCGCCCGGCACGTCGGAGCCGGCGCGGCGCTGGTGCCCGGGTGCTACGCGCTGCTCTGGCACGGCGGGTTCAAGGCGTTCGGGAGCGGTGCCGGGCGCCGTGCGGGGGACAACCGCAATTCTTGAGAAGCGGCTCGACCCGAGGCGCGGTTACGGTCCGTGCGGTGCGGGCGAGTGGTGCCCGAACGAACGCGGGAGGCAACGTGATCAACGGATTGTCCATCGCCAACGTCTGGGTGCTCGACCAGGACCGGGCGAAGGAGTTCTACACGCAGAAGCTGGGCCTCGAGGTCCGGACCGACATGACCATGGGCGAGGGCGGGTTCCGGTGGCTCACCGTCGGAGCCAAGAACCAGCCCGGCCTCGAACTCACCCTCATGGTCCCGGGCCCGCCGGCGCTGGACCCCGAGTCCGCCGACGCGCTGAAGAAACTGATCGCGAAGGGCGTGCTCGGCGCCGGTGTGTTCGTCACCGACGACATCCACGCCGACTACCAGACGCTGACGGCGCGCGGCGTGGAGTTCTTGCAGGAACCCCAGGAACGCCCGTACGGCACCGAAGCCATCTTCCGCGACGACTCCGGCAACTGGTTCTCCTTCACACAACGCCTGATCGACCTCGACTTCAGCAAGGACTGGGCCTGAGGTTCTCGGTCACCAGGGCGTGGCCCCGGCCGTGCTCTACGAAAGCCCCCACGAAGACAGCAGCCCGGAGAGCCGTTCCCGTTCCGGGGCCGTCAGCAGGCGGCTCGGCGGGCGCACGTCGGGGCGGCAGAGGCCGAGCTGGGAGAGCGCGTCCTTGACGACGCTGACGTTGTTGGCGTTGCCTTCGGCCGCGCGCATCTGCTCAAAGGGGCGGATGCGCTCCCAGATCTCCATGGCGCCGCCGAAGTCGTGGGCGCGCAGGCGGGCGAACAGGTCCACGGAGATCCGCGGGGCGACGTTCACCAGCCCCGAAGTGAACCCTTGCGCGCCCACGGCGAAGTAGCCCGGTGCCGACAGCTCGGCCAAGCCCGCGATCCACACGAAGCGCTCGAAGCCCGCGTCGCGCGCGACGGTGGCGAACCGCACGGGGTCCGGTACCGCGTACTTCACCCCGATGACGTTCGGCGCGGCGTCGGCGAGGCGGGCGAGATCCTCGCCGCCGATGCCGGGGTTGCGCACGTACAGCACCACTCCCAGCTCTGGCACAGCGGTGGCGATCGCACGGTGGTACTCGACCCAGCCCTCGCGCGAGACGTACGGGTGCACGGGCTGGTGGATCATCACCAGATCGGCGCCGGTGTCGCGGGCGTGGCGCGCGGCCTTCACGGCCGTGCGCACGTCGTGCCCGACGCCCGCCAGCACGCTCGCCTCGTGCGCCGCCTTCACGGTGACCTCGAGGCACAGCCGGGTCTCGTGGTCGTCGAGCGCGTAGAACTCGCCCGTGTTGCCGTTGGGGGTGACGACCTCGACGCCGCTCGTCACCAGCCGCTCCACGAGCCGCCCGTACGTCTCCGCCTCGACGCCGCCGCTGCCGTTGAACGGCGTCACCGGGATCGCGACGACGCCGGCCAGCCGCCGTTTCTGCACTTCGAACGCCACTAGTGTGTCCGATCTGATATATGATGTGTCACGTCGGAGGTTAGCACGAGGCGCGCGGGTCGGTTGTCCTGATCTTCGGGTCAGGTGGTCCGGTACACCTGGACGGAGACGCCCTTGCCCGTCTCGCGGTGCTCGGTCAGCCGGAGCCTGCGCGACGGCGCGCCCGGCGGGAAGAGCCGCCGGCCGCGGCCCAGCACCACGGGGAACACCCACAGCCGGTATTCGTCGACCAGGTCGGCGGCCATCAGCGTCCGCAGCAGGTCGCCACTGCCGTGCACCTGCAGTTCGCGGCCCGGTTCCGCCTTCAGTTCGGCAACCGCCGCCACGACGTCGTCGCGCAGGAACGCCGTGCCCTGCCACGACGAACGCGTGAGCGTCCGGGAAGCGACGTACTTCGGCAGCGTGTTGAGCGGTCCCGCGATCGGATCCGACCCGCCGACCGAGGGCCAGTAGCCCGCGAAGATCTCGTACGTGCGACGGCCGAGCAGGAACGCGTCGGCGCGCGAGAACCAGTCGGCGGCGTACTCGGCCATCACCGCGTCGTAGTGCGGGTACAGCCAGCCGCCCAGGTCGAACCCGTCGCGCGGGTCTTCGGTCGGCGTGCCGGGAGCCTGGACCACGCCGTCGAGGGACACGTACGCGGTGACGGTGAGCGTGGTCATGCCATCGCCCCGAACGCCGGCGCGCCCGCGGCCGCGTACTCGTGGATGACGACGCCGGTGCTCGTCGCGGTCGTCGACCACGGGCTCAACGCGAGCGGCAGGACGCCGGCGGGGAAGAGCCGGTGACCCTCGCCGAGAACGACGGGGAAGACGAGCAGTCGGTACTCGTCGACGAGGTCCTCCAGCGCGGCGACCAGGCTGCCGGTGGAGTGCAGTTGCAGCTCACCGTCGTAGCGGGCCTTCAGCTCTCGGACCTCGGTGGCGAGGTCGCCCGCGACGACGTGCCGCGGCAGGCCGGCGGCGCCGGGACAGTCGTCCGCGATGCCCTTGACCTGCAGGAACGCCGACGCGCGGCGGCGCCAGCGGCTCAGCGCCGCGTGCATTTCTTCATCGATGAGACCCGGTCCGCGCACCACGCCGTCCAGGGTCAGGAATGCCGTGACGGTCAGCTTGCCCATGGGAGACCTCCCTCGTTCGTCGGCCTTCGCAGAACCGTCGAACGAGGGGGCCGCCGAATCGACAAGCCGGCCGGGCGGTTTTTTCAGCCGGCCAGGAACGCGGCGAGCTGCTCGGCCACGAACGCGTGGTCGTCGGCCTGTGGCAGGCCCGAAACGCCGACGGTGCCGACCGGCCCGACGCCCGCGACCAGCACCGGGAACACGCCGCCGTGGGCCGCGTACAGGTCAGGATCGAGGCGCGAGTCTGCTTCGAAGCTCCCGCCCTTCGCGCGGAACTGCGTGCCGACGAGGAACGAGCTGTGCCCGTAGCGGTCGACGACGCGGCTCTTGCGGTCGATCCACGCGTCGTTGTCGGCGGACGTGCCGGGCAGGGCTGCGTGGAAGAGGCGCTGCCCGCCCCGGCGCACCGAGATCGTCACGGGCAGGGCGCGTTCGCGGGCCGCCGCCAGCAGGTTCTGACCCAGGGCGAGGGCGGTGTCGTTGTCGAACCGGGTGAACACGAGCCGGCTCTCCTGCTCGAGGAGCTCTTGGACGAGTTCGGTTTCGGTCATCATGCCGATATTAAAACAACACCGTTGTTTAATTGCTACCTTATTCAGCCGCGGTTCACATCCGCCTGCTTGAAGTGGTCCCTGACCTGCGGAAGCCTGCTTCGGTGCGCGTTGATCAACCCAGCACGCTGCACATTCCGGACGAGGAGGCACGGATGGGTCAGGCGGAAGGGCGGCTCAGCCGTGGCTCGGTGCTCGGCGGCGCGGCGGCCGCCGGGGTGGCCGGCGCGGCGGCGGGTCTGGGCGGGGCGTTCGCCGAAGCGGCGGGCCCGCGGCGGCGCGGCGGACTCGACGACGTCGAGCACGTCGTAGTGCTCATGCAGGAGAACCGGTCGTTCACCACTACTACGGCACAATGGCGGGCGTCCGCGGCTACGGCGACCCCGTCGCCAAGCGGGACGTGTTCCGCCAGCCGGACCCCAAGCGCACCGACGGGGGCGACCTGCTGCCGTTCCACGTCGACACCGCGCTCGTCGACGGCCAGGACCTCGGCGATCTCGCGCCCGACTGGGGCACGACGCACCAGGCGTGGGCCAACGGCGCCTACGACGCGTGGATCCCGGCCAAGACCGAGATGACGATGAGCTACTTCAACCGCGACGACCTGCCGTTCCACCGGGCGCTGGCGAGCGCGTTCACCTTGTGCGACAACTACTTTTGCTCGCTGCAGGGGCCGACGACGCCCAACCGCTTGTACCACTGGACGGGCACGATCAACCCCGACGGCGACCTCGGCGGGCCGGCCACGTGGAACCCGGCGGACTACACCCCCGTGTACCGCTGGACGACCTACCCCGAGCGCCTGCAGGCCGCCGGCATCTCCTGGCAGGTCTACGCCAACGACGAGGTCGGCGACGGCTTCGTCGGCGACTACAGCGACAACCCGTTGTGGCTGTTCCAGCAGTACCACGACGCGCTGGCCTCGGCCGACCCGAAGAAGCAGCAGCTGGCGGAGCGGGCGAGCCTGCAGGCGCGGTGGAAGCCGGATTCGGGGCAGGGCAAGGACGTCGACCACGTGCTGACGCAGTTCATCGCCGACTGCAAGGCGGGCACGTTGCCGGCCGTGTCGCGGGTCGTCGCGCCCTACGCGTACTGCGAACACCCGGCCGCGCGGCCCGTCGACGGGGCCGCGTACACGCAGCGGGTG
Source organism: Amycolatopsis sp. FDAARGOS 1241 (assembly GCF_016889705.1). Taxonomy (NCBI): domain Bacteria; kingdom Bacillati; phylum Actinomycetota; class Actinomycetes; order Pseudonocardiales; family Pseudonocardiaceae; genus Amycolatopsis; species Amycolatopsis sp. FDAARGOS 1241. The sequence continues at coordinate 9,687,942 of NZ_CP069526.1, forward strand.
CTGAAAGCGTTGTGGGACAACCCGAAACTGTGGGAATCCACCGTCGTGCTCATCAACTACGACGAGAACGACGGGTTCTTCGACCACATCGGGCCGCCGTGCGCCCCGGCCGGGACGCCGGGTGAGCTGCTGCCGGTGAACCAGCCGTCCGGTCCCGGCGGGGTGGGCGCGGGTGCGCCGGCGCCCATCGGGCTGGGCCCGCGCGTGCCGATGACGGTGATCTCGCCGTGGACCCGCGGCGGTGGGTGAACTCGCAGGTGTTCGACCACACGTCGGTGCTGCGGTTCCTGGAAGTCTGGACCGGGGTTCGCGAACCGAACATCTCCGCGTGGCGCCGGATGATCTGCGGTGACCTGACGAGTTGTTTCGACTTCGGGCAGCCCGACCGGTCGATCCCCCGGCTGCCGGACGCTTCCGCGTTGCGGGCGGAGGCGGACCGGACGCAGTCGAAGCTGCCGAAGCCGGCGCCGCCGTTGCCCGGCCAGCAGTCGATGCCGGAACAGGAGCGGGGGACGGCTCCGGCGCGGGCGTTGCCCTACCAGCCGGTGGCTTCGCTTTCGGTGGGTGCCCGGCGCGTTGGGGTTGACGGCCGCGAACCACGGGACGGCGGGGTTGCAGCTGTCTTCGTACGCCTACCACGCCGGTGGAATTTCGCAACGGTTCGACGTTCCCGGCGGGGGTTCGTGCTCGGGGAAGATCGCTTTCGCCGCTTCGTACGACGTGGCCGTGCACGGGCCGAACGGCTTCCTGATGGAGGCCGCGGGCGACAAGTCGACTTCGGGCGTGGATGTTGCGGCCGCCGTGTCGGGGCCCGCGGCGCACCCGGTCTTCACCGTGACGGTGAGGAACTCAGGCTCCTCCCCGGCGACCCTGACGGTGAAGGGACGGCCCGGCTTCGTGGTCGCCGCGCACGGCTCGCACACGCTGACGCTGGACGCACTGGCCGGCGCCCACGGCTGGTACGACGTTCAGCTGTCTTTGGTGGGGCACCCTGAGTGGCGTCGGCGGTTTGCCGGCCACCTCGAAAACGGAAAGCCCAGCCGGACGGCTTGAGGTGTGGGTGAGGGGTCCGTTCGCACAGAGGTGGTTTTTGCGGAGGGACTTCTCATGCCGCGGTTATGCGAGGGGATCTTTCGCGCTCGTTTGGTGGGCGAACGGTTTGGTGGTTCCTGCTTGTTGGCGCGAACGGTCCCTTCGTTCTTGTTGGCTGGTGCGAATGGTCCCGTCGTTCCCGGGGCTGGTGTGTACGGTCCCATTGCTCTCGACGGCCGGTCCGATCGGTCCCTTCACGCCGGCTGGCTGGCGAGCGGACCGTTCGTGCCATGCGGCGGCGCGAGTGGACCGCTCGTGCCCGCACCGGTGCGTAAGTCGACCTCTAGCACCGCGGCTTGTGCGTGGAGGGACCGTTCGTGCTGTTTGCGGTGCGCGAGTGGGCCTTCGGTGCCGGTGCGGTGTCGCTGCCGGAGCTGTCATGCGGCCTGCAAGTGGACCTCGGGCGCGGTTGTCGCGGTGCGACTGGGCCGTTCGGCCCGCTGCGACTGCGGGAATGGACCGTTCGTGCCGCCGCGGTGGCGCGGCGGGACCGGTCGTGCCCGCACCGGTGTGCGAGTGGACCTTTGGTGCCGCGGCGTGTGTGCGAGTGGACCGTTCGTGCCGCCGCGGCGGCGCGGCGGGGCCAGTCGTGCCCGCAGGCGTCAACGGACCCCTCGCGCCAAAGCGCCGCGAGCGGACCGTTCGCACCCAGGCGCGACCGGTCCCTCACCGCCCCAAAGCGTCCAGCGCGAACGCGGCGTGCATGGCCACCCCGGCCGGCATCGCGGCTTCGTCGAAGATCACCCGGTTCGAGTGGTTCGCGGGGGCCTCCGAGGGCACCAGGCCCGGCGGGCAGGCCCCCAGGAACGCGAACGCCCCCGGAACCCGCTGCAGCACATACGAAAAGTCCTCCGCCCCCATGATCGGGTGGGGGATGGCCTCGACGTTCGCGGCACCGAGGACCGTCTGGCCCAGGGCCAGGACGTCCTGGGCCACCGCGTGGTCGTTCACGGTCGGGGGGTAGCCCGGTTCGATGTCCGCCAGGACGCGGCACCCGTGGGCGGCGCCGACGGACTCACAGACGCGCGGCAGCTCCTCGCGGACCACCGTGCGCGCCGATTCCGAGAGGGTGCGAATGGTCCCTTCGAGCACAGCCGTCTCGGGGATGATGTTGGTCGTCGTCCCCGCGGCGATCCGGGTCACCGAGATCACCGCTGGGTCGAAGACGCCGATGCGGCGCGTGACCATCGTCTGCAGGGCGCCCACCATCGCGGCCGCCGCCGGGACGGGGTCGATGGCGTCCTGCGGCGCGGAGCCGTGGCCGCCGCGGCCGATGACGTCGACGTGGAAGGTGTCGGCGGACGCCATCATCGGGCCGCCGCGGATCTGGAGGCGGCCGCTGGGCGTGTTGGGCATGACGTGGAGGCCGAAGGCGCGGGAGACGCGCGTGCCGGCGGCGTCCAGCACGCCCTCGTGGATCATGAACCGCGCGCCGTGGTGGCCTTCCTCGCCGGGCTGGAACATGAAGACGACCGAACCGGCCAGCGAGTCCACGCGTGAGGCGAGCAGGCGCGCGGCGGACGCGAGCATCGCGACGTGCAGGTCGTGGCCGCAGGCGTGCATGGAGTCGTCGACGTCCGACGAGAACTCCAAGCCTGTGTCCTCGTGCAGCGGCAACGCGTCCATGTCGCCGCGCAGCAGGACCGCCCGCCCCGGGCGCGCGCCGCGCAGCACCGCGGTGAGTGACGTCGTGGTGCGGCCCGCCGTGAACTCCAGCGGCAGGTCGGACAGCGCCGCGCGGATGGTCTGCTGCGTCTCGGGCAGCTGCAGCCCCTGCTCCGGCCGACGGTGCAGCGCGCGGCGGAGCTCGACGGTGCGGTCCTGCAGCTCCCGCGCGGCGCCGAGCAGCCCGCCGTAACGCGCATCGGGGAGAGTCGGCAGGTCGGTGGGTCCGGTCATGGCCTCGATAGTGGCACTCGGGACGCTTCGGGTGCACCGTGCGTGCGTTCGCCTCCGCGGCGGAATACGGTGTGCGCATGGCGGTGCAAGAGCCGGTCACGGGCTTCGCGATGGCAGTGGTCCGAGAAGACGGTCGCTGGCGGTGCAGTGCGTTGGATCCCGCGGCGCTCACGGAGCTCGACGCGGCGATCACCGAGCTGGGGAAACTCCGGTCGACGGGTGCGGCGTTCGGGCTGCTGGCCGTGGACGACGAGTTCTTCGTGATCGTCCGGCCGAGCCCGCGCGGGCCGTCGCTGCTGCTGTCGGACGCGGCGGCGGCGCTGGACTACGACATCGCCGCCGACGTGCTCGACGTCCTGCGCGTCGACCCGCCCGACGAGGACGACGACGCCGTCTGGCCCGAGGGCGACCTCGACATCCTCGCCGATCTCGGGCTGCCGGGCGGCGAGCTTGAAGTTATCGTCGGTGAGGTGGATCTCTACCCCGACGAGCAGCTCCAGATGATCGCCCAGCGCTGCGGCTTCGCGACCGAGTTCTCGAAACTGCTGGACGAGCTCTGAGACGCCCGGCCGACACCGAAGCCGTGCAGGCGGCACTGGAAGCCGCGCGCGGTCCAGGCGCCGATGTGCCCATCGGCGCCGTGGTGTTCGGCCCGGACGGACGGCTTCTCGCCGCGGCGCGCAACGCCCGCGTCGAACTCGGTGACCCCACGGCCCACGCGGAGATCCTCGCGCTGCGCGCGGCGGCCCGCGTCCACGGCGACGGGTGGCGGCTGGAGGGCTGCACGCTCGCCGTCACGGTGGAACCCTGCACGATGTGCGCGGGTGCCCTCGTGCTCGCCCGCGTGGCCCGCCTGGTGTTCGGTGCGTGGGAACCCAAGACCGGCGCCGTGTGCTCCCTCTGGGACGTGGTGCGCGATCGCCGCCTGAACCACCGCCCGGAAGTCCACGGCGGCGTGCTGGCCGACGAGTGCGCTGCGCTGCTCGAGACGTACTTCGCCGCCCGCCGCATCCCCGTCGACAGCCCCAGCGACGTCCGCCCCGAGGGCTCCGGTATTGTTCTCGGCGGTGGCGTGTCCGAGCGGCCGAAGGAGCACGACTCGAAATCGTGTGACGGTTAATCCCGTCCGTGGGTTCAAATCCCACCGCCACCGCTCAGGCAGAACGCCGGGTGACCCGCGAGGGTCACCCGGCGTTCTGCTTTGTGGGGTCAACGGTATTCGACGACTCACGCCACGGGCTGGACGGCGTCGACCGCGCTCGCGATGAGGTGCAGCACGTTCTCGGGGTGGGAGACCATCGCCACGTGGTTCGTCGGGAACTCGACCGTCGTGGCGTTCATGCGAGCGGCGAACCGGCGCTGGGCCGCGGGCGGGATCGCCTGGTCTCCGTCGGCGATGAGGAACCACGACGGGTGTGACCTCCACGCCGGCGCGCCCATCACCTCCTCGAGAGCCGAGGCCGCCAGCGGTTGCTGGACGGCGTGCATGACCCGCGCCTTGTGCGGCTCGACGTCGGCCGCGAAGTGGTTCACGAAGTCTTCCTCGGGCAGCCACGCGAACCCCTGCGCGTCGATGTCGAGGTGCGCCAGGGCTGGACTCGGCGGTCCCTGCGCCAGGAGCGCGCCGATCGATTCGCCCTCGTCCAGGCCGAACGCGGCGATGTAGACCAAGGCGACGACGTTCGGTGTGTCCGTGCCGAGAGCGGTCACGATCTGCCCACCGTACGAGTGCCCGACGACGACGGTCGGGCCGTCCTGGCGGTTCAGCACCTGGCGCAGCCGGGCGACGTCAGCGGCCAGCGAAGTTTCGGGGAACTGGGGCGCGGTGACGGTGAAGCCGTCGGCTTGCAGCCGTTCGATCACGGCGCTCCAGCACGAGCCGTCGGCCCAAGCGCCGTGGACGAGGACGATGTTCGGTCGGTGAGCCATCGGTGGTTCCTTCCCGGACAGTCGGTTCTGGACAGCCGAGCGTTCACTGGGGCGACCGGCGCCCGCTTCACCCGCCGGGGACGAACTCCGGCTCTCGCGGCCCGAGAATCTCTACGCTGCGCTCATGGCTTCCGCACCCCAAGATCTCCCTCCGGTCGGCAAAACCGCCGTGGGGGTCGCGGCGCTGCGAGCTCTGGAATCGCGGCGGCCGGACCGGTTGTTCGACGACCCGTACGCCGGGGCGTTCTACGTGGCGGGGCGGGCGGTGCTCGGGAGTGCGGACCGGCCCGACGGCGGGCTCAGGGAGGTGTTCGCGCAGCAGGTGGCGGTGCGGACGCGCTTCTTCGACGACTTCGTGCGCGGCGCGCACCAGGTGGTGCTGCTCGCGGCCGGGTTGGACGCGCGGGCGTTCCGGCTCGACTGGGCGCCCGGCACTCGGCTGTCCGAGCTCGATCTGCCGGATGTGTTGCGGTTCAAGGACGACGTGCTGGGTGGCGCCCAGCCCAGGTGCGCGCGGATCGAGGTGCCGGCCGATCTGAGGGACGAGTGGGGCGCGAAGCTCATCGCGGCCGGGTTCGACGCCGGCGTGCCCACGGCGTGGCTCGCCGAGGGGCTGCTGGTCTACCTCGAGCACGCCGAGGCGGCGCAGCTGCTCGAAGAGGTCACGCGGCTGTCGGCGCCGGGGAGCCGCGTGTCGTTCGAGCACCGGCCTGAGGGCGACCGCGACGGGTTGCTGCAGCGGGCGCGCAAGGTCGGCGGCCGGGTGACCGAGCTGTGGCGCGGCGGGCTCGGCGGCGAAGCACCGGAGTGGCTGGCCCGGCACGGCTGGCGGCCGGAGACGTTTACGGTCAAGGCCCTCGCCGCCGAGTACGGTCGCCGGCCGCTGGACACCACGAACGGCGGCTTCGTCATCGGGACGCGGTAGCCCAGCCGGCGCCCTCGGACGACGGCGCCGGCCACGAACGCCGAGCAGGACGTCGGGCGCCGGCCCGGACGAACGCCCGGACGCACGAGGCCGCGGCCCGGCTCAGGCTGGGCGGCACTGGCCAAGCCCGCGGGCGAGCGCCAGCCGGCGACTCAGTCGAACGGCTGCGGCCACGCACGGTCGGCGGGCAGGCGGGAACACGGCGCAAGTGTCACGGAGCTGAGTCGTAAGGCGTAGTGGCGTGGTCCGCCGGTCTCGGCGTGGGCCGACCGCGGTGGTCGGGCCGCAAGGCTTGGTCGTGTGGCGGTGCGGGCGCGGCGGCTGAGGTGTCGCATTGTCCGAGGGCCGCGCTGCCCGAGCGGCCGCCCGGTGGTCCAGGTGATCTCGTGGCGTCCTGGTTGATCAGTCGGCAGTATCGGAAACATGCCTGCCAAGCCCGAGAGCCCTGCCGGGGCTGCCGACGTGGCCGTGGAAAACGACTACGACAGCTTCGCCGAAGCGTATACGGCCGAGAATGAGACCAGCCTCATCAACGCCTACTACGCCCGGCCCGCGATCGTGGACCTGGCCGGGGCGGTGGCCGGTCGGCGGATTCTCGACGCCGGCTGCGGCTCCGGCCCGGTGTCCGCGGCGCTGCGCGACCGGGGCGCCATCGTGTCCGGCTTCGACCGCAGCGCCAAGATGGTGGAGCTGGCCCGGCGGCGGCTCGGCGACGCGGCGGACCTGCGGGTCGCCGACATCACCAGTCCGCTGCCGTATCCCGACGGCGCGTTCGACGATGTCATCGCGGCCCTGGTGCTGCACTACCTGGAGGACTGGACCGCACCGCTGGCCGAGCTGCGGCGCCTGCTGAAGCCAGGCGGCCGGCTGATCGTGGTCGTCAACCACCCCATCCTCTTCAAAGTCGAGCATCCCGAAGCCAGCTACTTCACCACCGCCCAGTGGTCCGAGGAGTACACCTTCAACGGCCAGAAGGCCGTGCTCACCTACTGGCACCGGCCACTGCACGCGATGACCGACGCCTTCACCGCGGCCGGCTTCCGCACAGCCGTCATCAGCGAACCGCCCCCGGCACCGGAAGCCCGCGAACTCTTCCCCGACGAGCTTGCGAACTTTCCCTCCGGAACCTTTCTGAGCTTCCTGTTCTTCGTCCTGGAGGCCGTCGAGGGGTGAGACCGGCCGAGGTGCGGGCCGAACGCGGCGGTAGTGCCGCAGAGCCTGGTCGCACCGCGGGCGCGGCGAGGTTCAGCCGACCGGAGCATCGCCGGTAGCGCCACGAGGCTCAGTCGAACGGGAGGACCGGCGTGCCGAACGGCTCGAGGAACGAGATCGTCTCCGCGATCGTCGTCACCCCGGCCTCCACGGCGCGCCCCACGGCCGCACAGGCCGCCAGCACCGGCTCCACCACCTCCGCGGACCGGTCCCCGGCCTCGACAGCCACTGCGGCGGCGACGGCAGTGCCGGCGATGCGAATGACCTCGGCGGCCGTCTCGGAGGCCAGGCGGTCGAGTAAATCGGCCAGGTCCAGGCCGACGGCGGCGGTCCGGGCAGCGGCTTCGGCGGCCTGGCGGTAGTGCACGTCGAGCTCGTCGGCTCGCGCCCGGAACAACGCGGCCGGCTCGCCGCCCCAGCGGCGTTCCGCGCGGTGGGCGCCGCTTTCGAAGGCCAGGCGCGCGGTGACGAGAACGTCGCGGCCGCTGGAGAGGGTGCGGGCGGACTCGCGGATGGCCGGGGGTGAGCAGTCGATCTGCCGGAGCGCGGCGACGGGGTCCGGGCCGCCCAAGCGCGCGCCGGCCTTGCGCAGCGGCTCGAGCGTCGCTGCGGCGTTTTCGAGGGCGGGGTGGAGGAAGGGCATCAAGTGAACAGCGCCGTCGCCACCGAGGGGCGGATCTTCCCCGCGTGGCCACCTGCCGCCATGCGCAGGCGGCCGGCGAGGTCGGAGGTCGCGTCGCCGAGGACGCGGGCGTCGACGTCGCGCGCGGCGAGCGCGGCTTCCCAGCGCGCGGCCAGTTCGCGCGCCGGCGCGGAGATCCCGAACGGCGTGGACTCCAGCCGCGCCTCCGCGAACCGGCCGGCCGCCTGGTCGGCGTCGGCCGCGGCCTTGTCCAGCGACTCGGCCGCGGCGCGCAGCCGCTCACTCGTCGAGCTCGCCAAAGGGAACCTCCCCGTTTCCGTGAGTGGCCAGGCCCCCACCTCGTCACCCTGTAGGGGGAGATCTAACCTCATCACGTCCGGTGTGGTCATTCGGCCGGGCGTAGGACGGTCCCACATCGTGAAGCGAGTTGCCTTCACCCCCCGCTCATGATCATCGGGCCTGTGCCAGCGCACCTTCCGCTCCCGTCCGCCGCGAAGCCGGCCGGCGAAGGCGTCGTCGCGCTCCTGCTGCGCCGCGGCCGGCTCGGCTCCCCTCCCGCGTAGGCCGGATTCCGCTCAACCAAGCCGAAGCACCGACCACGGGAGCCGCTCGTGACCCTCGACCTGCCTGCCCGCCCGCGCACCGCCACGACCCCCGCCGACGGTCTCCTCGAAGGCCCGCGTGTGCTGCGCCGTCTGCCCGAGGGCGTCGAAGAACGCCCCTACGAGCTGTTCACGCTCCGTCCCCTCACCCGGGTGATCGGGGCCGAGGTTCAGGGCGTCGACCTCGGAGCGTCATCGACCCCCCGGCTGCGCGCCGAGCTAGCCCGGAGAAACAGCGCGCGTTCGCCCGCCAGTGGGGTGAGCTGGAGACCAACCCGTTCATCGCGCAGGGCGACAGCGATGAGGTCGTCCGCTTCACGCGCGGCGCCGCCACGCCCGGCTTCGAGAACATCTGGCACACCGACGTCACCTGGCGTCCGGAACCCGCGCTCGGCTCCGTGCTGCGCTTGGTCGAGGTCCCGCCCGCCGGCGGCGACACGATGCGGGCCGACATGGCCGCCGCCTACGACAACCTGCCCGCTGACGTCCGCGAACGCATCGACAGCCTGACCGCCGTCCACGACTTCGTGCCCGGGTTCGCCCGCTTCACCGACCCGGAGCTGCTGGCCGCGCACCAGGACCGCTTCCCGCCGGTCGAGCACCCCGTGGTGCGTGTCCACCCGGAGACGGGCCGCCGGACGCTCTTCGGTGAACCAGGCCTTCACAACCCACATCGCCGGGCTGGAGAAGCCCGAGAGCGACCGGCTCGTGCGCTACCTTTTCCTGCAGGTCCACACACCCGAGTACCAGGTGCGGTTCCACTGGACCCCCGGCGCCGTAGCGTTCTGGGACAACCGCGCCACCCAGCACTACGCCGTGAACGACTACCACCCCCACGCCCGGGTGGCCGAACGCGTCGCCATCATCGGAGACCGGCCCTACGGGCTTAACCTGGAGCCATGACCGAACCCAAGGCCGTGGTCACCGCTTTCCTGCAGGCCCTCGAGGATCTCGACATCGACCGGGCGCTGAACCTCGTCGCCGTCGACATCACCTACCAGAACGTGCCGCTGCCGGCCGCGCGCGGGCTCGCGGCCGTGGAGAAGCAGCTGCGGCTGCTGACCCGGTTCGGCACCGGGTTCGAAGCGCGCACGCACCACATCGCCGCCGACGGCAACGTCGTGCTCACGGAGCGCACCGACGTGCTGCGCCGCGGTTCGTTCGAGGCGGAGTTCTGGGTGTGCGGCACGTTCGAGGTCGAGAACGGCCGGATCGTGCTGTGGCGCGACTACTTCGACTGGACCACGCTCTTCGCCGCGAGTGCGAAGGGCGCCGGCCGCGCGGCAGTCACCGGGGCGAAGACGCTGATCGGCAAGTACCGCTCGTGAGTGGTGCGGCCGGGATCACCACGGCCGCACCACTCCCGAGACCCCCGGGGCGAAGCTCCGGACGCCGCGGTCGCGGGAGAAGCGGGATGATCCCGCGTCCGCGGCGTTCCCCAGCGAGGCGCGGCACCGCGCAAGCCGAGCACGATCAACCCCCATGTGATCGTGTCGCCTCCCCCACGCGGTGGCACCCCGTGAGCTGGCGGGGAAGTGGCCTGGGTCACTTTCTCGTCGGCTCGCGACCAAAGGTACTCCCGGTGCAAACCACCCGTGCCAAAGCTTGAGCTGCATTTAAGGCAGATGGGCCGTCCGGGTGACGACCAGCGCGGATGCCGTCACCGCTTCGGCGAGACAAGCCCTTCGACGGTCCCCATCCCGGCGCCCACCACCACGCGCGTCGAGCGCCGAGCCGACAGCTCGGCGACGTGCCGCAGCGCCGTCGCGGCGGCTTCGCCCGCGAGTGGCAGGCACTCGTTGTCCTCACCGCGGCGCACCGGGATCAGCTCGAGCCGCGGCTGCTCGCCGAGCAGGCAGCCGGCGAGCAGGCCGTCGACGTGGCGGCCGTGCATCGCGGGCCAGTCGAACACGAGGTTGCCGAGGCTGTAGAGGATCGGGCGGCCGCGGTAGACCTCCACCGCTTGGACGCTGTGCGGGCCGTGGCCCACGACGAGGTCGGCGCCGGCGTCGATGATCGCGTGGGCGTAGGTCACCTGGTACTCGGTCAGCTCGTCGCCGGGCAGCCCCCAGTGCATGGACACGACCACGTGCTCGGCGCTCGCGCGGGCGCGGTGCACGTCGGCGACCAGGCGCTCCAGGTCCGCGGCGACCGGAGTGGTGTGGACGACCGGCGGACGGCCCGGGACGTCGAGCACCCGTGGGTCCGGCTGGTACGACGTGTACGCGCCGGCCGCCGCGACGCCCGGCGAGTCGGCCTTCGCCTCCTGCCCGATCGGCCAGCACAGCGACGTGTACGCGAGGAACGCGACGCGGCGACCGGCCCGTTCGAGCACGGACGGCGTGTGCGCGGCGGAGAGGTTGGCGCCCGCGCCGCAGTACGCGATCCCGGCCTGCTCGAGCACCGACAGGCTCGCGAGCGCGGCTCCCGGCGGGTACGTCACGTCGTTCGCCACCGACACCACGTCGATCCCGGCCCCGGTGAGCGCGCCGACCATTTCCGGGGCGGAATGGCGCCAATTCGGCTTGTGCGGGATGTCCAGACCGCCGTGGTCGCTCATCGATCCGGACAGCGGTCCTTCGAGGTTGACGAACCGCAGGTCGGCGCCGTTCAGCAACGGGATCAGCGCTCGGAATGCCGTTTTCGGTTCCGTTCTGCCTTGAACGTTGACGTCGCCGCCGAGTACGAGAGAGATCATTTTGTCAACCCGTCCCTCGGAGGTAATTCCGCGAACTCGTTACGAATCGTTGCCTCTTAGTCTTCCTTGCCTTCGCTTGTTCGGGGGACGATGCGTCGACCGTTCATGCAAAGGGGACTCAGGGTGACCATATCCGGTCGAAGAAAGGGCGTGCTGACCGCCGCCGCCGTTGCTGGTCTAGTCGTCGGCGGCGCTCCCGCCGCATTGGCCGCACCCAGCGCGGACGCGGTCATCACCGAGGTGTACGGCGGTGGCGGCAACGCCGGCGCGACGATCACGAACGACTTCATCGAGCTCGCGAACCGCGGCACCGCGCCGCTCGCGCTCGACGGCTACAGCGTCCAGTACCTGCCGGCTTCGCCCAGCGCGTCGAGCACCTGGCAGGTCACGAAGCTCGCCGGTTCGGTGGCCGCCGGGGGCCGCTACCTCGTCGGCGAAGGCAAGGGCAGCGGCGGCACGGTCGCGCTGCCGACGCCCGACGCGAGCGGGAACATCGCGATGTCCGCGACCGCCGGCACCGTCGCGCTCGTCACCGGCACGACCGCGCTCACCTGCAAGACCGCCGCCGATTGCGCCGCCGATCCCCAGGTCAAGGACCTCGTGGGCTTCGGCTCGGCCGTCGTACGCGAAGGCTCGGACGCCCCGGCGCTGACGAACACCACGTCGGCTTCGCGCGCCGCTTCGCTCGCCGACACCGACGACAACAGCGCGGACTTCAGCGCCGGCGACCCGACGCCGACCAACGCCAAGGGCGAGACCGCCGGTGGCGACACCGGCCCCGTCGACCCGGGCACGCCTGCGAAGATCCACGAGATCCAGGGCACCACCCGGGTCTCGCCGTTCAAGGACAAGAAGGTCAGCGACGTCACGGGCATCGTCACGGCGGTGCGCACCTTCGGCTCGTCGCGCGGGTTCTGGCTCACCGACCCGAACCCCGACAGCGATCCGCGCACCAGCGAGGGCCTGTTCGTGTTCACCGGTTCGACCTCGCCCGCCGTCGCCGTCGGCGACGCGGTGACCGCGGCCGGCACGGTGAAGGAGTTCTACCCGGACGCGCCGGCCACGTCGAACTACCAGTCGCTCACCGAGCTCTCCAGTGCACAGTGGACGGCCGGCTCGCACGAGAACCCCCTGCCGGCGCCCACGAAGATCACGCCGGACATGGTGCCGGACGTGCTCGCGCCCAACGCCGGCGGCAACATCGAGCCGCTGCCGCTGGAGCCGGCGAAGTACGCGCTGGACTTCTGGGAGTCGCACGAGAGCGAGATCATCAGCATTTCCGACGCCCGCGTGGTCGGCCCGAGCAACGACTTCGACGAGCTGTACGTGACCACGAAGCCGCAGCAGAACCCGACGCCGCGCGGCGGCACGGTCTACCTCGGTTACGACAAGATCAACACCGGGGTGCTGAAGGTCCAGTCGATCATCCCGTTCGACCAGCAGCCGTTCCCGAAGGTCAACACCGGTGACGTGCTCACCGGCGTCACCGCCGGCCCGGTGGAGTACAGCAGCTTCGGCGGCTACACGCTCTTCGCGTCGCAGCTGGGTCCGGCTAAGGACAACCACCTGCAGAAGGAAGTGACGGCGCGGCAGCGCCCGGGCCAGCTCGCGGTGGCGACGTACAACGTCGAGAACCTCGCACCGTCCGACCCGGACACGAAGTTCGCGCAGCTCGCCCACGGTGTCGTCGACAACCTGGCGGCCCCGGACATCGTGAACCTGGAAGAGATCCAGGACAACGACGGCGCCACCGACGACGGTGTCGTCACGGCCGACGTGACGCTCGAGAAGTTCACCGACGCGATCGTCGCGGCGGGCGGTCCGCACTACCAGTGGCGCGAAATCGACCCGGCCAATGACCAGGACGGCGGCGAACCGGGCGGCAACATCCGCGTCGGTTTCCTGTTCAACCCGGCGCGAGTGTCCTTCGTGGACCGTCCGGGCGGCAGCTCGACGCCTTCGGCCGGCGTCGTGAAGGACCACGGCAAGGTGCACCTGACGCAGTCCCCGGGCCGCGTCGACCCCACCAACGACGCGTGGACCGACAGCCGCAAGCCGCTGGCGGGCGAGTTCGTCTTCCGGGGCCGCACGGTTTTCGTGATCGCCAACCACTTCAACTCGAAGGGCGGCGACCAGCCGACGCACGGGCGGTTCCAGCCGCCGGTGCGCAGCTCGGAGGTGCAGCGCCAGAAGCAGGCGACGGTGCTGCAGGGGTTCGTCTCGCAGCTGCTTTCGGCCGACCGCAACGCGAACGTCGTGGTCGCCGGTGACCTGAACGACTACCAGTTCTCGCCGGCGCTGGCCCAGTTGACGTCCGGCGGGCTGACGGACCTCATCACGACGCTGCCGGCCGCCGAGCGCTACAGCTACGTCTTCGAGGGCCAGTCGCAGGTCCTGGACCACATCCTGGCCTCGCCGGCGCTGCGCGGCGTGGACTACGACGTCGTCCACATCAACGCGGAGTTCGCCGACCAGGCGAGCGACCACGACCCGCAGATCGTGCGCTTCCGGCCCTCGGCGGGAAACAAGCCGGAAGACCTGGCGAACGACTTGCTGGACTACCTGGACCAGCTGCTGGGGCGGACCGCTCCACGCAAGTAGGTTCCCGGGCGGCCGAAGGCCACCGTTTCACGACGGTGGCCTTCGGTGTGTCCGCCGGCTGGCTACAATCCGGCGGCTGGTTACGGACGGGGCGTGGTGGCGGACGAGGCCAAGGCCAAGAAGACCCGGCTGGGGCACGCTCGGGCACCAGTGGATCACCGCGATCGCCGCGCTGATCACGGCGTTGACCGGGGCCGGGTTCTTCGTCGGCCGGGCCAGCGCCCCCGGCAGCAGCCCAGCGCCGCCGACCGCGACGGTCACCGTCACGGCAGGCGGTGAGAACCACCCGGCTGCACGGGCTGCGACCACCGAATCCCAGCCACCCGCGGACCCGGCCGTCGGCTCCTCGGGCCAGGTCACGTTCGGCACCGTCAACCTCGACCGGAATCCACCCGCGACCGCGGACCAGAGCGACCTCAGATCGATCGACGTCGGCGACCTGCACACCGCGGGCGGCACCCGGCTGCGCAACTGGGTCGACCACGGCCTCCCCGGCCGCGATGACTGCCAGACCCTGGCCGGGGCCGATGGCAGCACCGAATTGCCCTTTCTCCACGAGGGCAGCATCGTCTGCGGCAACACGGCCAAGGGCCGTCCGTTCCGGTTGACCGTGAAGGTCGCGAGTGCCGACTGCCTGGTCACCGACGCGGTGGCCTGGAACAACTAGCCGAGCCAGGCGGACAGCGTCGGGTTATCGATGACGAACTGCCCCTCGATGTCGCACACCGATTCGAGCTCGAGGCTGCCGGTGCAGGTGATTGCCAGTTCGTGTGCTGCGCCGAGTTGAAGGCTTGCCGTGACTGGTTGTCCGGGCCGAACGTCGTGGCGTAGCTGAGGTGGATCATCCAGCTTGAATGTCACCTGCACTGCCTTCTCCGCCGTGGCAGTCGAGGCTGGGGGGCTCGACGGCGCGTTTTGCGGTGGGTTGGTGCTGCACCGAACTGGTGATGCTGGATGACACAGCTGCGATCAACGCTGTCCCCAGCGTGCCGACGAGACTGATCACGGTGACACGGATGCTCTTGTCCTTCGGCTGCATCGGTGGAGTCGATGTTGGCTGCTGGGCCTCGTACATCTGGTAGGTCCTCCACCTCGAATTCAGCGTGGGCCAGGCAGAGGAACCGGGCCATCTCGTACTGGCGATTCTTGTGCGCGGGTCACCGACGCAGTGGCCTGGAACAACTGGCCGATCGGCGCGCAACCATCCGCTGAAAGGCGTACGGCGTGATCACCCCGGCGAGCGTTGTCCGCGGTGGGCCGGGATTCGTACGTTCGGACCAACGACGAAGGAGGTCCGATGCGGAGGATTCTGACCGTGTGCGCCGCTGTCCTGGCGGCCGGCACGGCGGTGGCGGCCCCGGCGCTGGCGGTGTCCGGCGGGGAACCCGCCCAGGCCGGGGCGGCGCCGTGGATGGCGACGATCACGTTCAAGGGCGACCAGCCGCTGGTGCAGCGAGAGAGCTGCGGCGGCGCACTGATCGCCCCCGACCGGGTGGCGACGGCGGCGCACTGCCTCGACCACGGGGACCCCACCCACCTCGAGGTGCACCTCGGCGGCGGGACGCTGTCGCAGGAGCCAGGGCGGGTCGTGCCGATCGCCGGGTGGTCGGTGGATCCGGCGTTCCGGCTGATCCCGTCGCCGCTCGACCCGCAGAGCTTCGAGAAGTCGAGCGCGGCCGAAGACGCCGCGGTCATCAAGCTGGCGCACCCCGTGTTCGGCGTGCCGACGCTGCCGGTGGCGCGCACCGCGCCGAAGCCGGGGTCCACTGTGGACGTCTACGGCCACGGCCTCACCAAGGCACCGGACCCGAAGGACCCGACGGCCGCGCTGGGCGACCAGCTCAAGCACGCCCGGCTGAGCGTGATCGACGACCGGACGTGCGCCGCGGGCCTGGCCGACCCGGCGATGCTGGACGGCCCCTCGGTGCTGTGCACGCAGGGCACCGCGACCGTCTGCCCCGGCGACAGCGGAGGGCCGCTGGTCGAGAAGACGCCGTTGGGCGACCGGCTCGCCGGCATCGTCAGCTTCGCGGGCGAGACCGCGGGTAAACAGTGCGGTGAGCCGACCGTCGACGGGTTCGGCGACGCGGCCGCGATGCGCTCGTTCCTGACGCAACCCCGGCCCCCGCTCGCGCCGATGGCGGACACGGAGCCGGCCATCACGGGCACCAAGGCCGCCGGCGCTACGCTCACCTGCGAAGCTCCGAAGTGGAGCACGCCGCCGGCGAAGGCGGACTACGCCTGGTACTACAACAAAGTCGACCCGTCGAACGGCTTCGAGTTCTACGTCCCGGTCGAGGGCGCGACGAGCCCCACGCTCACCGTCACCCCGGATCTGTCCGGCCACAAACTGAACTGCGGGATCACCGCCAGTACGGCGGGCGGCACCGTCCTGCTGTACAGCGACGTCGTCTGACCGGGCAAGGCGGCCGGGGCGCCACCCGCCCGCCTCGGCCGCTTCGGTCAGCGCTTGGCCCGCCAGCCCAGTGCCAGCACGGCCTGCACCAGCTCCTGGTAGGAGGGCTTCACTTCCTCCAGGTACCGGTCCAGGTACTGCGGCCGCGCGGTCGGCACCGGCTGCGGGTCGTCGAGGGCCTCGACGAAGTTCAGGCGCGCGACGTTGTGCAGCGCCATCTTCCACCAGCGCGTCGCGCGTTCGGCGGCCTTCTCCTCGCGTTCCTTCGCGGCGGCGACGGCCGCGTGGGCGTCGGCCAGCTGGTGCTCGATCTCCTCGGCCCGGGCGAGCTCCCAAGCCCGCAGGTTGTCGGCCGAACCGCGGGCCAGGCCGACGATCTCCTTGTAGCGCATGGCCGCGCTGCCGCCGTCCGTCATGTCGCCTCTCCGGAGGTTTCGGGCCGCTGGAACGGGATGATCACCTCGGGCGCACCGTGTGTGGTGCGGTCGAAGAACAACGCGCGCCCCGGCCGCGGCGACCAGTGCACGACTTGCCCGGCGGCGAACGGCGAGAGCTCGTTGCCCTGCACGTCGAGCGCCGCCCACGTACCGATGTCGTCGGTGCCGCCGAAGCCGAGGGTGTCCTTGAGCCGCGCGATGCTGCGCCACCAGCCGATGGTGTGCAGGCCGTGGCCCGGGCCCGTCTTCAGCACCGTGCGCAGGTGGTCGAGCCCGCTCTTGAGCTGGCCCGGCTCCTTGGCCTCCAGCGCCGGCAAGGCCGCGTCCACGCCGTACAGCAACAGGATCCGCGACGGACCGTCCGAACCGGACTCGACGATCGGGCCGAGGGAAGCCGGCAGGTCCTCCACCAGCTCGGCCACGTGCCCCTCGGCTCGCAGCCGCTCCGTCAGCTCCAGCACGGCCGGCGCGCACGCCTCGATGGGGCAGTGCAGCACGAATTCGACCTCGCCGATCTCGAACTGGCGGGAAAGCGACCGCGCCGCCGAGTCCATGATGGACAGTGCTTCGGCCGACGCACCACCCAGCACGGCGACGTTGCGGCCCGGCGCCCGCGGGAGCTCCACTCCCTGCGCCGACTCCGTGACGTCGATCGACTGGCCCAGCAGCGCGCGCGGCCGCGAGTTCGGCTTGAGCTCGGTGTAGGCCGGGAACTGCTCCAGCACCGGCGAGTGCGCGCCGTCGAACAGCCGGGGCCGCGGGAACCGGCCCGAGTAGAGCTCCCACAGCTTGTGCTGGAGCTCCACGAACACGTTGCGGCTGCTTGCGTCGGGGATGTGCGCCAGCAGGTTGCCGTGCGCGACACCGGAGTCGTGGTTGATCACGGCGTGCCACTTCGGCGCCGACACCGCCGCGTTGTTGGTCTCCGCCAGCACGCGCCGCGCCTTCGGCATCGCGATGCGCAGCGTGCACTGCTCGAACACGGCCGGTTTGCCCCAGAACGCCTCGATGCCGGCGACGTCCTGGCTCGCCAGCACGAGGTGGATACCCTGCGACCGCCCGCGCCGCGCGATGTCCTCCAGCAGCTGCGTCGCCGTCGCCGTGACCTGATCCCGACCGGCGAACAGGTACTGGAACTCGTCGATCACGGCGACGATCCGCGGCCAGTGCCCGCCCGGGTCCTGCTCGCGCAGGTCGGCCAGGTTAGTGACCTCGTGCTCCTTCGCCGCCGCCGAGCGACGGCGCAGCTCGTCGGCCAGGAACCGCAGCAGCGCCAGGCCGAACTCGCGGTCGGTGTTCACGTTGACGCCCACCAGCCGCGCGTGCGGCAGCCAGCTCGCGTCCTTGCGCCCGGGCGCCAGGCCCGCGAACGACACGCCCTCCTTGAAGTCCAGGAGGTACAGCGACAGCTCGTCGGGCGAGTAGCGCGCGGCGAGGCTGCCCAGCAGCGCGTACAGGAAGTTTGTCTTGCCCGAACCGCTGGGGCCGCCGATCAGCGCGTGGGGGCTCGCGTCGCCGATCACGACCTCGACGGCTTCGCCCTCGTAGAACCCGACGGGTGCACGCAGTTCCCGGGCCGAGCTCTCCTGGCCGAACTCCGTCGGCAGCAGGTCGGCGAACGACCGCGGCCCGCCCTGTTTGGCGATCAGCGCCTCCGCGATCCGGCCCGCGGCGCGGATCACCTGGCCCGAGGGCAGCGGCGGGTCGAGGTCCACGACGAGGTCGGTGCCCGTCATGCTGCTCACCGCGCGGCGCTCGTCGACGAGGCTGAGCGATTCGACCGACGCGCTCACAGCCGTCGGCACGTCGATCAGGATCAGGCAGATCCCGGCGGCGAGCGCGCCGCTGGCCACGCGCTTGAGGTCGCGCGCCAGCTCGGGTTCCAGCGTCTCGCCGTTGCCGTAGAGCACCGCGATCCGGTACGGCTCCACGCGCTGGCCGCTGGCCCGGCGCAGCTCACGCAGCGACGTGTGGCCGGCCTGCATGCCCGTGGCGTGGATGCGGCGGATGTGCCCGGCGAGCTCGTCGAGCAGGTCCTCCAGCCGCGTCGGGTCGTACAGCGACAGCGCGCTGGTCCGGCTGAGCGGGTAGAGGTCGGGCAGGATCGCGGTGAGCTGCCCGATGTCCCACAGGTGGATCTTCACCGCACCCGGTTCGAACGTCGAGAGCACGCGCATCAGCAGGTTCTGCACGATGCCGTCGATCACCGGCCGGGTCTTCGGCGCCGACGTGATCTGCAGGTGCGATTCGTCGAGCAAGGGCACGGCAACGTCGAACGTCCGCGAGATGTCGCGGCCGGCCGCCGTCGCCGAGCCCACGCGCCACAGCTCGGGCGCCGTGATGCCGGGGTTGGTCCCCACCCGGCCGAGCCACTCGCTCGGCGGCCGCCCCGCGGGCCCCGTGGCAGCGGCCGCCACCAGGTCCCGCAGGGCGCCCGGGCCCGAGCTCCAGTCGGTGTAGAACGCGTTGCGCACCGCGCCGAGCGACGCGAACACCTCGTGCGCGGCGGGGTGGCGCGCCCACTCGGTCTGCTGTTCGGTGTCGGCCTGGTTCATGCCGACCTTGACGATTTCCTGCTCGAGCGCGAGCCGCGCCACCTCGGCCTCGGCCGCTTCACGGGCGCCGGCGGCAGCACCGAGCACGAGCCCGATCTGGTGCCGGACCCGGTCCAGGGCCGTCTGCACGCGGTTGCGCTGCTCGGCGGACTTACTGGCCATCGGTGTCGCTCATGACGCGGTCGTCCCTACAGGCGTGACTGGTATCCGCTCACCAGGTCGTCGGCGGCGGCTAGGCGGGTGAGGAGGTGGTCGAGTCCCTCGTCGGCCTGGTCCAGTTGCGTCGGCAGCCACGGATCGGCCTTCGCCTGCGCGTCGACGAGCGCCCGGCGGGCGTCTCCGAGCAGGGACTTGGCCCGCTCGGCGTGGGCGCGCCCGTCGGTGAGCCCGGTCTGCGCGGCGGTGAGCAACTGGTGGATCTCGGCGAGTCCCGACATGGAGCTACAGCCGGCTCGAGTAGGAGTCGGCCGACGAGATCGAGGCCTGGATGGTGCTCTGCATCCCGGTGATCCCGTTCAGCGCTTCGGCCAGCAGGCCGTGGGCCTGGTTGACCTCGTGCTGGCTGCTGCCCTGCGTCGCCTGCGACAGCGACAGCTGGGCCTCTTCGAGAGATTGCGCTGCCTGCTGCAAGGCGGCGATGCTCGCGGACGCTTTCTCGTTCGCGAGTGCGATGCCAGCGCGGATCTCTTCCACTCCGGGCATGGGGGCGGACTCCTCGGTGCGTCGGGGCTGGAACGACCACATACAAACTTAGCGTGATCAGGTGTCTTCGGTAAGTGAGGAACGCGGGGAGAATCGACAAGGCCCCGGACGCGGGTGACGTCCGGGGCCTAGGGGGCGGGCCTCGCGTGCGTGAGCCTCGAGCCGTGTTCCAGCCTTGGTGACCTGCGGGTTTCGAGGTTCGCGCGCGAGTGGCCGCGCCCAGGTCAGGCCGGTATTCGTGACACCGATGAACCTCTCCGAACTTCTACGATCAAGTCTGCGAAGGAGCGTAGCGGGTCCCTTCGCGACGGCTTCCGCCAGTCCTCGGCTACCCCGTCGCTAGTCCTTCGAAGCGACCAGCAACGCTTCGGCAACGCCCTCGGGATGCGTCAGGAGCGCCTCGTGGGGGCCCGCGCACTCCACGCGCCGCGGGTCGCCGAGCCGGGCCGTCAAGGCCTCGAACGCGGCGCGCGGTGCGGAGCGGTCGTCGGTGAAAAACACGTAACTGGAAGGTAATTCGACTTTCCAGAACCGCGGGAGGGCGACGCGGTCGGTCACCCAGCGCGCGGGGATCGGCACGAGCGGCGCTGCCGTCGCGGCGCCGTAGGTGAACAGCTCCGACCACGTCTCGGGGTGCACCGGGATGGTGCCGTCGGCGTTCTTCGCCGCCTCGCCTTCGGCCACGTTTTCCCGGGGCGCCAGGTCGTTCACGCATTCGCCGTCGCGCAGTACGAACGCGTCGGCGAACACCACTCGCTTGACCTTCTCCGCGAGCCGGTCCGCCGCGAACTGCGCGACGGGACCGCCCGCGCTGTGCGCCACGAGCACGAACCGGCCGGGGCTCCGCCGCCTGGATGTCCTCGACGAGCCCTTCGCCCATCGTGGTGAGCGTGACAGCGGCACGCTCGGGGTTGCCGGCTTCCGCGTCACGGAGCGTCGGTGCGAGCACGCGGTGCCCCGCCTCCCTCAGCCGGGCGGCGACACCGGCCCAGGCCCATTCGCTTTGCCACGCACCGTGGACGAGGACGAACTCCATCACGCACTCCCGGGTGAGACCGTTGACCCACTACCCACAACGGAGTGCGGGCGCTTGCGGTTGCCGGTGCCCGGTGGGCCGCGACGATCGGCCAAGCGGGACGGGCAATCGCGGGCTGCGACGACGAACCGCGAGACAGCGGCCGGTCGAAACAGTGGCAGTCCGATCCGGGGGAAGTTCGCCCGCCGGGGCGTGGCTCACTCGTCCGGCTGTTCGATCATCAGGGGACGAATTCCGCTCGGCTCGGTCCGCGAACCGGTTCGGCAGAACAGTGGCCCGCGGTCCACCTGAACCGGAGTTGTGCCGTGACAACCGTCATGAGTGCTTTTCAGGTACTCGCTTCGGCCATTATCGACCGGCGTATCACTCGTTTCGGGTGGGGGAACGCCGGTGCTCCGATGGCATAGTCGCGGGCTTCGCAAGGGCGCGGGCTGAGTTCCCGCTCCGCTTTCCGGTCGCTCGGCTTCTCCGTCGCTTCCGCCGGCCACTCACCGACCTTGTGCCGACCAAACACATTCAACCGAGAAGACGCATGTCTGTCACGACGGAAAGGACGGTACACGCCCAAGCCATCCGGCCATTCAAGATCGAGACCCCGAAGCGGATCTCGCTGACCTGCGTGCGCGCATCCTGGCAGATCGCAGGCCTGAAAAGGAGCCCGTCGCGGATATTTCGCAAGGCGTGCAGCTCGCGACGATGCACGCGCTCGCGCGTTATTGGGCGAACGAGTACGACTGGCGCAGGTGCGAAGAGAAACTGAAGACACTGCCACATTTCATCACCGAGATCGACGGTCTCGACATTCATTTCATCCACGTTCGCTCGAAACACGAGTACGCGTTGCCGCTGCTCGTCGCGCACGGCTGGCCCAGCTCCGTCATCGAGCAGCTGAAGATCATCGGTGCGCTCGCGACCCGACGGCGCACGGCGCGAGCGAAGCGGACGCTGTCCACCTGGTGATCCCGTCGCTGCCCGGCTACGGGTACTCGGGCAAGCCGGACCCCACCGGCTGGGGCCCCGAGCACATCGCGCGCCTGGGCCGAGCTGAGGGAGCGCTTGGGGTACGACCGCTACGTCGCCACTGGCGATTGGGCGGGCAGATCGTCGATCTGATGGGTGCACAAGCGCCTGCGGGGCTGATCGCCATCCACACCAACTTCCCCGGAGCCGTCCGGCGCGACGTCGCACAAGCCGTCCAGTCCGGCGGCCCGGCGCCGTCCGATCTGCCCGGCGAGGGAACGCGCCTCTACGAGAAGCTGAAGGAGTTCTTCACCACCGACGTGGCCTACGCCCTCGAGATGGGCACACACCCGAAGACGCTGTACGGGATCGCGGATTCACCCATCGGCCTCGCCGCCTGGATGCTGGACCACGACTCGGCCGGCCTGGCGCTGATCGCCCGCGCCTTCGACGGACAGGCCGAGGGCCTGACCCGAGACGATGTGCTCGACAACATCACCCACTACTGGCAGACGAACACGGGGTTTCTTCGGGACGGCTGTACGGGGAGAACAAGCTCGGCTTCTTCGACCCGAAGGGCGTCTCCCTCCCGGTAGCGGTGAGCGTCTTCCCGGACGAGCTGTACCAGGTACCGCGGAGCTGGGCCGAGGAGGCTTATTCCCACCTTATCCACACAACCGCCTCGACAAGGGCGGCCACTTCGCCGCCTGGGAGCAGCCGGAGCTGTTCGCCGCCGAGGTGCGTGCCGGGTTGCGGTCGGTTCATTGGACACTTCGAGATGTGGCACACCAGCCTGGAGGGCCGGCCCGTTCAGTCCAGCAAGCCCACCACTCCCTTGACGGAAAGGTAAATCCCCACCACCCCGAACACGCCGGTGACCACCGGCCGGCTGTGGCGGAGGGCCCAGTCGTGGATCGCATCGATCACCGTGCGGGTGGTGTCGGGCCGCAGGGCGAGCAAGGCGAGCGCGGTGACCGGGACGGCGAATCGCAACAGGTTGAAGACGACGACCTGCACGACGCTGTTCAGCAGGCTGGGTGCGGTTTCCAGGATCGCGGCCAGCCCAGCGATGTAGAACAGTCCGGGCAGGTTCGTCAGCGCGCCGGACGCCAGCGCGCCGGCGACCGTGGGTTTGCGCAGCCACCGGGCGACGGCGCCGTCGGGGTTCGTCAGCCCCCGGCTCGGGCGGTCCGCGGAGCCGTTGCCGATCCGGCCGCTCCAGAAACCGCCCGCGTAGGACAGCGCGCCGACCCCGATCACGACGTAGACCACCTCGCGCGCGGTCGACGACCCGGCCGACGCGGCGCGCGCGTCGAGCCAGCCCACGACCGCGATACCCACCGCGAGGCTGACGATCGCTCCGGCCGTGATGTAGGCCGCAAGCAACCGCCGTGGGTTGCGCGCCCTCAGCAGTGCATAGACCACCGCGAGCGGTATCGCCCGTACCGCGCAGAGCAGCCCCAGCACCACCGCTTCAGCACTCACAGCCCTCCCTGCGGACCGCGTGTCGGGATCGTCCCCGCGGTCGCCCATCCCCGGCCGGGTGACGCGAGCGGACTCGAATCACTGTGCCCCGGGCCCCCACGGGGCGCAATCCTCCCCGCGGCGTCAGTCCTGCCCGCTGAACGCGCCCGGCTGGTGCCGAAGGGCCATCCGCACTGCGCTGAAAGAGGCGGAGAGCGCAAATCGCCGGGGAAGGCGAGGCACCGGAGGTCACTGCAGACCGAGCCGACGGAGGCGAGGAAGCGCCGAAGGTGGCCAAGGCTGCCTTGCCGATCACGAAGGCCGCCGGTGGGTGGCCATGGCTATTGTCGCGCGGTGCTTGTGGTCAACATGGTGGAGAAGTTCGGTGCGGGCGAGTTCCTCGAACGGTCGTGGGACCTGCCACCAGAGGTCATCGAGCCGTTGCGCGGGCAGGTCGAGATGACGCCCGAGGGCTGGATCATGAACGTGTGGCCGATGACCGCCGAGATCGCAGCCATCGTGCAGCCTTGGGTTGACGAACCGGTTGACGTCGAGTCGGGCTCCTGGTTCATCAGCTCTGCGCAGGTCGCCGCTTGAGGCCAGTCGTCTGTCACTCAAACCGGATGACGGCGGTGATGGGAACGCCCTGGGCGGACGTGTTGAGACCGGCGGTGAGGCTGAAACGGAAAACGCCGGGTGATCCGAAGTGGCCACCCGGCGTTTCGCCTGATACTGCGGCGGAGGATACAGGATTCGAACCTGCGAGGGCGTGAACCCAACACGCTTTCCAAGCGTGCGCCTTAGGCCGCTCGGCCAATCCTCCGTAGGGAAGAATACCGGATGGGGTGGGGCGGCTTCGCAGGTGGTCCGTCAGGTGGGGAGGACGTCGGCGACCACGATGGTGATGTTGTCGGGCCCGCCGCCGTCGTTGGCGAGGGTGATCAGGGCCGGGACGGTTTCCTCGGGGGTGCCGGTGGCGAGCACCTCGGCGATGGCGGGTTCAGCGGCGCCGGCGGTGAGGCCGTCGGAGCAGAGCAAGATGCGGTCGCCGGCGGCGGGGGTGAACTCCCAGACGTCGGGCTCGCCCGAGCCGGTGCTCTGCAGTGCCTTCATGAGCAGTGAGCGGCGCGGGTGGTCGACGGCGTCGGCCTGCGAGATGCGGCCGTCTTCGACGAGGGCCTGCACGAGGGTGTGGTCACGCGTGATGCGGTGGAGCTCACCGGCGCGCAGGAGGTAGCCGCGGGAGTCGCCGATGTGGGCGGCGGCGAAGCGGACGCCGTCGAAGAGCAGGGTGGTGAGCGTGGTCCCCATGCCGTGCGTGGCCGGGTCCTGCTCGGCGACCTCGGCGAGGCGCTCGCCGATGCGGCGGACGCCGTCGGCGAGGGTGGCCTGCAGGTCGAGCGACGCGAGGTCGAGCGAGCGCAGTTCCGAGTCGAGGCTTGCGAGCACGCCGACCGCCGTGGCACTGGCCACTTCCCCGTGGGGCTGACCACCGATACCGTCGGCGACGGCGAGCAGCCGCCCGCTGGCGTAGACGGAATCCTCGTTGATCGAGCGTCGTCGCCCGGTGTCGGAGCCCGCGGCGTACCGCAGGGTGAACCGGGTCTGGTTGGTGACCATGTCACCATGAAACCATTGGTTGACTGAGTTAACAAGCAAAACGATGGAAACCCCAGGCATCAGCTATCGTGCTGACCATGGACGACTCCGCGACGGTCAACGCCGCCGACATCGCCCGGCTCGCGGGGGTGCGCCGCGCCGCGGTGAGCAACTGGCGCCGCCGCCACGGCGACTTCCCACGGCCCGTCGGCGGCACGGCGTCCAGCCCGCTGTTCTCCCTGCCTGAGGTACAGGAGTGGCTCAGCAGCCGCGGCCGGCCCGTCGAGCTCGCTCCGGTCGACCGCGCGTGGCAGCGCCTGCGCGCCCTCGGCGACGACCTGGAACTGGGCGAACGCGTCGCCGCCGCCGGCGAGTACCTGGAACGCCTCGCCGCGGCCGGCGATGGCCGTGGCCCGGATGTCAACGCGGGTCGCAGCGTAGCCGGCGAGGTGTGCTTCGGCGACGGCGTCGCCGCCGGCGGCCATGGCCCGGACGGCGACAACGCACGCCGCGGTGTGGCGGGCAGCGCTGCCGGTGGTGCGGATCTCGCCGGTGGGCGTGCTGGTGATGGCCGTACGGGTGCCGCTGCTGGTGGCCGCGGCGCGGACGGCGACAACGCCGGCGGTGGCACCGTCAGCGGTGGCCGCGGTTCGGGTGGCGGTCGTGCCGGTGGTGCAGACCTCGCTGACGGCGGCGCTGTCGACGGTCGCGGCGAGCGTGGCAGCGCTGCCGGTGGTGTGGACTTCGCCGGTGGGCGTGCTGGTGATGGCCGTGCGGGCGCCGCCGCTGGTGGCCGCGGCGCGGGTGGCGACAAGGCAGGCCGCGGCGCTGCTGTCGACGGTCGCGGCGAGCGTGGCCGTCCTGACAGTGGTGTGGACCTCGCCGGTGGGCGCGTTGGTGATGGCCGTGCGGGCGCCGCCGCTGGTGGCCGCGGCGCGGGTGGCAACACGGCCGGCGGTGGCGCCGTCAGCGGCGGCCGCGGGGTGGAGGGCCGCGGCGTCGACGGTGACCACCCAGGAGACTACGGCGACGGCCGCACGCCGGTGGGCGGTGCCGCCGGGGTGTTCGTGCGGGCCACCGCGGCGCTGGCCGACGACGCCGAGCTGCGGACGTTTCTGGCCGAAGCGGCCGCACTCGACGGCGCCGCCACCGTGTTCGAGCAGCTCTGCGAGCGCTACTTCGAAGCCCACTCCCGCCGGGTCTCGCCCACGGCCCCCGCGTACGCCCGCCTGATGGTCAGCCTCACCGGTGCGAAGGGGACCACCGTGCTCGACCCCGCGTGTGGCTTCGGTTCGCTCCTGCTCGCCAGCGGAGCGGTCCGCGCGCAGGGCCAGGACAGCGACCTCACCACGGCCCGCATCGCCGCGCTGCGGCTGCGGCTGACCGGCGCGGACACCGAAGTCCACGCCGGTGATTCCCTGCGCGAAGACGCGTTCGCCGGTCAGCAGGCCGACGTCGTCCTCTGCGACCCGCCGTTCAACGCGCGCGCCTGGGGCCACGAAGAGCTCGTCGGGGACGCGCGCTGGGTGTACGGCCTGCCGCCGCGCGGTGAATCGGAGCTCGCGTGGGTGCAGCACTGCCTGGCGCACGCCAAACCCGGCGGTACCGTCGCGATCCTCATGCCCGGCGCGGCCGCCGGGCGCCGCAGCGGCAAGCGCATCCGCGCGAACCTCCTGCGCGCCGGCGCCCTGCGCGCCGTCCTCACCCTCGCCCCCGGCGCCGACCTGTGGCTGCTCACCAGACCCGGGCCGGGCGCCCGGCCACCCGCCACCGTCCTGCTCGCCGAGTCCACGGTGGACGCCGTGGAAGAGCTCTGGCGCGAGCACGTCGAAACCGGCGCCGGCGAGCGGATCATCGACCTCCTCGACGACGACGTCGACCTCACCCCCGCCCAGCGCCGCACCGCGCGCGAGGACCCCGGCCAGGCTTTCCTGGCCGCACAACGGCTTTTCGGCAGCGTGAGCCTCGACCTCCCGCCGCTCGAACCCACCGGGGAGGAACCCGCGCACACCACCGTCGGCGAGCTCGTGAAGGCCGGTGCGCTCGAGATCCACCACGCGCCCGCGCGCACCGCCGGGGGCGACGAACCCGTCCTCACCCCCGACGATGTCCTCGCCGGTGGTCCACCCACGGGGCGCGCCGCGCCCGACGACGCGGCGGTGATCGCCGAAGCAGGCGACGTCATCGCCTCCGTCACCGGCGCCGTCATGGTCCACAGTGGACCACCAGTCCGCCTCGGTCCCGCACTTTCGCTCTACCGCGTGGATCCCGCCCGCCTCGACGCCGAGTTCTTCGCCGGCTGCCTGCGCGCCGCCGACTTCCCGGTGCACTCGGCGTCGACCCGCATCGACGCGCGCCGGCTGAAGGTGCCGCGCTACCCGCTGGCCGAACAACGTGCCTACGGCGCCGCTTTCACCGCTCTCGCGGAGTTCGACCGGGCCCTGCGGCAGACGGCCGAAATCGGCCGTGACCTGGTCCGGCTAGGCTTTGCCGCGCTCGCCGAAGGACGGCTCCGGCCCGGCGCCTGAAGGGAACCCATGCTCATCGCCGATCGCTACGAGGTCGACGAGCTGCCGCTGGGCCGCGGCGGCATGGGCGCGGTGCACCGTGGGCACGACCGGCACCTCGGCCGCCGCGTCGCGCTCAAGCTGCTGCGGCTGCCCGGCCGTGACGAAGAGCTCGAAGAGCGCTTCGCCCGCGAAGCCCGCATCCTCGCGACACTCGACCACGCCGGTGTGCCGACGCTGTACGACTTCGGCACCCACGACGACCGGTTGTTCCAGGTCATGCAGTTCGTCGAGGGGGTCACCGTCGCCGACCTGCTCGCCGAGCACGGGCCGCTGCCCGTGCCGTGGGCGGCGGCGATCGCGGCCCAGACGGCGGCCGTGCTCGCCGCGGCCCACGCCCGCGCCATCTGTCACCGCGACCTCAAACCCGCCAATCTCATGCTGTGCCCCGACGGCAGCGTCAAGGTGATGGACTTCGGCCTCGCCGTGCTGCGCGAAGCCGACGTCGCGCGCTTCACCCGCGCCGGTCAGCTGCTCGGCACCCCGTCGTACATGGCGCCGGAGCAGATCCAACGCGGCCAGTCGGAGCCGCGAAGCGATCTGTACGCCCTGGGGTGCGCGCTGCACGAGATGCTCACCGGCCGTCAGCTGTTCACCGGTCCCACCGCGTACGCCGTGTTCGACAAGCAGGTGAAGGAGGCGCCACCCGCCGTGTTCGGGGTGCCGGCCGCGCTGAACGCCGTGCTCGCCGCCACGCTCGCGAAGGACCCGGCGGCCCGCCCGGCCGGCGCCGACGTGCTCTACGATCGGCTGTGCCCCTTCGTCCGCGACCTGCCCCCGTTGCCCGGGTTCCTCCACCCGTCGCCGGTCCCGAGTCCGGCGCGGATGTACGCCCGCGTCGTCGGACAGGTCCCGGGATGACGAAATCCTCCCGGTCCGTGCGGACCGGGAGGACGAGCGGGGAAACCGGTCAGGCGCGCACCGGCCGGCTCTGCTCGGCGAGCGGCAGGCCGCGCTGCTCGATCCGGTAGTAGGTGAGCGCGTTCTGGATGCCGATGCTCAGGCCGAGCGTCAGCATGATCGACGCCGAGGTCAGGCTGTCGTCGATGCCCAGATAGCCGCCGAGGAAGCCGAAGCCGACGCGGGCGCCGATCGTCGCGAGCCACAGCACGAGGGTGAGTGCCGAGCCCTTCTGGAACGTGGTGTTGCCCTGCCGCGTGAGGGTGGTGCTCGCGCTGCGGCCCAGGCCCAGCACGACCAGCACCGCGATGTCGGCGCCGAGCAGTGCCAGCTCGCCGGTGCTCGCCTTCGGCAGCGCGTCGACGATGGTCACCACGCCGATCGCGGTCAGCACGAGCGGCAGCGTCACGAGCGACTTGCGGCTCAGCATTGTGCCGCGCAGCTGCTTGTAGACGACCCGGTACAGGACCAGGGCGGCGAGAGCGACGTAGACGACGATGGTCAGCGGGCCGAAGTTCATCGGGACTCCTCGTTCGGTGGTTTCTCCAGACTCGCCGGTTTCGCCCGCGATCTCGTCGGCTCCCGGACGGGTTCCGGGTGGATCCCGTCCTCCACCCGGGGGTGGAGGAACACGCTCCACCCGAATCGTGACCTTCGGCTCGCAACCACCCCCGGGGGCCGCTCGTCTATGCCGGTGACCGTTCGACCCGACCGAATTCGCTGGGGGTACCTGATCGTGAAGAGGCTTCTCGTGAGCCGGCTCTCGGTGGCCGCGGTGGCGGCCTCCGGCGCGTTCCTGCTGGCCGCGTGCTCCGGCGGTTCGCCCGCCCCCGGATCGGTGACCGGCGGTGGCGCCGTGGCCGCGGGGGCCGAGGTCCCGGCGACGGCCACGTCGAGCAGTGCCCCCGCCACGACCGCGGCGGCTCCGACGACCACGTCGTCGCCGGCCACCTCGACGTCGACGCCCAAGCCGACGAGCACGAAGCCGACGACCACCAGCAAGCCCAAGGCGAAGACCACGTCGGCCACCGTGCCGTGCGCGAAGGCCGTCGCCGCGTCCGGCACCGCCGCCTGCGTGGACATCTCCGCGCACAAGGCGTGGCTGCTGCGGGACGGCAAGGTGATCTACGGCCCCGTCTCGATGCTGCCGGGGCGCAAGGGCAACCCGACGCCGACGGGCACCTTCAGCGTCACCAGCAAGGAGAAGATGCACTACAGCCACGAGTTCGACAACGCCGAGATGCCGAACTCCGTCTTCTTCTACCCAGGTGACGCCTTCCACACCGGCAGCCTGAAGACGTACTCGCACGGCTGCGTGCACCTGTCGGCGACGTCGTCGCTGAAGTTCTTCAACACCCTCCACGTCGGCGACGTCGTGCAGGTCGTGCCCTGACGCGAGGGTGATCGCGAAGCGGGGGTGCCGGAGAACCGGTGCCCCCGCTTCCTTTTCGCGCCCGCGCTGGTGACTGCCGCTTGATCACGGTTTGGGCCGAACTTCTCCCACAGCACCCGGATGAGGTAACGGCGCCGCTTTTCCGCGCGATATCCGGTCGCTCACGAGAGGGGGCCTTGATGGCCTGGAAGAAGTTCCGTTCACTGGTCACGGCCGCGATCTTGGCCGTGGCGCTGGCCCCCGTCTCCGCGGTTCCCGCGGTGGCCGACGACGCGGCGCCGGTGTTGCCCGCCGGGTTCGTGCTGCGCGAAACGCCCACCGGGCTCGCGCCGTACGACTTCACCGACTTCGCCTGGCTCCCCGACGACAGCGTGCTCGCGCTGGGCAAGAGCGGTGTCGTCAACTGGGTGCCGGCCGACGGGTCGGGCGCGCCGGTGAAGATCGCGACCTTCGCGGTCGAGACGCAGGGTGACATGGGGCTCACGAGCATCGCTCTCGCAGCGGACTACGCGACGTCGCACCAGGTCTACCTCAACCGGTCCGTGAGCACGGGCGACGGCAAGTACGTGCTGCGCGCCGCCCGCTTCACCGTGACCTTCGACGGCGCTGGCCACCCCGACGGCCTCACCGGCGAGAAGGTGCTGTTCGACCTGCCGGGCAGCGCGTACTACATCCACGGCCTCGACACGGTGATCCCCGCGCCCGACGGCACGCTGTGGTACTCCGTCGGCGACAACGGCGACGCGGGCAAGACCAACGAGGTCGCCTTCGCGGCGCAGGACCTCGACTCGCCGCACGGCAAGATCCTGCACATCACGCAGGAGGGCAAGGGCGTGGCGAGCAACCCGTACTACGACGCCTCGGCGCCGGATTCGACGCGAAGCAAGGTGTTCGCGAGCGGCTTCCGCAACCCGTTCCGCTTTTCGCTCGACCCGAAGAGCGGCCTGCCTGTGGTCGGCGACGTCGGCTGGTACCTCTGGGAAGAGGTCGACGTCGTGCAGCCCGGCGCGAACCTGGCGTGGCCGTGTTTCGAGGGCAACCACCCGACGCCCGGTTACTCGGCCGACGCGCGTTGCGCCACCGTCGTGAACACGCCGCCGCTGTGGGAGCACGAGCACGGCACGGGACCGGCGAACGGCAACAGCATCACCGGCGGGGTTGTCTACAGTGGAACGTCGTACCCGGCGGCCTACCAGGGCGCGTACTTCTTCGGTGACTACGCGGGTGAGAAGCTGTGGACGCTCGAGTACGACGCGCAGGGCAAGCTCACGCAGCCGCCGGTGAACCCGCCGCCGTTCTCGAACATCGGTGGAGTCACCCGGATCTCGGCGGCGCCGAACGGGGACATCGTCTTCGCCGACCTCAACGGCAGCCGCCTGCGCCGCCTGAGCTATTCCACCAGCAACTCCGCTCCGGTCGCGAAGGCGACGTCGTCGACGAACCCCGAGACGCGCACGGTTTCCTTCGACGGCGGCGACTCCTACGACTTCGACGGCGACGCCCTCACCTACACGTGGGACTTCGGCGACGGCACCACGGCGACCGGTGCGACCGCCGCCCACCAGTACGGTACCGGTGAGTCGTTCACCGCAACCCTGACCGTGCAGGACCCGTTGGGCGCCAAGGGAACCACGACCATCGCGGTCGCGCCCGGCAACCATACGCCGGAGCTGACGCTGTCCACTCCGGACACGACGTTCGCCGTCGGCGAGCCGGTGTCGCTCACGGCCACGGCGACCGACGCCGAGGACGGCACGCTGCCCGTCACGTGGACCTCGCTCATCCGGCATTGCCCGGACCTCGGCACGTGCCACGTGCACCCGGACGACGGCGCGACCGGCCCCTCGATCTCCGTGCCGTTCACCGACCACACCGACTCGCGAATGGAGTTCACCGCGACGGTCACCGACAGCGCGGGCGTGCAAGCGAGCAAGACGTACGTCGCGTTGCCGCGCCGGCACCGGCTCACGCTCGTGAGCACGCAGCCGGCCGCGCTGAGCATCCCGAGCGAGGGCGGCGTCAGCAGCGCGCTGGTCACCGAGGGCGCGACGTTCGACGTCACCGCGGCACCGGTGGGCAGCGACGGCGCGTCGAAGTTCACCGGCTGGCAGGACGGGCCGGCCGCTTCGTCGCGGTCGATCACCGTGCCGGCGGACGACCTGACGCTGACCGCGAACTACGCGAGCGCCATCGACCAGCGCTACGCCGCGGAACCCGCGCTGCGGACGCTGGTGGGCGCGTCGACCGGGCCCGAGGTCGTCGACGGCCCGGTGCACTACCGCGGCTACGCCGACGGCCGGCTGTACTGGTCGGCGGCGACCGGCGTGCACGAGATCGGCGGGCAGATCCTGGCCGAGTACCTGGCGATCGGCGGCCACGCGGCCTACGGGCCGCCGGTGACCGACGAGACGCGCACCCCCGACGGCGTCGGCCGGTTCAACCACCTGCAGGGCACGCCCGGCACGATGGCGGCGTCGATCTACTGGACGCCGGCCACGGGCGCGCACGAGATCCAGGGCCTGATCCGGGCGAAGTGGGCGGCGCTGGGGTGGGAGCGCGCGATCGGCTACCCGACCACGGACGAAACCGGCACCCCCGACGGGACGGGGCGCTACAACCACTTCACCGGCGGCGCTTCGATCTACTACACCGTGGCCACGGGCGCGCACGAAATCGGCGGCGCCATCCGGCAGAAGTGGGCGGCGTACGGCTGGGAACGCGGCCTCGGGTACCCGGCCACGGACGAGACGAGCACGCCCGACGGCGTCGGCCGCTACAACCACTTCACCGGCGGCAGCTCGATCTACTGGACGCCGGGCACGGGTGCGCACGAGATCGGCGGCGCGATCAAGCAGAAGTGGGCGGCGTACGGCTGGGAACGCGGGTTCGGCTACCCGACCACCGACGAGTCCGTGACGCCGAACGGGATCGGGCGCTACAACCACTTCACCGGCGGCGCCTCGATCTACTGGAGCGCTGCGACGGGCGCGCACGACGTGAAGGGCGAGATCCGCAAGCGCTGGGCCGCGCTGGGGTGGGAGAAGTCCTACCTGGGGCTGCCGACGTCGGACGAGTACCGGTACGGCAGTGGTTACCGCAGCGACTTCCAGGGCGGGTACATCATCTGGACGCCGGCCGGCGCGGTCGACCGGCGGTGGTGACGTGAGCCGAGGGAGCGGGGCGCGGGGGTACCCCGCTCCCTCGGTGTCCACTGTGGCCGAATTGGGCCTTCCCGCGTAATGAGAACTGCCCCGATGATCATGAACTCGGGAACTTTCGTACAGCAGCTGGTGCGGTAGCTTCGCGGAAGATCAAGAGAGGGGTCTTCCGTGCGCAAGCTCGCTCTGGCCGCAGTCGCCGGTGCCGCCACGCTCACCACGTTGCTCACCCCCGCCGTCGCGTCGGGCACGCCCGCGCGCGGAGTCAGCGCGACCGTGCTGGCCCAGTGGACGGCCGGCGGCACCGACTACGTGCTCCGCGAGATCACCATCGCCGCCGGTGGGTCCACCGGCTGGCACTTCCACGAGGGCACGCTCCACGGCTGGGTCCGCTCCGGCACGCTGACGCACTACCGGTCCGACTGCTCTGTCGACGGCGTCTACCACCGCGGTGACAGCATCACCGAACCACCCGGCGACGACCACGTCCACGTCGGCCGCAACGAAGGCACGACACCGATGATCCTCGACGTGCTCTACGTGCTGCCCCACGGCGCGCCGCTGGCGGACGACGCGCCGAACCCGGGCTGCAGCTTCGACTGACCGAGCCGGCGTGTGTCCGCGGACGGGCGACGCCGATGCCCCGCCGTCCGCGCGGCTCCCCCTCGACCCGGTTGCATCCCGCGCCACCGCCGATCAGCCGGGTGGGGACGCGGGGCGTCGTGCCGCTGCTCGGCCGTCCGTCAGAGCAGGTCGCCCGGGTGCGTGTCCGGCGCCGCGAGCGGCAGGCCGGCGCGACGTGTTCGGTCAGCCCGCCGCTCGGCCGGGCCGGGTCATAGCCCGAAGTGCCCAACGGCGCCGACGGAAGCGTTTTCGAGCGGCGCAGTGCTGGTGGCTGGGCTCGGAACGGCGCGCCAATCTGCGTGGGATCGCAACGCGTGTGCCACTGTGCGCGTTGGGGGCGGCAGCTTCCGACGCCCGTGAGATCACCGCGCGGCGTGCCTTCCTGCGGGCGCCCAGCTCGCGGGGCGACGCCGCAGGCTGGACGGGCGACGCCGATGCGCCGCCGTCCGAGCGGCGCCCGTCCGGCTCGCCCCCGACTCGGCTGTGTCCGGCGCCGCCGGCGGTCGGCCGAGCGCGACGCCGCTGCTCGGCTGAGCCGGCCGCCCGCCGGCTGCCGGTCAGAGCAGGTCGGCGGGGCACGTGCCCGGTGCCGTGAGCGGCAGGCCGAGCGTCACGCGCTCCGTCAGCCAGCTGCTCGGCCGGTACCGCGGATCGCCCGTGGTGGCGGCGAGGCCGGTGAGGACGCGGAGGATCTTCTCGGGCCCGACGAAGTCGCCCCACTCCAGGGGGCCGCGGGGGTAGCCGAGCCCGAGCCGGACGGCCGTGTCGATGTCGGCGGGGCCGGCGAGGCCCTGGGCGGCGATGGAGCAGGCCGTGTTGACAATGGAGGCCAGGAGGCGCTGCGCGATGGGCGCGGGGCCGTCTTTGACGATCGTCACCGGGCGGCCCGTGGCGGCCAGCGCGCCCCACGCGGCGCGGCCCGCGGCGGGGTCCAGTCCAGGGTGGACGGACAGCGTCAGCCGTCCTTCGTAGCCGCCGAGGGCGTCGACGCCGGCCACACGGGCGGCGGGCAGGCCCTGGCGCGCCGCAACCTCCACTGTGGACTCCCCCCGGAGTGACACCAGGAGCAGCGCGTCCGGGTACGCGTCGGGGACAATCTGGACGCGGGCGGCCGTCAGGAGGCGGGCGAGGCGTTCGTCGGCGGTGTACACGGGGGTGTCGGGCACGGGCGGCGCAGCGGGTTCCGGCGCGACCTCCTGCTTGCCGTCGACGTAGCGGTAGAAGCCTTCGCCGTTCTTTCGGCCGAACAGCCCGGCCGCCACGCGCGGGCGCGTGAGCCACGACGGACGCAGCCGCGGCTCGGAGTGGAAGCCGCTCCAGATGCTTTCCAGCACGGCGTGCGACACATCCAGTCCGGTGAGGTCCAGCAGCTCGAACGGCCCGAGCTTGAGCCCCAGCACGTCGCGCGCGATGCGGTCGACGTCGGCCGGCTCGGCGAGCGATTCGGACAGGATCTGCAGCGCCTCGGTGTTCAGGCCGCGCCCGGCGTGGTTGACGAGGAAG
Organism: Amycolatopsis sp. FDAARGOS 1241; assembly: GCF_016889705.1. Taxonomy (NCBI): domain Bacteria; kingdom Bacillati; phylum Actinomycetota; class Actinomycetes; order Pseudonocardiales; family Pseudonocardiaceae; genus Amycolatopsis; species Amycolatopsis sp. FDAARGOS 1241. Next base: position 9,722,857 of record NZ_CP069526.1, read on the forward strand.
CCCGGGGCGTCCTTGGCCAGCACCGGCACGTGCCCCCACCGCCGCACCAGCGCGGCGGCCTCGTCGGGCAGCCACGCGGCCGTGCGGGCACCCGGCACCACCTCGACCAGGCGCATCAGCGGCACGGGGTTGAAGAAGTGCAGCCCGATCACGCGTGTCGGGTCGCTCAGGCCCGCGGCGATCTCCGTGACCGACAGCGAGCTCGTGTTCGTCGCGAACACCGTGCCCGGCCGGCAGTGCTGCTCCAGCTTGCCGAACAGCACACGCTTGGCCTCGAGGTCCTCGCGCACGGCCTCGACCACCAGGTCGACGTCGTCCGCCGGCGCGATCGGTGAGTCGACCATCACGAGCCGCTCCTTGGCGGCGCGGCCGGCGTCGCCGGTGAGCTTGCCCTTGGTCACGAGCTTGTCGAGCATGCCGTGGACGTGTTCGAGCGCAGAGCGCACGGCCTCGGCGTCGAGGTCCGCCAGCTCCACCGTGACACCCCCGGTCGCCGCCAGCTGCGCGATCCCGCGCCCCATCACGCCGGTCCCGACCACCCGGATCCTGCTGACCCGCTCGGCCCATCCCGCCACGTCGAACCACCTTCCCCGCGAAGTCGTCACCGGCGAACGTACCGTCTCACCGTCCGGACCGGCCCTGTCCGGACGACTGGTTCACAGCCCCACGAAGTCGGCCATCTGCCCGGTCAGGTGCTCGAAGTACGCGTCGGTGGGGTCGACGCTGCCCACGTACTGCCCGAACAGCTCGAAGCTGATCGCACCGAACAGCTGCGTCCACGCGCCGATCAGGCGCGTCACGATCTCCGGAGGTGTGGTGGCGCCCAGCGCCACCGCGAGTTCTTCGGCCTGCGTGCGAAGCTCGGCCGACATCGGCGCGGTCACCGCCGGCTGGTGGGGATCGGCTTCGAGCAGCACCTTCACCAGCGCCTGCGCGACGCGCGCGGCCGGCACGACGGTGTCCCGCGGCGCTTCGTAGCCGGGGATCGGCGAGCCGTAGATCAGCGCGTACTCGTGCGGGTGCGCCTTCGCCCACGCGCGGGTCGCGTGCCAGACCTCGCTCCAGCGCACGCGCGGGTCGCCGTTGCCCGGGTCGGCCTTTTCGGCGGCTTCGCCGACGGCGTCGTACGCGTCGATGACGAGCTCGGTGAGCAGGCGGTCGCGGCTGGGGAAGTAGCGGTAGAGCGCCGAGGACACCATGCCCAGCTCACGGGCCACCGCGCGCAGGGAGAGCCCGTGCGCGCCGACCTCGGCCAGCTGGCGGCGGGCTTCGTCCTTGATCTCCTGGGTCAGCTCGGCCCGGGCTCGTTCGCGGGCGGTCCTCGTGGCGGTCATGGGGTCATTGTGCCACTTCTGAGAACGCTGCACAAAATGGAGAGCACCGCTCTTGACTCTGCGGGCAAAGAGGTGTTCACTGATCTCAACAGAGAGCATCGCTCTCGGAGCCTGGGAGGCAGCCGATGAACACCGAACAGCCCCGCTACATCAAGCCCGCCAAGGCCACCAACGCGTTCAACAACCTGGTTCAGCGGCTCACGAAGCTGGGCGTCAGCGTGCTGGGCAGCCGCGTGCTGCGGGTCCGCGGCCGCAAGACCGGCGAGATCCGCGAGGTGCCGGTGAACCTGCTGCCGTTCCAAGGCCGGCAGTACCTGGTCGCGCCGCGCGGGGAGACGCAGTGGGTGCGCAACCTGCGCGCCGCCGGCCAGGGTGAGCTGCGCGTCGGCAAGCGCGTGGCGGGCTTCACCTACCGCGAGCTGACCGACGACGAGAAGCCGGCGCTGCTGCGCGCGTACCTCAAGCGCTGGAAGTTCGAGGTGGGGGTGTTCTTCGACGGGGTGGACGCGAAGGCGCCGGAGGCGAAGCTGCGCGAGATCGCGCCGGGCTACCCCGTCTTCGAGGTCTTGGCGGCCTGAGTCACTTCCGCCGGGGCGTGCGCCGGGCCGTGCGCCGGGTCGTCGCCGCCACGAGCACGACGCCGACGAGGAACGCGACCAGCCCGATCAGGAACCACAGCTTCTGGCCCGTCATGAAACTGCCGGTGATCACCCCGGCGCCCTGCAGCACCCAGACGGCGCCGACCAGCACGAGCACCGCCCCGACGGCGAGCGTGATCCAGCGTTTCACCGGCGTTCCTCCTCGGCTGCCACCAGTCCGTTGCGATAGGCGTAGGCGACGGCGTGCACGCAGTCGGGCAGGCCGACCTTCGCCAGCACGCGCGAAACGTGCGTCTTCACTGTCTCCTCGCCGACGTGAAAGTGGCGTGCGATCTCGGCGTTGCTGCGCGCGTCGGCGATCAGCAGCACCTCGCGTTCGCGGGAGGTGAGCCGGGCCAGCTCCGGGGGCTCGGCGGCGCGGGGTTCGAGGCTCGTCGCGAAGCTGGCGACCAGCCGGCGGGTGACCGACGGGTCGATCAGCGCGTCGCCCCTCGCCGCGACGCGCATCGCGGCCACGAGCTCCTCGGGCGCGAGGCTCTTGAGCAGGAAGCCGCTGGCTTTGTGGTGCCGGGGTTGCCTGTGAGCGGGCCGTTCGCGCGCGGCTGGTGACGCGGCTGGACCGGTGGCGCCGGTCTTAGCGGCGCGGGAGGGTTGCTGGCGCGTGGTTGGCAGCGCGAATCGACCGGGGCGCCGCGAGTGGTGATACGAGTGGTCCTTTCGCGCCGGACCAGTGGCGTGAATGGTCCAGGCGGCGCAGGTCTTGTGGCGTGGGTGGCTTCTCGCCTGGAGCGGCGTGCGAGTGGCCTGGTTGCGTTGCGGGCGGCGTGAGTGGTCCATTCGTGCCGAGCGTGCTGCTCGAGTGGACCGATAGTGCCGGCTCGCCGGCGCGAGTGAACCGGCCGCATCGCGGTTCGGTGTGCGAGTGGACCGTTCGTGCCGGATTGTGCGGGTGCGAGAGGTCCCCTCGGCGGTGGCGCGAGTGGTGCGGTGGTGCCGATCCCGCGGCGCGAGTGGACCACTCGCACCGACCCGCACGCCGACGGGACCACTCGCGCCCCAAGAGTCGCCCCCCGGAGGCGACGTCGCCGGCTCCCGATCGCGGGTGGGAGCCGGCGACGTCGACGCCGGCGTCGTCGGCAGTGTCGGAGGCGAGCCGGGTCAGTTGCCGTAGCGGCGGTGGCCCTGGCCGGGCTGGCCGGTCCCGAACTGGCCGCCGCGGGGGGTGGTGGCGGCGGATTCGAGGGAGGTGGCGGTGGCGGTGGTGCCGTTGACCTTCGCGATGACCGTGACGTTGTCGCCGGTCTTCGGGGTGGTGGCGGACTTCTGGGTGGATGCGTCGAGCGTGTAGGTCTGCTTGTAGCCGTCCTTGCTGGTGAGCGTGACGGATGTGGCGCTGATCTCCGTGATGGCGCCGGTCTGCAGTCGCTCGGTGACGTAGCCGCCGTTGGGGTCGCTCACGACGAAGTCCCCGTGCAGGGCGTCGCGCAGGGCGGCCGCGCCGCCGAAGCCGCCGAAGCCGCCGCGGCCGCCCGGGCCGCCCTGGCCGGGCCCGCCGAAACCGCCCGGGCCCGGCTGCTGCGCCGACGCGTTGTTGGAACTCGTCCCCGCCCAGATCGCGAGCCCGCCACCCACGGCGATCACCACGGCGACGCCCGCGGCGATCGCCGTCTTGCGGCCCGACCACCCCTTCTTGGGAGCCGGGGCGCCCGGCGCCCCGGGCGCGGGAGCAGGAGCACCCGGCGTCGGCTCGCCCCACGTGGCGCCCTGTGCTGGATCGGTCGTCATGGTTTCCTCCGGGTCTTGACGGACGACCCGAGCGTCGCCGCCGCCGCTGTGCGCGAGCTGTGTCCGTGGTGGGATCCCGCTGTGCACCCGCCCCGATCGGCTGACCGCCGGCGCACAGGAAACCCACAGGAGCCGCACAGCTCGGGCTGAAAGGCGGGCCGCAGGATGGCACCATGAGCAGTATGAACGCGACGTCGCCCGGTCGGGGCAAGGACGAGCTGCGCCGCGCCGACGGCAGTGCCGTCCGGGTGCTCGTGGTCGACGACGAGGCGACGCTGGCCGAACTCGTCGCCATGGCGCTGCGCATGGAGGGCTGGGAGGTGCGCAGCGCGGGCAACGGCACGGAGGCCGTCCGCGTCGCGCGCGACTTCCGGCCCGACGCGGTGGTGCTCGACGTGATGCTGCCCGACTTCGACGGCCTCGAGGTGTTGCGCCGCATGCGGTCGGAGGCGCCGTACCTGCCCGTGCTGTTCCTGACGGCCAAGGACGCGGTCGAGGACCGCATCGCCGGGCTCACCGCAGGCGGCGATGACTACGTCACCAAACCCTTCAGCCTCGAAGAGGTCGCGCTCCGGCTGCGCGCGCTGCTGCGGCGCGCCAACGGCGTCACGGGCGCGAGCGGCTCACAGCTCGTCGTCGGCGACCTGACGCTCGACGAGGACAGCCGCGAGGTCCACCGCGCGGGCGAGCTCGTCTCCCTCACGGCCACGGAGTTCGAGCTGCTGCGCTACCTCATGCGCAACCCGAAGCGCGTGCTGTCGAAGGCCCAGATCCTCGATCGCGTGTGGAGCTACGACTTCGGCGGCCAGGCCAACATCGTCGAGCTCTACATCTCCTACTTGCGCAAGAAGATCGACGCGGACCGCGAGCCGATGATCCACACGATGCGCGGCGCGGGGTATGTCCTCAAGCCCGCCGGCTGACCCGACCCGCCGGCCGGCGCGACGGCCGTGGTCGCTGCGCCGCCGGCTGATCGTGCAGCTGGCGGCGCTGCTCGCGCTCGTCTGCCTGGTGGTCGGCGTGGTCACGGAGTTCGCGCTCAACGACTTCCTCGTCGGCCAGCTCGACAAGCGCCTCGCCGCGACGACCGACCGCGGGTTCCGCTCCGGCGACCGGCCCCCGTGGATCTACGGCGACAAACCGCCGCCCGACCCGCTGCGCGTGCTCGGCCAGGGCGACGGCACGCTTGCCATCCAGGTCCACAACGGCACGGTCCGCGCGGCGGTGCTGAACTTCGGCTCGGTGCCGCCGTCGAAGGCGAAGCCGCCGCTGGAACAGATCAGCACGGCGCAGCAGAAGCTCCTGCTGGGCCTGCCGCCCGACGGGCACCGCCGCACGATCGACCTCGGCGGTGAGCTCGGCGAGTACCGGGTGATCGCGTCGTTCGCGCCGAGCGGCGACTTCTCCGTGGTCGGACTGCCGCTCTCGGACGTCACGGACACGTTGTGGCGCTTGGGATTCATCTTCGGCGGCGTCGCGCTCGGCGGCATCCTCGTGGCCGGGGTCGCGGGCGCCGTCACGATCCGCCGCACGATGGCGCCGCTCGACCGGCTGGCCGCCACCGCGTCGCGGGTGTCGGAGCTGCAGCTCGACCGCGGCGAGGTCGCGCTGTCGGAGCGCGTGCCCGAAGTGGACACCGATCCGCGCACGGAGGTCGGCAAGGTCGGGTTCGCGCTCAATCGCATGCTGGGCCACATCGCCAACGCACTGAAGGCCCGGCATGCCAGCGAGAGCCGCGTGCGCCAGTTCGTCGCCGACGCGAGCCACGAGCTGCGCACGCCCCTGGCCGCCATCCGTGGTTACGCCGAGCTCACGCGGCGCAGCGGCGCGCAGGTGCCACCCGACGTCGCGTTCGCCATGAGCCGCGTCGAGTCCGAGTCGGCGCGCATGACGACGCTGGTGGAGGACCTGCTGCTGCTCGCACGGCTCGACGCCGGCCGGCCGATCGTGCCGGAGCCGGTGGACCTCTCGCGGCTGGTGGCCGATGCCGTCGCCGACTCCCACGTCGCCGGCCCCGGACACAAGTGGCGCCTCGAGCTGCCCGGCGAGCCGATCAGCGTGCTCGGCGACGCCGGCCAGCTGCACCAGGTGGTGCTGAACCTGCTCGGCAACGCCCGCACCCACACCCCGGCGGGCACCACCGTGACCACCGCACTGTCCATCCAGGACGGCTGGGCACGCCTGTCGGTGCTCGACGACGGGCCCGGTATCCCGCCGGAGATCCTCCCGGATGTCTTCGAACGCTTCGCCCGCGGCGACAACTCGCGCTCCCGCGCCGCCGGCAGCACGGGCCTGGGCCTGGCGATCGTCGCCGCGGTCGTGGCCGCGCACCGCGGCCGCGTGTCGGTGCTCAGCGAGCCCGGCCGCACGGAGTTCGTCGCGGTGTTCCCGGAGTACCGGGACCCGGTCCTCACCCGGTCGTGAATTCCTCACAGGCCGCGCACAGCGAGCGCACACCGCGACCACAAACGGCGTCGTGAGCATAGCGGCATGACGAGTGCCACCACCGCGCCCGGACCGACCACTGTGGACCCCGTGAAGGAGGCGCCACCGGTCCCGGGACCGAGGTGGGTACGGCCCGCGGTCGCTTTGCTCCTCCTCGCGAGCGCCGCGTTGTACATGACGGATGTCGCGATTTCAGGCTGGGGCAACGACTTCTATGCGATGGCCGTGCAAGCCGGCACGGAGAGCTGGAAGGCGTGGTTCTTCGGTTCACTGGATCCGGGCAACATCGTCACGGTCGACAAACCGCCGTTTTCGCTGTGGGTCATGGGCCTTTCCGGCCGGCTCTTCGGGTTCTCCAGCTGGAGCCTGCTCGTGCCGGACGCGCTGGCCGGCGTCGCGTCCGTGGGTCTGGTGTACCTCGCGGTGCGGTGGCTGTCCGGCCCCGGCGCCGGCCTGCTCGCGGGCGCGGTGCTCGCGCTGACGCCCGTCGCCGCGCTGATGTTCCGGTTCGACAACCCCGACGCGTTCCTCGTGCTGCTGCTGGTCGCCGGCGGCTACTGCGTGGTGCGCGCGCTCGAAGCGGCGAGCACGAAGTGGCTGGTGCTCGCGGGCGTCGCGATCGGGTTCGGGTTCCTCGACAAGATGCTGCAGGCGTTCCTGGTGCTGCCGGCGTTCGTGCTCGCGTACGCCGTGGCGGCGCCGACGTCGCTCGGCCGCCGCGTGTGGCAGCTGCTCGCCGCCGCGGGCGCGGTGGTCGTGTCGGCGGGCTGGTGGGTGCTCGCCGTCGCGCTCTGGCCCGCCGCGGACCGGCCGTACATCAGCGGCTCGACGGACAACAGCGTGCTGCAGCTGGCCTTCGGCTACAACGGACTCGGCCGGATCTTCGGGCAGGGCCGTGGCGGCCCTGGCGGCGGTGGCGGCGGACGTCCGGACCTCCCGGCGGGCCTCGACCTGTCCGCGCGCGCCGGTGGCGGCGGCGGTTTCCGCGGCTTCGGCGGCGGCACGGGCCTGACGCGGCTGTTCACCGAGCAGTTCGGTGACGAGGCATCGTGGCTACTGCCCGCCGCGCTGATCGGGCTCATCGCCGGGCTGTGGTTCACCCGCCGCGCGCCGCGCACCGACCGCACGCGCGCGGCCCTGCTGCTGTGGGGCGGGTGGACCGTGGTGACGGTGGTGGTCTTCAGCTACATGAGCGGGATCATCCACCCGTACTACACGGTGGCGCTGGCACCCGGCATCGCCGCGACGCTCGGCATCGCGACCCGCGAGCTCTGGCGCGGCCGGGCGCACTTCGGCCCGCGCGCGGTACTCTCGCTGATGCTCGCGGCCACGGCCGTCTGGGCGTTCATCCTGCTCTCCCGCACACCCGAGTGGCAGCCGTGGCTGCGCTACCTCGTGCTCGCGCTGGGGGCGATCGGCACGGCGGCGCTGCTCTTCAGCGCCGACGCGCTGCGGGGCGCGGCCCCGGTCGTGGCCGTCTTCGCGCTGGTCGCGGCTCTGCTGGGCACGGCGTCGTTCACGATCGTCACGGCCGCGTCGGCGCACGCGGGCGGCCAGCCGTCATCGGGTCCGGCCAGTCAGCGCGGCGGGTTCGGCGGGTTCGGAGGCAACGCAGCATCCACAATGGATCTGGACGGCCTGCTCCAGGCGACCACCACGAAGTGGGCCGCCGCGCAGACCGGCGCCATGCAGTCCGCCGGGCTCGCGCTCGGAAGCGGCAAGCCGGTCATGGCCATCGGCGGGTTCAGCGGCAGCGACCCGGCGCCGACGCTCGCGCAGTTCCAGCAGTACGTGAGCGCCGGCGAGATCCACTACTTCGTCGCGGGCGGCCGCGGCGGCTTCGCCGAGCTCCGCGGCACGGCCGGGCAGATCACCACCTGGGTCGAGCAGCACTTCCCGGCGACCACCGTCGGCGGGACGACCGTCTACGACCTCACGCGAAAGTGACTGTGGTGTTCGCTCCACAGAGGACGAAACAGGGCCGCGCGGCCGGCACGCGCCCGGCGAGCCACGCCGCGAGCGGGACGGCCGCGGCCGGCTCCACGGCCAGCCGGAACTCGGCCCACAGCCGGTCGCGCGCGGCGAGCAGCTCGGCGTCGCTGACCAGCACGGACGTGACGTTCGGGGCGGACAGGATCCGGAAGGGCACCTCGCCGACGCGGGTCGCGCCGAGCGCCGACGCGGCGACCGAGTCGAGGTCGACGTCCACCGGTTGCCCGGCCTCGAGCGCGGCGTGGAAGGCCTGGCAGTTCTCGGGCTCGACGGCGAACACGCGCCGCCCGCCGGCCGCGAGCGTGGCGCCCGCGGCGAGCCCGCCGCCGCCGACGGCGACCACCACGGCGTCGACGTCCGGGTCGTCCTGGACGATCTCCGCGGTGACCGTGCCCTGGCCGGCCACGACGTCGGGGTCGTCATACGCGGAGAGGTAACGCGTGCCCGGTTCGTCGCCGACGGCCAGTGCCGCGGCCGCCGCTTCCGCGTAGGTCGCGCCGTGGCGGATCAGCTTCGCGCCCGCAGCCTCGATGCCCGCCGCCTTCGCCTCCGGCACGGACTCGGGCACGTACACGACCGCGGGCAGGCCGAGCGCGTGCGCGGCCGTGGCGACGCCGAGCCCGTGGTTGCCGCCGGACGCCGTGACGACCCGCCGCGGGGCCGGGCCGGCGAGCAGCGCGTTGACCGCGCCGCGGAGCTTGAACGAGCCGCTGCGCTGGAGGTGCTCGAGTTTGAGCACCACGGGGCGACCGTCGATTTCGGTCCGTAGCTGCGGCGTCCTCCGAACGTGTGGCCGGATGCGGTTCGCGGCCGCGGCCACGTCGGCGGGCTTCGGGGTGCGCGGTGGTGTGCTCATGCCGTCCATCTTCGTCCGGGGACACGCGGTCTTGGAGCGTTGTCGGGATCTTGTGCCAGTCGCTAAGCTCTCGCGCGGAAGAGCCAGGGGCCGGCCAACCTCGTGCACAACGGTACGGGTCTCACTGTTCGTGTTGGGTTCCGTGCACTGTCCTCCTTCCTGATGTCCACCGTTCGGTGAGCTCCTTTGTGTACAGAGCGCGCCCGCGGTGCCGTGAGCGGACTGGAACGGAAGGTGACGCTGATGCGGCACGGCAGGACCCGGCCCTTGTGGGCCGGTGCGCGGGTGCTGGCCAAGCTGGGCATCCGGGGCAAGCTGAACCTGCTGCTCGTGCCGCCCCTCGCCGCCGTGCTGCTCGTGTCCGTGCCGTTCGTGCTCAAGCAGGCCGAGAGCGCCTCGGGCGCGGGCGACACCGCGCAGGCCGCGCGCAACACGCAGGCCGTCGGCGGGCTGATCTCCCAGGTGCAGCGCGAAGGCCTGCTCGCCGCGGCCTTCGTCGCGGCACCGGCCTCGTCCGACGCCGATCTGATCCGCCAGCAGCACGCGGTCGACGCGACCGCCGACCAGGTGCGCGCCCAGCTCGGCCCGGCCGCGCCCGACGAGCTGACGACGGTGCTCGCGCGCGTCGCCTCGCTGCGCGACGAGCGGCAGAACACCTTGCACCGCAGCATTTCCGCCGAACGCGTCGCGCGCACGTACGACACGGTGGTGAGCTCCGTGATCGACGCGCTGCGGCTCGTGCCGCGCAGCACCGACGACGCCGAGGGCGTCCGCCAGCTCACCGCGCTCGAAGCCCTGCTGCGCGCCGACGAGGAGGAGTCACTGCGGGTCACGGCGCTGGTCGTGGCTGCCCAGTCGCAACCGGCCGGACAGAGCCTCCTGGACGAAACCACCCAGCGCGCCCAGGTCCACACGGACCGCTTCACGCGGCTGGCCGAGGACGACCAGGCCGCGCTCGTCGTCAACGTCGACTCCGGCGCCGCCGCGCACCGCGTCGACCAGCTCGCCACGCAGCTGCCCGGGCCGGACCAGGCCGACGCGTACGTGTGGGACGTGCTGGCGGCCGGGCAGCAGCAGGCCGACGAACGCCGCGCCGTCCAGGACCGGGTGACCGGCGAGATCACCGACGCCGCCGGCGCCCGGGCGGCCGCGGGAGCCCGGCTGGCCTGGCTGGTGGGTGCCGGCGCGGCCGTCCTCTTCGGACTCGTCGCGTTCCTCGCCATCGCCGTCAGCCGCTCGATCGCCGACCCGCTGCGCCGCCTGACGTCCGCGGCCACGTCGGTCGCCGACCTCGCCGACGCCGAGCTCGTGCGCGTCGGCGACACCGAAGCCGTCGACGACCACACGCCGCGCCTCGCGACCATCGACGTCGCGTCCGACGACGAGCTCGGCGCGCTCGCCACCGCGTTCAACCGGGTCCAGACCACTGCGGCCGCGTTGGTCGAACGCCAGACGCTGACGCGGCGCAACACGAGCCTGATGTTCGCGAACGTCGCGAAGCGCACGCAGAACCTCGTCGGCCGCCAGCTCGCGCTCGTCGACGAACTCGAGCGCCACGAGCGGGACGAGCGCGCGCTCGCCGGCCTGTTCCGGCTGGACCACCTGTCCGCGCGGCTGCGCCGCACGGCCGACAACCTCCTCGTCGTCTCCGGCATCCGCGACGACAACCCGATCGGTGGCCCGATCCACCTGACCACGGCGGTGCGCGCGGCGCTGGCGGAGATCGAGGACTTCCCGCGCGTGCAGCTGGGCGAGATCCCCGACGTGCAGCTCGCTTCGTCGCTGGGCGCCGACCTCGTGCGGCTGTTCGCCGAGCTGCTGGAGAACGCGACGTCGTTTTCCCCGCCGACCACGACCGTCGAGGTCGAGACGAGCTTCCTCGACGACGGCGACCTCGTGGTGAGCATCGTCGACCACGGCATCGGCATGGCCGCGGAAACCCTCGAGCACGAGAACCGGCGCCTGGTCGAGCGCGAACGCCTGGAGCTGGCGCCGACGAGCGTGCTCGGCCTGTTCGTCGCCGGCCGGCTCGCCCGGCGGCACTCGCTGAGCGTCGAGCTGATCACGACGGAGGACACCGGCGGTGTCACCGCGCGGGTCACGGTGCCGCGGGAGTTCTTCAGCCGCACGGCCGCGCCGGCGGCGCCGGCGCCGGTCGAGACCGCGCCCGCCGCGGAGGCCGCGGGCCTGTTCGACGCCGCGCCGCAGCCGGAGCCCCTCCCGGCGCCCGCGATCGCCGCTCTGGCCGTGCCGGCGGCGGGCGAGTTCACGTGGTTCCGCGACCCGAAGCCCGAACCGGAGTGGCCGGCCGCGGAACCGGCGGAGCAGGCGGAACCGGCGGAACGGACCAAGCCGGCCAAGCCGGGGGAGTCGTTCAGCGGCAGCCTCGACGGTGACGACCTGGCCACCGAGCTGTTCGCCGATCCGCCGCAGGCCGTGCCGGAGCAGCAGACGGTGGAGTCGGTCGTCGCCCGCGCCAAGGCGCTGGCCGAGCGGCTGGTCCGGGACAATCCGGGCACCGCGACGCAGCAGTTCGCGCCCGTCCGCCGCGTTCCCGGCGCCCAGCTGGCGCCCGGACTGCGCGCCCAGCAGACGATCCGCATGCCGGTTCGCGCACTCACCCGGCGCGGTTTGCGTGATCCGGCCGCGGAACGGGCAGTCTTCGATTCGTACTCCGACGGCGTGGCCAAAGCGGACGCGATCGCCGGTGCCGGTGTCGCCTGTGTCGACCAAGGAGGAGAGAACTCAGCATGACGGTTCCCGCAGTCAGCGCCGAGGCGCAGAACTTCAACTGGCTGGTCAACCGCTTCGCGCTCCACACCGCCGGCGCGATCGCCGCGCTCGCGGTGTCGTCCGACGGGCTGCTGATCGCCATGTCGCAGGAGCTCGAGCGCGCCAACGCCGACCGCCTCGCCGCCATCTCCTCCGCGATGCTCGGCCTCGCCCAGGGAGTCGCCGACAGCCATCCGCTGGGCGCCCCGGACAAGGTCGTCGTCGAACTCGAGCGCGGGTACCTGCTGGTCTGCACCATCAGCATCGGCTGCTCGCTGGGCGTGCTGGCGAACAAGCAGGCCAGCCTGGGCACGATCGCGTACGAGATGGCCATGTTCGCCAACCGCGCGACCGAGGTGCTGACCCCGGGCCTCATCGAGGAACTCAAGAACGTGGTCGGCAGCTAGCGGCCGGACCCCCTCCGGTACACTCGACGACGGACCCCGCGCGGCGTCCACCCTGTGAACCTCCCCAGGGCCGGAAGGCAGCAAGGATAAGCAGGCTCTGACGGGTGCGCGGGGTCCCCTTCTTTTTTCGGGGCTTTTTCAGAAGAGTCCGAGCAGGTCTTCCGGCGGCTGCGGCACGGCGATTTCCTCGCCGTCGCGGATCGGCGCTGCCTTGCCGCGGAGCTTCTCGACGTCGGTGCCGGCCACGCAGCGGGCCGGGTAAGCCGACGAAGCCGCCCTGCGCGTCAGCACGTCCACCGGCAGCTCGACCTTCGCCGCGGCCACCACGAGGTTCCCGAACCGCCGCCCCCGCAGCACGCCCGGTTCGGCCAGCAGCACGACCTGGGGGAAGACCTCCGCCACCGTCGCCAGGAACCGCCGGACGAACGGCAGCCCCGGCCCGTCCGTCACGTTCGCCAGCAGCACGCCGGCGCCCCGCAGTACGCGGCCCACGTCGGCGATGAACTCGAGCGAAGCCAGCCCGCCCGCGAACGACGCCCGCTCGAAGGCGTCGAGCACGACCAGGTCCGCCGACGCGTCGCGTCGCGACCGCACGCCCTCGCGGCCGCCCTCGATCCGGACCTTCAGCCGCGGCACGCTGCGCAGCTCGAGCTGTTCGCGCACGAGGTCGATCAGCGGCCCGTCCGCGTCGAACACCAGCTGCCGCGAGCCGGGCCGCGTCGCGGCGACGTACCGCGCGAGCGTGCAGCCGGCACCGCCCACGTGCAGCGCGTCGAGCGGACCGGTCGGCAGGCAGTCGACGACGTCGCCGAGCCGCCGGACGTAGTCGAACTCCAAGTTGGTCGGGTCGTCGAGGTCGACGTACGACTGCGCGACCCCGTCGACGGAGATGAGCCACGCGTTCGGCCGGTCGGCGTCGGCGAGCAGCTCGGCGGTCCCGAAGCGCACGGGATACTGCCCGGGCTTCGGCCCGCCCTTGTCGCGGCCTCGGGCAGAACGGCTCACGGGGGTCCTTTCGTCAGGAGTCCGTTCGAGCGTACTTGCGGGCCATCGGGAACGACGCGAAACGGTTGTGCCCCCCGATCGATACCTCTTCGGAAGATCCTTTACCGAATTGGGGGAACCCTTTGAACGGGACAAGACTGCTCGTCGCCGGGGCCGTGCTCGCGCTCGGCCTGGGCGTCGCGGTGCCGGCGAGCGCCGACGTGCTGAGCGACCGCGCCCAGGCCGTCTCGCTGTACGAAACCGGCGGCCCGGTCGTGTCGGCCGCGGCGGGCAAGGCGCTGCTCGGCACCGCCGACGAGCTGCGCGAGTTTCTGGTCACCGGCCGGCAGAATGCGCAGGACACCGACGAGCGGCTGCTGGTCGACCAGGCCGTGGCCGCGGGAGGACCGGCCGTGAAGGCGAACGGGCAGAAGGCGCTCGATGGCACGCCCGACGACATCCGTGCGTTCCTCGCCACCGGCCTGCAGAAGGCCCGCGAGATCGACGAGAACCTCCTGGTGAACCAGGCCATGTCGGCCGGCGGCCCCAGCGTGAAGCGGGCCGCGCAGATCGCGCTCGACGGCACCCCGGCCGACGTCCACGAGTTCCTGCAGACCGGTCTCGCCCAGGCACAGGCCGACGACGACCGCGTGCGCGCCACGCAGCTCATGTCGGCCGGCGGACCCGAAGCGCACGCCGCGGGGCAGCAGGCACTGGACGGCACGATCGAGGACGTCCGCTACTACCTGTCGATCTGGAACGGCGTCGCGGCCGCCGGCGACACCGAGCTCACGGCTGTCACGCACCAGCGTGACCTCGCGCTCCAGGCCTGGGTCCACCGGGGTAGGGCCGAGGCGCTGGCGGCGGCGGATGCGGCGGCGAAGCTCGCCCGCGACGCCCGGCAGGCGAACGCCGCTCGGCTCGACGCCCAGCTGGCGGCGGGCCAGGCCGCCGGGCAGGCGGCGTCGGCGGCCGACGCCAAGGCCAAGGCGGACGCGCAGGCCAAGGCCGACGAAGCCGCCCGGCTGCTGGCCGAGAAGGACCGGCAGCTGGCCGAGGCCGTGGCGCCGGGCACGGATCCCGCCCTCGCGCTGACCGACGGCCGCTCGGCCGCGCTGTACCTGCTGCGCAACGGCGGGACGGCGGTCCGCACCGCTTCGCGTGCGGCGCTGAGCGGCACCGACGAGGACGTCACCGCGTTCGTCCGCGCCGGGCTGGACACCGCGCAGGAAGCCGACGACCGCGCCGCCGTCGCGGCCATCGCGAACGGTGACGGCAAGGCCGCGCTGAAGCAGGCCGCGGCCGACGCGCTGGCCGGGACCTGGGCCGACGTCAAGGAGTTCCTGCGCACCAAGCAGTACCCCGGCAAGGACACCGACGACCGCGTCACGGTCGACCAGATCTTGGCCGCCGGTGGCCCGGCCACACGCGAGGCGGCGCAGCGCGCGCTCGACGGCACGGCCGAGGACATCCGTGAGTTCCTGGCGACCGGTCAGTATGTCGTGAAGCTGATCGACCAGCGCATCGCGGTCAACCAGGCCATCTCGGCGGGCGGGCCCGAGGTCAATGCCGTCGCACAAGGCGTGCTCGACGGGCCCGACTCCGGCCTCGCGCCGTTCCTGGCCGGCCAGCTGCCGCGAGCGAAGCAGCGGGACGCGTTCACCGCCGATCACGTGGCGAAGGTGAACGCGCTGGTCGCGGACGCGGCGAGGATCGCGGCCGCGGTGCGCTGACCTGGCCAGGCGAAGGTTGTCGGCCGGTGCCGGTAGTCTCGCGGGGTGGCTCTCGCGCTGTACCGCAAGTACCGTCCGGCGACCTTCGCCGAGGTCGTCGGCCAAGAGCATGTGACCGAACCGCTGCGGACCGCGCTCAAGGCGGGCCGCATCAATCACGCGTACCTCTTCTCCGGTCCGCGCGGCTGCGGCAAGACGTCGAGCGCGCGCATCATGGCGCGGTCGCTCAACTGCGTCGAAGGGCCCACACCGGACCCGTGCGGCAAGTGCAACTCGTGCCGCGCGCTGGCGCCCGAGGGCCCCGGCAGCGTCGACGTCACCGAACTCGACGCCGCCAGCCACGGTGGTGTCGACGACGCCCGCGAGCTGCGGGACAAGGCGTTCTACGCGCCCGCCGAATCGCGCTACCGCGTGTTCATCATCGACGAGGCGCACATGGTCACCACGCAGGGCTTCAACGCTCTGCTGAAGATCGTGGAGGAGCCGCCCGAACACCTGATCTTCATCTTCGCGACGACCGAGCCGGACAAGGTGCTCACCACCATCCGCTCGCGCACGCACCACTACCCGTTCCGCCTCATCCCGCCGAGTTCGATGCGGGAGCTGCTGGAGCGCAACGTCGCGGCCGAGGGCGCCCAGGTCGAACCCGCCGTGTACCCGCTGGTGATCCGTGCGGGCGGGGGGTCCGCCCGCGACACGCAGTCGGTGCTCGACCAGCTGCTGGCGGGCGCGGGGCCGGAGGGCGTCACGTACCAGCGGGCGGTGTCGCTGCTGGGCGTCACCGACGTCGCGCTGATCGACGACATGGTCGACGCGCTGTCGGCCGAGGACTCCGCCACGGTGTTCAGCACGGTCGAAAAGCTCGCCGAAGCGGGCCACGACCCGCGCCGGTTCGCGACGGACCTGCTCGACCGGCTGCGCGACCTGGTCCTGATGCGGTCGGTGCCCGAAGCCGGCGAACGCGGCCTGGTGTCCGCGCCCGCCGAGGAACTGGCGCGCATGGCGGCGCAGGCCGAGCGCATCGGGCTGGCCACGCTGTCCCGCTACGCGGATATCGTCCACAACGGACTCCTGGAGATGCGCGGCGCCACCTCGCCCCGGCTCGTGCTCGAGCTGCTGTGCGCGCGGATGCTGCTGCCGTCGGTCACCGAGGCCGAAAAGGCTTTGCTGGCGAGGATCGAACGCCTCGAACGCCGCTCCGTGGTCGCCGGCGGCGGGGGTGAGGCGGGGGTCGAGCCGCCGGTGCGCCCCACCGGGGAGCGGGAGTTCCAGCGTCCTTCACAGCGGGCTGCCGCTGCGGAACCGGCAGCTGCCGCTTCGCCGGCCCAGGCGCCGGCTGCCGCGCCGCCGCAGGCTCCGGCTGGTCGAGCTCAGGCGAGTGCCGCCGCGCCGCCGGCGAGCGAGGCTGCTGCCCCGGCTGCCGGCCAGGCTCCGGCTGCGGGTCAGTCCGCGCCGGCTGGCGGCCAGGGTCCGACTCCGGCTGCGGGCTGGTCCGCCCCGGCTGCCGGTAGGGCTCCGGCTTCGGGCCAGTCCGCACCAGCGGCCCAGACTTCGGCCCCGCCCGCTGCCGCACCCGCACGACCGGCCGACGATGGCTGGGGCACTGCGCGAACCCCGGGCGGTGGCGAGCCTTCCGGTGGTGCGGCCCAGCCCACGCCGTCCGCGGAACCGGCCGCCGCGTCGGGTCCGGCCGGTGGCCTCGACGCGGCCGCGATCCGCAACGTCTGGCCCCAGCTGCTCACCGCGTTGCGCAAGTTCACCGGCGGCCGCAGCCTCGAAGCCATGCTCACACAGGCGACGGTCGCCGAGGTCGACGGCTCGCACGTGACGCTCACGCACAAGTCCGAGCCACTCGCCCGGCGCCTGTCCGATCAGGACAACGCCCGCAAGATCGCCGGTGCCCTCACCGACGTCCTCGGTGGCGAGTGGCAGGTCCGCTGCGTCCACGGCACTGCGCCGGCCGCGTCCCCGGCCCGCTCGGCTCCGCAGCGCCAGCAGGCCGCGCCCGCGCCGGAACGCTCCTTCACCCGCCCGTCGGCGGCCCCGGCCCAGCAGCCTCCCCCCGCGGCCCCGCAGCCGGCCGCCCCGGAGCCCCCGCGCGCCCCGGAGCCGCCTGCGCGCCCCAAGGTCACCACCACCGAGCCGGACATCCCGCTCCCGCCGGAACCCACCGACGAGGACGACGACATCTACTCGGAGGACTCGAGCCCGGTCCCGCCGCCCCCGCCACCCGCCCCGGAGGACGACCCGGACGAGATCGCCCGCAAGCTCATCGCCGACCACCTGGGCGCCCGCCCGCTGGACTGAGCCCGCGCCGCCGCTCGCCCCTGAGAGCCCGGCCGCGCGCCGGTCCCACACACGAGCGGACCTTTCGCGTGGCGAACGGCCCCTGGTCCCGCCTGCGCTGTGTCGCCGCGGCCCCAGGCGCCGAGCGACGCCCGGTGGTGCCGGCGCTCTTCACCGGGCCGTGGACACGGGGCTCCAGCTCGCCGCACGGGCAGGCGGCGTTCCTTCCCGGTCCCGTGAAGGACTTCCCGGCCGTGCGGTGCTTGTGCTTGAGTGGGCCTTTCGCTCGGCGAATGGTCCGGTCCCGCGTGGGTCGCGCCGTCGAGGCTTCGGGTGCCGATCGACGCCGACAGCACCTGGCGCTCGTCACGGGTCGTGCGACGCCTGCCTCCTGGACGAGGCCCCGTCGGCCGCGTGGGCTGGCGGCATGCCGTCCCCCTCCGCGAAGGGATTTCCCGGCCGTGCGGGGCTTGTGCTTGAGTGGGTCTTTCGCTCGGCGAATGGTCCGGTTCGGCGTGGGTCGCGACGTCGAGGCTTCGGGTGCCGATCGACCCTGCCAGCACCCGGCGCTCGTCTCGGGTCGTGCGATACCTGTCTGCTGGACGGGCTCCTGCTCGCCGCACGGGCAGGCGGCGTTCCTTCCCAGTCCCGTGAAGGAGTTACCGGCGGTGCGGGGCTTGTGTACGAGCGGACCTTTCGCTCGGCGAACGGCCCGGTCGCGCCGTCGAGGCGTCGGGTGCCGATCGACCCTGCCAGCACTTGGCGCTCGTCTCGGGTCGTGCGATGCCTGCCTGCTGGACGAGGCCCCGTCGTCGGCCGCGTGGGCTGGCGGCATGCCGTCCCCGTCCGCGAAGGGAGTTACCGGCCGTGCGGGGCTTGTGCACTAGGGGACCTTTCGCTCGGCGAATGGTCCGGTCGCGCCGTCGAGGCTTCGGGTGTCGATCGACCCTGTCAGCGCCCGGCGCTCGTTTTGGGGCGTGCGATGCCTGCCTGCTGGACGGGCCCTTGTCCGCCGCGTGGGCAGGCGGCATGCTTTTTCCGTCCGGGGAGGGAGTTACCGGCGGTGCGGGGCTTGTGCACGAGCGGACCTTTCGCTCGGCGAACGGCCCGGTCGCGCCGTCGAGGCGTCGGGTGCCGATCGACCCTGCCAGCACTTGGCGCTCGTCTCGGGTCGTGCGATGCCTGCCTGCTGGACGGGCCCTTGTCCGCCGCGTGGGCAGGCGGCATGCCATCCCCGTCTGGGGAGGGAGTTACCGGCCGTGCAGGGCTTGTGCACGAGCGGACCTTTCGCCCCGCGAACGGGCCACCGTCACGCCGGAACTCTGTCGTCGCGGTTTCGGGTGTCGATCTACGTCCGGTGGTGTCGGCGGTCTTCACCGGGCCGCGGATGCGCGCCTGTCGGATGGGGCCCCCGCCTGCCGCACGGTGGCTGCGTGGGTCGGCGGCGTGCTTCCCCCCGTCCTGGGACGAGTTACTACCGGGCCCGCGAACGAGTGGACCTTTCGCGCAACGAACGAGATTCGGTGGCACCGGCGCTTGGCTCGGGTCGTTGGCTCCCTGCCCGCTGGACGAGGGTTTGCCCGCCGCAGCCTGACTGCGTGGGCGACGACGTCATTTTCAGGCCTGGGAAACAGTTACCGATCGGGCTCGCGCACGAGTGGACCGTTCGCGCGGCGAACGGAAAGAGTGGCTCGTCGCGTGCCCGGGTACCGACCGATGCTCGGCGGCACGTTCTCCAGCCACCCCGGCCGGGCCGACCCCTCAGCCGAGGTAGGTCTCGATCGCCTCCGCGATGGCGGCCGCGTACTTCGCGCGGCCTGCAGGGGACATCATCAGCGCGGCTTCGGCGGAGTTGCGCATGTTGCCGCACTCCACGAGGGCCGTGGGGCGGGTCGAGAGGTTCAGGCCGGCCAGGTCGGAGCGCGGCGAGAGGCCCGCGCTGCCGATGTAGGTCGACGTGGTGAAGCCGGCGGAGCGGAGGCCGTCGCGGAGGGTGTGGGCGAGCTGGGTGGACGGGGCGCCCTGGGCGGCGTTCAGGGGCGGCGACGAGTAGGCGACGTGGAAGCCGTGCGCGCCCGCGGACGTGGCGCCGTCGGCGTGGATGGAGACGACCGCGTCGGCGCGGGCGTCGTTGCCGATTTCGGCGCGGCGGTCGACGCAGGGGCCCACGCCGGTGTCGTTCGTGCGCGTGTAGACGACCTTGATCCCCTTGGCGGCCAACGCGGTCCCGACCTCCTCGGCCACCGCGAAGGTGAACGCGTGCTCGGCGTAACCGGCGTTGGTGGCCGTGCCGGTGGTGTTGCACGGCTTCGTCTCGCCGCGGCCGGCCGGGACCTTGCGGTTGATCTCGGCCGGGTGTGACGCGTTGCCGCCGTTGTGGCCCGGGTCCAGGACCACGACCTTGCCGGTCACGGCCGGAGCGACGGACGACGCGGACGACGCGGACGACGCGGACGTCGAGGGCACCGGCGGGACCGGCACCGGCGGCGACGTGGCCGACGGGGCAGCGGACGACGCCGGGACGGGGGCGGCCGCCGGGACAGCCGGTGTCCGGCTCGAGCACGCCGTGAGCAGCAGGACGCCGGCGAGCAGCGGGAGGGGGTTCGCGCGCACGGCGACCACCGTGCCACAGCGAAGCGCGTGGCGCCTGAGCAGGCAACCGGACAACGCGGCTACGCTGGGGAGGAACACCCAGTGGCGGAAGGATCGAGAGCGATCATGGTGCAACCCGGCGGCGGCTTCGACCTGTCGCAGATCATGCAGCAGGCGCAGCAGATGCAGGAGAAGCTCGTCCAAGCGCAGGAAGAGCTCGCGAGCACCGAGGTCACGGGCACCGCGGGCGGCGGGATGGTCACGGCGACCGTGTCCGGTGACAGCCAGCTGAAGAGCCTCGTCATCGACCCGAAGGTCGTCGACCCCGACGACGTCGAGACGCTGGCCGACCTCGTGGTCGCGGCGGTGCGCGACGCGAGCGCCAACGCGCAGAAGCTCACCGAGCAGAAGCTCGGCCCCCTGGCCGGCGGCCTCGGCGGCGGGATGCCGGACCTCGGCAGCCTCGGGTTCGGCGGCTGACCCTTGTACGAGGGTGTGGTCCAGGACCTGATCGACGAGCTCGGGCGGCTGCCCGGGGTCGGGCCGAAGAGTGCGCAGCGCATCGCTTTCCACCTGCTGGCAACGGATCCCGCTGACATCGGGCGCCTGCAGGACGTGCTCGGCAAGGTCAAGGAAGGCGTGCAGTTCTGCGAGATCTGCGGCAACGTCTCCGAGCAGCAGACCTGCCGCATCTGCCGTGACGAGCGGCGCGACCTCACGGTGATCTGCGTGGTCGAGGAGCCGAAGGACGTCCTGGCCGTCGAGCGCACCCGCGAGTTCAAGGGCCGCTACCACGTCCTGGGCGGCGCGCTCGACCCGCTGTCGGGTATCGGGCCGGAGCAGCTGCGCATGCGTGAGCTGCTCAAGCGCATCGGCGAAGCCGACGTGCGCGAGATCATCATCGCCACCGACCCCAACACCGAGGGCGAAGCCACGGCCACCTACCTGGTCCGCATGCTGCGCGACTTCCCCGGCCTCACCGTCACCCGCCTCGCCTCGGGCCTGCCCATGGGCGGCGACCTGGAGTTCGCGGACGAGCTGACGCTGGGCCGCGCCCTCTCCGGCCGCCGCGCACTCTGACCCACGACGGCCCCGCCACCGGACGACGGAAGCGGGGCCGCTGTGTGTCGTTTTCCCGATTCCGCGCCGGCGCCACGCCGAGACGGCCGGTCACGTTCACCTCGCGCGGCTCACCGGGCGCTGGCCGCATACCCACCTCGCGGTGACAGCGGTGTCTGTCCGGTGCCCGGGATTTCCCGGTGGGGATTCGCAAGACGGCTCGCCGCGCCGCTGCTACGTGCCGGCGCGTCCCGGGCTCCGACCCGCCTCAACGGTCTGTGGAAAGGCGAAGCCGGGGGCGCGTCGGCGGGCTGCTGGCTACGTTCGCCGCATTCGGCTTGCCGGGCAAGGCGTCCACCGCGCCCTCTGACCCACGACGGCTCCGCCCCCGGGCCGCCGGCAACCCGCCCTGAACGACAACGGCCCCGCCACCGATACCGAGGTGGCAGGGCCGTTTCAGTGCGCGATCAGCAATAACCCAGCTGTGCCAACGTGTCCACGATGATGTCCGACGGGTGGTATTTGTCCATCCAGGACTCGCCGCGGCGGTTCTGGTACGTGTCCAGGAAGTTCTGCAGCTTGTCGCCGCGCATTTCGGTGAGGACGACGGTTTCGCCGAGGTGCTGGGGCGTCTCGGTGCGCTCGCGGTGGACCGCGCAGGGCAGGCCGAGGTAGTAGCACTCGGCCGACAGGCCGCCCGAGTCGGTGACGACGTACTCGGCGCGCGCGACCAGCGGCAGGAACTTCAGGTAACGCATCTTCGGCTGGGCGATGAACTTGTCGTCGAACAGGTTGTCCAGACCCAGCGACCGGATCTTCTCGCGTTCGGGCGCGCCGGCCATGTACAGGATCGGCATTGCGCGGCTCTGCTCGCGCAGGATCTCCAGCGCCTCGCGGTACTTGTCCGCGCGCGACACGAGTTCGAAGCGGTGCAGCGTGGCGAGCCCGAAGCGCTCCGGCAGGTTCGGCACGTCCAGCGGCTGGCCGATCGCCAGGCGCATCGCGTCGATCGCCGTGTTCGCCTCGGTGTCGACGACGACGCCGCGCGCGTTGCGCAGGTTGTTCACCTCGCGGGCGCTCGGCGCGAAGTGGATGTCGACGATCTTCGCCGCGATCTTGCGGTTCAGCTCCTCCGGCAGCGGAGACAGGATGCTGCCCGAGCGCGCGCCCGCCTCCACGTGCCCGACGCGCGACTTCAGGATGCGCTTGCCGATCAGCGAGCCGTACGGCGTGGTGAACGTGTCGCCGTGCACCAGCACGAGCGGGGGACGGCCGTCCTCGGTCAGCGCGGCGCGCAGTTCGGCGCGGCGGCTCCACGCGGTGCGCAGCACCTGCGCGGCCCAGCCCGGCACCTGCGCCGGCGACTCCAGGTTGTGGGCCTTGTCCTCCGGCACGAGCCACACGTCGGGCTCGGGCAGCTTCAGGTCCGCGAGCACGTCGGCGACCTCGTCCACGTGCTGGGCGGTGAACCAGATCTTCGGCCTCATGCCGCGCTCGGCGATCCCGTGGTAGACCGGCGCGATCTTGATCAGTTCCGCGGTGGTGCCGAGAATAAAGGAAATCACCGTGAGGCCCATTTCTGGTCGGATTGCGGTGTCCGAAGGATACTGGGCACGTCCGGCCGCGCGGCACAGGGTAGCCTCGCCCCGTGAGTGCGAACCCGCTCCTCCCCTCGCTCAGCGTCGTGATTCCGGTCTACAACGAGCAGGACTGGATCGAACGCAGCATCGGCGCACTGGTCACGGCCGCCGGCGTCGCGGGCTGGCCGGTGGAGATCGTCGTGGTCGACGACGGCAGCACCGACGGGACGCCCGAGAAGCTGGCCGCACTCCAGCGGCGCCACGGCATCACCGTGCTGACCCAGCCCAACAGCGGCCGGTTCGAAGCCCGGCGCGCAGGCCTGGCCAAGGCGTCCGGGCAGCAGATCCTGCTGGTCGACAGCCGCGTGATCGTCGACGAGACCGCACTGGCCTTCTTGCGCGACCAGCTCGTGGCGCACCCCGAGCGCACGGTCTGGAACGGGCACATCAACGTCGAGTCCGCCCGCAATCCGTACGCGGGCTTCCTCGCCGGCATGGTGAAGATTCCGTGGCGGCGCTACTGTGCGAATCCGAGCCTGATGTCCTTCGGCATCGAGGAATTCGACGTGTTCCCCAAGGGCACCGGATTCTTTTCCGCGCCGCGGGAAGTTCTGGAGAACGCGAGCGCCGCATTCGAATCGTTGTTCGACGATTCCCGTCTCGCGAGCGACGACACCGGTGTGCTGCGCTGGATCGCCGAGCGTCACCGCATCTTCCTGGCCCCGGAGCTGTCCGCGACCTACCACGGCCGTGACTCCTTCAAGAAGTTCGCCGCCCAGTCGTACTTCCGCGGTACCACTTTCGTGGACTCCTACCTCGCCTCCCCCGGCCCGGCCCGCAACGGCCTGTTCGCCGCGCTCGCCGTCGGCGTCCTCGGCCTGGGACTGGCCGCGCGCCGCCCCAAGACGGCCGTCGCGCTGGCCGCCGCCGGTTCCGCCGCAGCCGGCGCAGCGGTGACCCGCTTCGGTGCCACGAAGTCCGAGGCGCGCGCCGTTGCGCTGCTCGCCCCCGTCTTCGGGGCCGGCTTCGGCGCGGGTGCCGTGCGCGGCCTGGTCCTCGCGCTGCGCGCCCGCCTCGGCCGGTCCGCCCGATGAGCACGCCGGTGACCGACGAGGACCAGCGTGAGCTCGCCAAGGAGACCGGCAAGTCGGCGGGGAAGATCGGCGTCTCGCTGCTGGTCGCCATCGCCCTCGGCTACGTCTTTTCGTTCCTGACGCCGCGGCTGCTCGGCCCGGCCGACAACGCGGTGTTCGCCGCGTTCTGGGGCATCCTCATGGGCCTCGGCGGGGCGCTGTCGCCGCTCGAACAGGAGCTTTCGCGCCAGTCCGCGGTCGCCGCGATGGACGGCGGCCGCGTGGGCAAGCCCGCTTTGCGCGCGCTCGCGGTCGGCGCGGCGACGATCGCCGTGGTGGCGGCGGTGACCATCGCGGTTCCGGTGCTCAACCAGCGGCTCTACTCCGGACACCTCGAACTCGGAGTCATCGCGCTGTGCGGGGGCATCGCCTTCGCCTGCCAGTTCGCCATGCGCGGCCTGTTGGTCGGCCACAGCCGCATCAAGCCGTACTCCTGGCTGGTCATCGCCGAGGCAGCAGTCCGCGCGGTGCTCTTGGGACTCGTGGTGGTCGCAGGCCTCACAGGCGTCGCGTCCTTCGCGATCGCGGCGGCGGTCGGGTCCTTTGCCTGGCTGCTCTTCGTGCGCTCGGCGCGCGGGGTGGTGGATACCCGGATCGAGGGCGACGGCTGGCGGCCGGTCACCTCGCGCATCCTGCTGCTCCTGCTGAGCGCGGGGCTCACGGCCAGCGTGATCACCGGCTACCCGGCACTGGTCAACGTGCTCGCCCCCGGCGGCGACGCCGCGAAGGTGGGTGTGCTGTTCGCCGCCCTGCAGGTTTCGCGTGTCCCGCTGTTGCTGCTGTCACCGCTGCAGGCACTCGCGGTGCCCACTGTGGTGCGCCTCTCGGGGTCCGTCGAAGGCATGCACCGCCTCCGCCGCCTCCTCGGTGTCGGCACGCTCGGCACCCTTGTCGTCGGGGCGATCGGTGCGCTGGTCGGCCTGCTCATCGGGCCGTGGCTGGTCCGGCTGCTGTTCGGCGCGAACTACGCCTCGGCCGAAGGCTGGTGGGTGGCCGGCATGGTCTGGGGTGCGGTCCTCCTGACCGCGCTGCAGCTCATGACCGCGGTGCTCGTCGCCCGCACGCAGGCGAACAAGGTGCTCGTCACCTGGGCCGTGGTCGCTGTTTCGACGGCGTTGGTGCTCCTGTTGCTGCCGGGTGACACGATCTTGCGCGCGGTGGCCGGGCTGGCCGCCGGGCCGACGGTCGGGCTCGTGGTCGCCGCCGCGTTCGTTCTCCGTCGTCCAGGCAACGTGCAGGCCCGGTCGGACGTCTGAGTATCGTGCAGGCGTCCCGGGCCGATGACGAAGTCGGTGTGAAGAGCCGGTGAGGGTTGGACAGCGAATCCGATGAACGTAGTACTGATCTTGCTCGCCTTCTGGGTGCCCGGACTGGTCTTCGGCGCCGCGATCGGGCTGCGCGGCTGGACGCTCGCCGCGGCGGGTCCGCTGCTGACGTTCGGCGTCGTCGCGCTCGGCGTGCCGGTCCTCGGTGACCTCGGGATCCGCTGGAACCTGCTCGACGTGGCACTGTGGACGGTGCTGCTCGCGGTCGTCGGCTTCGCGCTCGGGTTCGCCGTGCGCCGGTGGACCGCCCGCCGGCACCCCGGCAGGGAGCCCCAGGGCCTGGAACGGGTCTACTCGGTCCGCGACCACGTGCTGATGGGCCTCGGCGTCGCTGTGGGCATGGCGGTCGGCACCGCGGTGTTCTTTCGGGGCACCAACGGCATCGACCGGGTGCAGCAGGGCTGGGACGCACCGTTCCACGGGAACCTGGTGCGCTGGATCGCCGAACACGGCGACGCGCGGCCGTCCACTGTGGGCACCATCGCGAACCTGCCGAACCAGGCGAACTACTTCTACCCCGACACCTACCACGCGCTGCTCGCCCTCGTGTTCGGCAAGGGCGGCCTCACGATGATGCCGACGCTGAACCTCGCGGTGCTCGCGGTGATCCTCAGCGTTCCGCTCGGCGTCGCCGCGATGTGCCGGGCCTGGCACATGCCCGCACTGGGTGTCGCCGCCGCGGCGGCCGTCACCACGTGGTTCACCGCTTTCCCGTACGACTCGCTGTGGCGGGGTCCGCTGTGGCCGTACGTTGCGGGCGTCGCGATGATCCCCGCGATGCTCGCGATCGCGAAGCTGCTGCTGCGTCCGCGCGGCATCGCAGGCCCCGTCGCGATCAGCCTCGGTGTGGCGGGGCTGACTGGCCTGCACACGAGCATCGTGTTCGTGATCGCCGTCTACTTCATCCTCATCCTGATCGCGGTGCTGCTGCGCTGGGAGAAAATCGAGTGGCGGCGCTCGGCGCCCTCGCTCATCGCGACCGTCGTGCTCGCCGCCGTGCTGGGTGTGCCGCTCGTGCTGCCGTCGCTGTACAACGCGGGCGGCGTGACGAGCGCGACCTGGGCCTCGGAGGCGACGGTCTCCGGTGGCCTCGGCGAGACCATCACCTTCTCGCCGATGGCCGACTTCCCGCAGTGGTGGATCGGCATCCCGGCCATCATCGGTATCTTCTTCATGGTGCGCCACCGCCGGATGATGTGGATGGTCGGCGCGTACGTCGTCTTCGGTGGACTGTTCGCGGCCACTGTCTCCCTCGAGACGCCGCTGATCCACACGCTCACCGGCATCTTCTACAACGACCACTGGCGCATCGCGGCGCTCGTGCCGCTGGTCGGCAGCGTCGCGGTCGGCGAATTCGTCCACACCTTCGGGAGCTGGTTCGCCCGCAAGGCCGGCTCCCGCGTGAAGCTGCAGCCGGCCACGCTCGCCCTGCTCGGCGCCGTCCTCGTGGCGATCGTGGTGGGTGGTCTGAGCCGCGGTGGCTACATCGGGCGCAACACCGCGCGTCTGGAGATCAACTACGGCGACGGGCCGACCGTGTCGAAGGCCGAGGAAGCCGCCTACCAGTGGCTCGCCCAGCACACCGCGCCCGGTGAACGCGTGATGAACGACAAGGCCGACGGTTCCGTGTGGATGTACGCCCTGGCCGGGGTCACGCCGGTGGAGTGGACCTTCTACGGCGCCGAACCCGATACCGAAGCCGGCTACCTGTCCGTGTGGCTGGACGACATCGACAAGTACCCGCAGGTGCGCAAGGACCTCACCGACCTGCACGTGCGCTACGTCATCGTCGGCAAGGGCAAGGCGACGCCCACCGCCGAGGAGTCGGTCGGCGTCGCCGACATCGTCGCCGGTCCGGACTTCCACGAGGTGTTCCACAACGACGGCGCCACCATCTACCAGATCGAAGGCCAGCAGGGCGTCATCGCCGCCGGCGCGTCACCCGGGTCCGCCGACCCTCACGGTCAGTGAGAAGTTAAGGTGATCTCCGTGTCCACCACCCCCGTGAGCACCCGACGTGTTCTGATCGTGATGCCCGCCCTCAACGAGCAGGCCAGCGTCGGCGCCGTCATCAGCCAGGTCAGGTCCTCGCTCCCGGGCATGGACGTGCTGGTCGTCGACGACGGATCGGTGGATGCCACGGCCCAGCTCGCCCGCGCCGCGGGCGCCGAAGTGGCCCGTCTGGCCGTGAACCTCGGCGTCGGCGGGGCGATGCGCACCGGCTTCCGCTACGCCGCCGCGCGCCGCTACGACGTCGTGGTGCAAGTGGACGCCGACGGCCAGCACGACCCCGAGGAGGTCGGCGCGCTGCTCGCGGCCCTCGACGCGGGCGCCGACATCGCGATCGGCTCCCGGTTCGCCGGCAAGGGCGCCTACCGCGCCGTCGGCCCGCGCAAGTACGCCATGGTCGTGCTCTCCTTCGTCTTCTCGCGCCTGGCCGGGCGCAAGCTCACCGACGTCACGTCGGGCTTCAAGGCCATGGGGCCGCGCGCGATCGCGATGTTCGCGAACTACTACCCGGCCGAGTACCTCGGCGACACCGTCGAATCGCTCGTGATGGCGATCCGGGCGAAGCTCACGATCGCCGAGGTGCCGGTCGTGATGCGCGAACGCGCCGGCGGCACACCCAGCCACTCGCCGGTGAAGTCGGCCGTCTACCTCTCCCGGGCCGGGCTCGCGCTGCTGCTGGCGCTCGTCCGGCGCCGTCCGTCCCTCGACTCGTCCGACGCAGCGTAAGGGGATTTCATGGCCGGCTGGCGCGTACTCAGCATCGTCGTCGCATGCCTGGTGCTGTTCGTCGTCGTCGAGATGATGCGGCGGCGGAAGCTGCGCGAGAAGTACGCGGGCGTGTGGCTCGTCGTCGCTGTCGGTGTCGTGGTGCTCGCGGTGATCCCCGAGGCCGCGGAGTTCCTGGCGAAGATCACGGGCGTGCAGACGCCGTCCAACTTCGTGTTCCTCCTGGCCGGTGTCGTGCTGGCACTGGTCGCGCTGCACCTGTCCACCGAGGTCGGGCACCTGGAGGAAGAGGTCCGGACCTCCGTGGAGGAGACGGCGCTGCTGCGTTGCGAGCTCGAGGACACCAAGAAGGAACTCGAAGCCCGGATCGCGTCGCTCGAGGCCAAGATCGGTGCGCCGGACGACGTGGAGGGCCTGCCCGAAGTGAGTCCCGCACGCGTTCGCTGATCTCCGCGCTGCGCGCCGCCCCGCCTCGGCTGGGTGGTGTGCGCGTTCTCGCGGTCGACGGGCCTTCCGGGGCCGGTAAGTCGACCTTCGCCGCGAAGGTGGTCGCCGCGCTCGGCGCGCGAACGGCGCTGGTGAGCACGGACGCGTTCGCCACGTGGGAGTGTCCCGTCGCGTGGTGGCCGCAGCTGGAGCGCGGGGTGCTGGCACCGCTTGCACACGGACGGCCCGGGGAGTACCGGAAGGTGGACTGGACCTCCGGGGAACCACGGCCCGGCGAGCTCGTGCGGCTGCCCGTGCCGGACGTCCTGGTGCTGGAAGGCGTCTCCAGCGGCCGCCGCTCGATCCGACCGCGCCTGTCGCACCTGTGCTGGCTCGAAGGCGGCACGGAAGCCGAACGCCTCGACCGCGCCGTCGCGCGCGACGGTGAAGCGTCGCGCGAAGAGCTCCG
The DNA here is from genome assembly GCF_016889705.1 of Amycolatopsis sp. FDAARGOS 1241. Lineage (NCBI taxonomy): Bacteria > Bacillati > Actinomycetota > Actinomycetes > Pseudonocardiales > Pseudonocardiaceae > Amycolatopsis > Amycolatopsis sp. FDAARGOS 1241. The sequence goes on from NZ_CP069526.1 coordinate 9,751,370, forward strand.
CCGCTGGCAGGCCTTCGAACGAGGCTGGTTCGCAGTCGACGAGACCCGCGAAGCAGCGCAAACGCGCTTGCCATAAGGGAAAGACCCACGTTCCGGTTCCGTCTCCCACATTGGTGGAACCACTGCTCGAAAGGCGGTTTCAAGGCGGGCGCGGGAATGGATTGGACCGCCCGTCCGGCACCGTCATCCGCCTTGCGAACCCGCCTAAATCGGGCTGTCGTGATCGTCACCGGCCGTCCGGTACGACCCGAAAACCACCTTCAGGACTAGGCCATTGGAGTGGCGATAGTGCCACTCTCCGTACCAAAGCGACAAAATCCATTACGGTACGTACACAATTCTGGACACATTGCGGTGAGTTTCGTCCTTACGTAGCGCGATCGTAACCTCACGTGCTTAAGTGCGGGCCGAGTTCCCGCTAGTGTCGGCGAGCACACCGATCGTCCGAGTTGTTCCTGACCGACCGGACGGTTTAGACCGAACATCTCCCAAGGGGTGCCAGATGCAGCAATTGCGCCTGACCCGAACACGTCGAGCGGCCCTGATCGGGTTCGCCGGTGTGCTCGCGGTCTCGCTCACCGCGTGCGCGGAGTCGAAGCGCGACGAGGCCGGAGGTGGTGGCACCGGCGGCACGATGGTCTTCGGTGACACCGGCAACCCGAAGATGTTCGACCCCGCCTTCAATGACGACGGCGAGACGTTCCGGATCACCCGGCAGATGCTCGACACGCTGATCCAGAACAAGGCCGGCACCGCCGAGCTGGAGCCGTCGCTCGCCACGAAGTGGGAGCCGAGCAACGACGGCAAGACCTGGACCTTCACCCTCAAGCAGGGCGTGAAGTTCAGCGACGGCACGGCCTTCGACGCCAGCGCGGTCTGCTTCAACTTCGACCGCTGGTACAACATGAAGGGCGCCGCGGCCCAGAGTCAGATGATCTACTACGGCGACGTCTTCGAGGGCTTCGCCCACAACGAGGGCGACGCGGGCGGTGACCCTGTCTACAAGAGCTGCGAGGCGAAGGACCCGTCGACCGCGGTCATCAACCTGAACAAGGCCAAGGGTGCGTTCCCCGCCGCGTTCACGCTGCCGTCGTTCGCGATCCAGAGCCCGACCGCGCTGAAGCAGTACGACGCGGACAAGGTCACGCAGTCCGGTGATTCCTTCACCTACAGCGACTACGCGTACAAGCACGTGACCGGCACCGGCCCGTTCAAGTTCTCCAGCTGGGACCAGGGCAAGGGCGAGATCACGCTGGTGCGCAACGACACCAGCTACGCGCCGGCGAAGCTCGACAAGCTCGTCTTCAAGGTCATCCCCGACGAGAACGCCCGCAAGCAGGCGCTGAAGGCCGGCGACATCCAGGGGTACGACTTCCCGGCCCCGGCCGACTACGGGCTGCTGCGCAACGAGGGTGAGCAGGTCCTCATCCGCCCGTCGTTCAACGTGCTGTACCTGGGCATCAACCAGTCCGGCAACCCGAAGCTCAAGGACCCGCGCGTGCGCCAGGCCCTGGCCTACGGCATCAACCGCGAGCAGTTCGTGAAGTCGAAGCTGGCCGAGGGTTCCGAGGTCGCCACCGAGTTCGTGCCGAAGGCCATCTCGGGTTACACCGACGACGTCACCAAGTACCCGTACGACCCGAACAAGGCCAAGCAGCTCCTGCAGCAGGCCGGCGCTACGGGTCTGACGCTGAAGTTCTACTACCCGACCGAGGTCACCCGGCCCTACATGCCGAACCCGGCCGACACGTTCACCTCGATCTCCGAGGACCTGAAGAACATCGGCATCACCATCCAGCCGGTGGCCGAGCCGTGGAACGGTGGCTACAAGGACGACGTGCAGAAGTTCGGCAAGCAGGACCTGCACCTGCTCGGCTGGACCGGTGACTACAACGATGCCGGCAACTTCGTCGGCACGTTCTTCGGCCGGGAGAAGAAGGAGTTCGGCTTCACCAACCCCGACCTGTTCAACGCTCTCGCGCAGGCGGACGCTTCGCCGGCCGGTGACGCGCACGCCAAGGCGTACCAGAACGTGAACAAGATGATCATGGACTACCTGCCCGCCATCCCGATCGCCTACCCGACGCCGGCGATCGTGGTCGGTCCGAAGATCAAGGGTGTGGTGGCCAGCCCGCTCACCGACGAACGCTTCAACAACGTCACGATCGGCTGACGTGGACTTCTGAGCAGCCGGGCTGGGGGGCAGGTGCTACCGCGCCTGCCCCCTTTGCCCACGTGCCCGGGCTGTACACAAAGGACTACAAGTGCTCCGTTTCCTCGTGCGTCGGGTGCTACAAGCGATTCCGACGCTTCTCATCCTGTCCATCCTGGTCTTCGCGTGGTTGCGCTCGCTCCCCGGTGGCCCGGCCGCCGCGCTGCTGGGTGACAAGGCGACCCCGGAGAAGATCGCCAGCCTCAACCACGTGCTCGGGCTGGACCAGCCGATCATCTTGCAGTACTTCAAGTTCCTCGGCCGAGCCGTCACCGGGGACTTCGGCAACTCGCTGGTGTCCGCGCAGCCGGTGATGTCGGAGATCGGCACCTTCCTGCCGGCCACCATCGAGCTCGGCCTGTCGGCGATGATCATCGCGGTCGTCCTCGGCGTGCCCTTCGGCTACCTCGCCGCCCGCTTCCGCGGCGGCATCCCCGACAACATCATCATCGTGCTGACGCTGATTGGCGTTGCGGTACCGGTGTTCTTCCTCGGCTACATGATGCAGGACCTGCTCGCCGCCCCGCTCGGGCTGCCGTCGCAGGGCCGCCAGGCGCCCGGCATCGACGCCACCAGCATCACCAACTTCGCCATCCTCGACGGCATCATGACGAGCGAGTGGGACGCCGTCTGGGACGCGATCAAGCACCTGATCCTGCCGGCGTTCGCGCTGGCGACCATCCCGCTCGCGGTGATCACGCGCATCACGCGCGCCTCGGTGCTCGACGTGTTCAACGAAGACTTCCTCCGCACGGCCAACTCCAAAGGCCTCACGCAGCCGGTGATCCGGCGGCGGCACGTGCTGCGCAACGCGTTGCTCCCGGTGGTCACGACCATCGGCCTGCAGACGGGTGCGCTGCTCGGTGGCGCGGTGCTGACCGAGCGGGTCTTCAACTTCCGCGGCCTCGGCTTCCTGCTGGCCGAAGGTATCGAACGGCGTGACTACCCCCGGCTGCAGGCGCTGCTGCTGTTCGGGGCTCTGGTGTACGTGCTGGTGAACATGCTGGTCGACATCTCGTACGGGATCATCGACCCGAGGGTGCGTGTGCGATGAACACTTTGCTTGCCAAGAAGAAAGAGCCGATCGACAAGCTCGCGAAGTCGTCGGCGAGCGGCCGGAGCCTCGGGGCCGAAGCGCTGCGGCGCATGCTCCGCAGCCCGGTCGCGATCACCGGTGGCGTGATCACGTTGCTGTTCCTGCTGCTGGCGATCTTCGCGCCGCTGATCGCGCCGAAGGACCCGCAGGTGCGTTACCTGCAGAGCCAGGTGGAGCTGGGCCGCGGCATCATCCCGGGCCCGCAGCCGGGGTTCCCGCTGGGCGTCGACGACTTCGGCCGCGACTTCCTGTCGCGGCTCATCGTCGGGGCGCAGCAGACGCTGATCGTCGGGGTGCTCGCCACCCTGATCGGCGTGCTCCTGGGTGTGCTCATCGGTGGTCTCGCGGGTGCGTTCGGCGGCTGGGTCGACACCGTCCTCATGCGACTGGTCGACGTGCTGCTGTCGTTCCCGTCGCTGCTGCTGGCGATCTCCATCGCGGCGCTGTTCGCGAAGCCGAGCCAGTGGACGGTGATCCTCGCCGTGTCGATCATCGGCGTGCCGATCTTCGCCCGGCTGCTGCGCGGATCCATGCTGGCGCAACGGGAAGCGGACCACGTGCTGGCCGCGACGTCGCTGGGCGTGAAGCGCACGACGATCGTGTTCCGCCACATGCTGCCGAACTCGGTCGGCCCGGTAATCGTGCAGGCCACGCTGACGCTGGCCACCGCGATCCTGGAAGCCGCCGCCCTGTCGTTCCTCGGCCTGGGCGACCCGGACCCGACGCGGGCTGAGTGGGGACTGATGCTGGGCAACGCTTCGCGCCAGTTCCTCGACATCCGCCCGGAGCTCGCGTACTACCCGGCCATCGCGATCATCGTGGTGGCACTCGGGTTCACGCTGCTCGGCGAGTCCCTGCGCGAAGCCCTCGACCCGAAGAACCGGCGGTAAACCATGGCACTCCTCGAAGTCCGCGACCTCTCGGTCGTGTTCCAGCGCCGCGGTGAGAAGCCGTTCACCGCGGTCGACGGCGTCAGCTTCGACGTCGAACCCGGCCAGACGGTCGGGCTCGTCGGCGAGTCCGGCTGCGGCAAGTCCGTGACGTCGCTGGCGATCATGCGGCTGCTCGCCAAGCGCGGCAACAAAGTCAGCGGCGCGGTGTCGTTCGAGGGCACCGACCTGCTGAAGATCTCCGACCGCGAGATGCGCGACCGGCGCGGCCGCGACCTGGGCATGGTCTTCCAGGACCCGCTGTCCTCGCTCAACCCCGTGATCTCGATCGGCCTGCAGATCACCGAGGTGCTCGAACGCCACCGCGGGCTGTCGCGCAGCAAAGCTCGGCTCGAGGCCGTGGACCTGCTCGACAAGGTCGGCATCCCGGACCCGAACCGGCGGCTGTCGGAGTACCCGCACCAGCTCTCGGGCGGGATGCGCCAGCGCGCGCTGATCGCGATCGCGCTCGCCTGCCGGCCGCGGCTGCTCATCGCCGACGAGCCGACCACCGCGCTCGACGTGACCATCCAGGCGCAGATCCTCGCGCTGCTGCGGGAACTCGTGCAGGACACGGGCACCGCGCTGATCATGATCACGCACGACCTCGGCGTCGTTGCGGGGCTGTGCGACGAGGTCAACGTGCTCTACGGCGGCAAGATCGTGGAGCGCAACGAGCGGCACGCGCTGTTCGCCGAGCCCCGGCACCCGTACACCCACGGACTGCTGGCCTCGATCCCGCGCCTCGACGAGGGCCGCGGCGAGAAGCTCGTGCCGATCCGCGGTTCCGTGGCCGACAACATCCCGTGGGAGGGCGGGTGCGCGTTCGCGCCCCGCTGCCCCAACGCGCTGCAGGTTTGCCTGGAGAGCGCGCCGCAGCTGGTTCCCGATCGGAGCGGGCTGTTGCGCTGCCACAACCCGGTGCAGCCCGCCGTGGCCACCGCAGGAGGGACGCGATGACCGAGGTGACCACCGAGGACACCCCCGACGTGCTGCTCGAGGTCACCGGCCTCAAGGTGCACTTCCCGATCAAGCGCGGCATCGTCGTCGACCGCACGATCGGGCACGTGTACGCCGTCGACGGAGTCGACCTGTCGATCCGCCGCGGCGAGACCTACGGCCTGGTCGGCGAGTCGGGCTGCGGCAAGTCGACGCTGGGTCGTGCGATCCTGCGGCTCAACGAGCCGACGGCGGGCAAAGTCGTGTTCGACGGCACCGACGTGGCCCACCTCAAGGGCGAGAAGCTGCGCAAGGCCCGCCGCCGGATGCAGATGATCTTCCAGGACCCGATGTCGAGCCTGGACCCGCGCCAGTCCGTGGAGTCGATCCTGCTCGAGGGCATGCGCGCGCACGGCCTCGACAAGGACAAGGCGGCCACCGACCAGCGGCTGCGTGAGCTGCTGGGCGCCGTCGGCCTGCCGGAGACGGCGCTGCGCAAGTACCCGCACGAGTTCTCGGGCGGACAGCGCCAGCGCATCGGCATCGCGCGGGCGCTGACGGTGGAGCCGGACCTGATCGTGGCCGACGAGCCGGTGTCGGCGCTCGACGTGTCGGTGCAGGCGCAGGTCGTGAACCTGCTGGAGGACCTGCAGAACGAACTGGGCCTCACGTACGTGGTGATCGCCCACGACCTCGCCGTCGTCCGGCACATCTCCGACCGCATCGGCGTGATGTACCTGGGCGCGCTGGTCGAGGAGACCACGTCGGCCGAGCTGTATGAGAACCCGCTGCACCCGTACACGCGGGCGCTGCTCTCGGCGATCCCGGTGCCGGACCCGGTCGTGGAGGACACCCGCGAGCAGATCCTGCTGGCGGGCGACCTGCCCTCGCCGGCCAACCCGCCGACGGGCTGCCGGTTCCACACGCGCTGCCCGTGGCGGCAGGCGAGCCTGTGCGACACCGACCGCCCGCAGCTGCGGGAGATCGGTGCCGGGCATCGCGTGGCCTGCCACTACGCCGAGGACATCCGCGACGGCCGCATCCAGCCGCACGACGTGGAGCCCGCGCTCGTGGAGCTCACCGGCGCGCTGAGCGGGGACGCGGGTGCCCCGGACGTCGGTTCGGTGACGGAGATCCTGTAACCCCCGAGCGGCGGCGAGTCCACTTCGGACTCGCCGCCGCTCGGTTTTTCAGGGCTGCAGGTCGATCGCGGCGCGGAAGCTGCCGTCCATGGCGAACGGCGTCGAGTTGTGCTCGTGCACGATCCGCCACGTGCCGTCGACGCGGCGCAAGCACAGCGTCGAGCGGAACCACAGCGTGAACGGCTCGCTCATCCCGGCGGGCACGGCCGACATCCTGGTGAGGCTCGTGACGAACGCCAGGTCGCCGGACACCGTCACCTCGGGGTCGCGGTACTCGTACATCACCGGGCTGTCGAAGGTGCCGAACCACTTCGTGAGGAACTCCGCCGACGCGCCGGTGGTGCGCAGCGGCGGCGCGAGGTCGAACTTCACGGCGCCGGCGGCGTAGCCCGCGACCAGCCGCTCGGGATCCTTGGCGTGCATCGCGCAGGTGCGCTCGGCCAGCAGGTTCCGGATCTCGGTTTCGGACATTTTGTGCTCTCCTTGTGTTCGCCGTCGTTGCGTTCACCGGGGACGTCGAAGCCCGGCCGGCGGCTTCGACGTCCCGGGAGAAGACGATTACGAGGAGGCACCCGATGAAGTACCTGGTCCTGATCTACGGCAACCCGGCGTCGCGTTCGGTGTGGGCGAGCATGAGCGACGAGCAGAAAGCCGCGGGCCTGCGTGCGTACGTCGAGTTCAACGAGGAGCTCGACAGCTCCGGCGAACGCATCGTGTCCGAGCGGCTGGCCGCGCCCGAGCTCACGAAACAGGTCATCGTGCGCGACGAACAGGTCAGCACCACCGACGGGCCGTTCGCGGAGATCAAGGAGCAGCTCGCCGGCATCTACCTGCTGGAGTGCGAGACGGAGGAACGCGCGCTGGCGATCGCGGCGCGCATCCCGGAGGCGCCGTACGCGACGATCGAGGTCCGGCCCGTGATGGGCCTGACCGGCGACGTGGACTTCGAGCTGTGATCGAGGGTCTCCTGCGCGAGCTGGCGCCGCAGGTCCTCACCGCGCTCGTGCGCCGCTACGGCGGGTTCGACACGTGTGAGGACGCCGTGCAGGAGGCCCTGCTCGCCGCCGCGCTGCAGTGGCCGCGCGATGGCGTGCCGGACAAGCCCAAAGCGTGGCTCATCACTACGGCCTCGCGTCGGCGGATCGAGCTGTTCCGCCGTGAAACCGCACGCCAGCGGCGTGAGGAGACCGTGGCGGCGCTGGCGCCACCCGACCCGGACCCGGCTCCGGCCGTGGACGACACGCTCACGTTGCTGCTGCTGTGCTGCCACCCGGCGCTGACGCGCCCGTCGCAGGTCGCGTTGACGCTGCGAGCCGTGGGCGGCCTGACGACGGCTGAGATCGCGCGGGCGTTCCTCGTGCCGGAGGCGACGATCGGCCAGCGCATCAGCCGCGCGAAGCAGAAGGTGAAGGGCACGTCGTTCAGCCTGCCGCCGGCGGACGAGCGGCCCGCTCGCGTCGCGGCCGTGCTGCAGGTGCTGTACCTGATCTTCACCGAGGGCCACACGGCGAGCGCGGGCACGGCCGTCGACCGCGTGGAGCTCACGGCGGAGGCGATCCGGCTCACACGGCAGCTGCACGCCGAGCTGCCCGAAGACGGCGAGGTCACGGGGCTGCTGGCCCTGATGCTGCTCACCGGCGCTCGGCGGGCCGCCCGGCTCGGCCCGGACGGCACGATGGTCCCGCTCGCGGAGCAGGACCGGTCGCGGTGGGACGCGGCCGCCATCGCCGAGGGCACCGCGCTCATCAGCCACGCGCTCGCGACCGCGCCCGTCGGCCCCTACCAGCTGCAGGCCGCGATCGCCGCCGTCCACGACGAGGCGCCGGCCGCCGAGGACACCGACTGGCCGCAAATCCTGCTGCTCTACGACCTGCTGCGCCAGGTCGCGCCCGGACCGATGGTGACGCTCAACCGGCTCGTCGCGCTGGCGAAGGTCGAGGGCCCGGCCGCCGCCCTCGCCGAACTCGACGCGACGGAACAGCCGGACCACTACCGCGTGGACGTCGTCCGCGCGCACCTGCTCGAGCTGGCCGGTGACGCCGAGGCCGCCCGCGGGCACTACGCTGCGGCCGCGCGCCGGACGTTGAGCCTGCCCGAACGCCGGCACCTCGAGTCACGTGCTTTGCGTGGTATGTCCGGAAAACCCTGACCGAAGTCGGACCCCACCCCCGACCGAAGGCTGACGACCGCGCCCGTCGGCCCCGGTACGCTGCGGGGAAGACGTACGAATCCGGCAAGCCGCAGGGGGTAGGGGTAGTGAACATCGACCACGTGCTGGAGGCGATCCCTCCGCTGTCGGTCTACCTGCTCGTGGGGCTCGTCGTGATGGTCGAAAGCCTCGGCATCCCGCTGCCGGGGGAGATCGTGCTCGTCAGCGCGGCCCTGCTCGCCTCGTCGCACGGCGGTCTCAACCCCCTGTGGATCGGCATCCTCGCCAGCGCGGGCGCCATCATCGGCGACAGCATCGGCTACCTCATCGGCCGCAAGGGTGGCAAACGGCTCTTCGACTGGGCGGGCCGGAAGTTCCCCAAGCACTTCGGGCCCCAGCACGTCGCGAACGCCGAACGGATCTTCCACAAACGCGGCATGTGGGCCGTGTTCTTCGGCCGGTTCGTCGCGGTGCTGCGCATCCTGGCCGGCCCGCTCGCGGGCTCGCTCAACATGCACTACCCGCGCTTCCTGCTGGCCAACGCCCTCGGCGGCATCATCTGGGCCGGCGGTACGACCGCGCTCATCTACTACCTGGGCGTCGTCGCGGACAAGTGGCTCAAGGGCTTCCAGTGGGCGGGCCTGGGCGCCGCGCTGGTGATCGGTGTGGTCGTGACGCTGGTACTGAAGAAGCGCATGTCCCGCAACCACGAAGCCCACGCGGTGGAGCAGAAGGACGACGCCGTCGCCTGAGCGCCGGGTGCAGTGGCCTTGGACGGTGTCGACGTGTGAGCGGTGCGCCGGGTTGATCATGACGCCGGCCTCCGCGTGTGGTGCTGGCGCCTGAGGCCGGCACCGATCACAACGGAGGTCTTCGTTCTCCACCCGAAATGTCCGTTTGGTCTCGCACGACCGACCTTTGTTGATCGAGCGTGTCCACGCGGGACGCCCCGTCGCCCGTGTCACCGCCGAGCTGGAGATCTCACGCGCGAACGGGCACAAGTGGGTCCGCTGCTACGACGACCGCCGGTCTGCTCGATCGTTGCAGCAGGCCACACCACCGCCCGGGCTCGTGTCCCGGGCCGGATTGAGCCGCAGATTTATCCAGCTGCGGCGGACCGGCGCCTGGGCCCGGCCCGCATCGGCGCGATCCTCGACCTGCACGCCTCGACGGTGCACCGGGTCCTGACCCGCCACCACATGCCGAGACTGGTCTGGCTGGACCGCCCGGCCGGACAACCGATCCCACTGCAACCACCAGCGCACCCACACCGCCCTGAACCGGCGCCCACCCATCACCCGCGGCAACAACTCCACAGGGCGCACAGCTAGGCCCCGGCGGGCAGCATGTCCTCGTCCGGTAGCTCGGCGGGCTTGCGGCGCAGCGAACCGAGCAGCACCCCACCGATGACGACGGCCGCGGCGACGATCTCGAGTACCGAGGGCACCTCGTCGAGCACGAAGTACGAGGCGGTCAGCCCGACCACCGGCACGAGCAGCGAGAACGGCGCGACGACACCCGCGGGGTGGTGCTTCATCAGCGTCGTCCAGATGCCGGAGCCGACGACCGTGCCGAAGACGATCACGTAAGCCATGCCGGCGACGCCGATGAGGCCCGTGGTGGTGCCCAGCGTCGTGAGTGAACTCCAGTCGGCCGCGGGGCCTTCGAAGACGAACGACAGTGCGAGCATCGGCAGCGGCGGCACCACCGACATCCACAGCATGAGGTGCATCGGCGTATCCGGCGTCGCGCGGCGCACCGCGAGGTTGCCGAACGCCCAGCTCAACGCGGCCAGCAGCGTCAGGACCACCGGGAGCAGTGCGGCGTGGCCCGACTGCTGCCAAGCGATGGCCGTCATGCCCGCCACTGCGAGCAGGATGCCGGCCAGCTGGCGCCCGGACACGCGTTCACGCAGGAGGAACGCGCCGAGCAGCACGGTGAACGGCGCGGACGACTGCAGCACCAGCGACGCCAGGCCTGTCGGCATGCCCAGGTCCATCGCCACGAACAGGAAGGCGAACTGGCCCGTGCCGAAGCCCAGGCCGTAGCCGATCAGGTAGCGCAGCTTCACCTTCGGCCACGGCACGAACAGGATCGTCGGGAGCGCGATCAGCCCGAAACGCAGCGCGCCGGCGAACATCGGCGGGAACTGGCCCAGGGCTGCGTGGATGGCGAGGAAGTTGCAGCCCCACAGGACGGCGACGAGCACGGCGAGCAGACGGTCACGTGCGGGCATGACCTCCACTCTGCATTCGGCGACCGTGAAGGACCAGCGAGAAAAACTGCACCGACCCTGTAGCCGCGCTTCACATAAGGTGGACATCGTGGACCTCGGCAGACTTCGGACATTGCGGGAGTTCGCGGATCGCGGCAGCGTCACGGCCGCGGCGACGGCGCTGCACTGCACCCCTTCGGCGGTGTCGCAGCAGCTGCGCGCGCTGCAGGCGGAGGTCGGTTTGCCGCTGACGGAACCCGACGGCCGCGGGCTGCGCCTCACGGACGCGGGCCGGGCGCTCGTCGCGCGCGCCGACGAGGTGCTCGCGGCGCTCGACCGCGCCGAGTCCGAGCTCGACACGTACCGCAGCGCGCCGCGCGGGCGGGTGCGGATCGCGATCTTCCAGTCGGCGGGCCTGATGCTGCTGCCGGGGCTGCTGACCCGCGTCGCGCAGTACGAAGGGCTCGAGGTGGACGTGCGCGACGTCGACATGACGCCGTCGGACGTGCCGTCGCTCGTCGCGGACTACGACGTGGTCGTGACCCACCGCGACGAGCACGCGCCGGAGTTCTCGTCCGACCGGCTCGAGGTCGTGCCGCTGCTGCGTGAGCCGCTCGACGTCGCGCTGCCCGCCGGCCACGCCCTCGCGCGCCGCCGCCGCGTGGACCTCGCCGACCTCGCGGACGAGCGCTGGATCTCCGTCGACCACGGCTTCCCCGTCGACGACGTGCTGCGCTCGCTCACCGTCCGCACGGGTGTGCGCCCGCAGATCGTCCAGCGCATCAACGACTTCCGCATCACCGAACGGCTCGTCGCCGCCGGTCACGGCATCGCCCTGCTGCCCCGCTACACGATGGACACGCGCCGGGGCAGTGGTCTGGTCGGCCGTCCGCTGGCCGGCATCCGCGCCGCGCGGCTGGTCGAGGTCGTGTGCCGGCGTGGCGCGTTGTCTCGTCCGGCGGTGTCGACGGTGATCGCGGAGCTGCGCGCGGAAGTGGCCGCGCTCACCGGCTAGCCGTGGACGCCCGGCGGATGCCGAACGTGATCGCCGCGCCCAGCAGCGTCGCGACGCCGAACGAGAGCAGCATGCTCACGCCGGGATCCGTGATGAGCTCGCCGCCCGCGTAGCCGAGGAAGGCGACATACGACGTCCAGAGCGTGACGCCGATCGCCGAGGCCGTGAAGAACTCGCCCATGGGCCAGCGCAGGGAGCCGGCGAGCAGCGCGCCGACAGTGCCGCCGGAGGGGAGCCAGCGCGCGACGACGAGGATCGGCCGTGGGTGGCGCTGCAGGCGGCCGTCGAGCCAGGCCAGTCCGGCGGCCATCTTGCCCCGGCGGCCGAGCCGTTCGAGTACGCGCGCGCCGCCGAAGCGACCGAGCGCGTAGAGGGCCTGGTCCGAGACCAGGCAGCCGACGGTGGCGACCGAGATCACCAGCGCGAGCGGCGTCCCGCCCTGCGCCGCGGCGATGCCCATGCCGAGGATCGTCACCTCGGTGGGCAGCAGCGGCACCAGCGAGACGACGAACAGCACGAGGAGTCCGACCGTCGTAGTGTCCACCCCTCCATTAACCGTCTCGCGGGCGCGGATGAAGCCCCTTCACCGGGTACTCACAGCAAGGCACAGGCGGTGCACAGCCGGCCCGAACCTTCCTCTAACCTCAGCCGAACGGTGACAGGTGTTGTCATGGTTTCGCGTGACCGTGGTCCGCATGAACCTTTCGGGAAAGATCGCCCTGGTCGCGGGCGGGACGCGCGGCGCGAGCCGGGCCATCGCGGTGGAGCTGGGGCGCGCGGGTGCGTTCGTTTACGTGACGGGGCGCAGCAGCCAGGCCGGCCGGTCCGAAGTGGACCGACCGGAGACGATCGAGGAAACCGTGTCGCTCATCGAGCGGGCGGGCGGCCAGGGCGAGGCGGTCCGCGTCGACCACCTGGAACCCGGCGAGGTGGCGGCGCTGGCCGAGCGGATCGACCGGCTCGACATCCTCGTCGACGGCCTCTGGGGCGGTGACCGCCACCTCGAGTGGGGCAAACCGGTGTGGGAGCACTCGCTGGAGGCGAGCCTGCGCATGATTCGCCTGGCGATCGACGCGCACCTGATCACGAGCCACCACCTGCTGCCGCTGCTGATCCGGCGGCCGGGTGGCCTGCTCGTCGAGCTCACCGACGGCACGGCCGAGTACAACGCGAAGTACCGCGCGGGCACGTCGTTGCCGTTCTACGTCGCGAAGGCTTCGGCGCACCTGCTGGCGATCGGTGAAGCCGCCGAGTTGACGCCGTACGGCTGCACGGCCGTCGCGTTCACCCCCGGCTACCTGCGGTCGGAGGCGATGCTGGAGATCTACGGCGTCACCGAGGAGAACTGGCGTGACGCGTGCGAACGCGTGCCGCACTTCGAGATCTCCGAGACGCCGACGTTCTGCGGCCGCACGATCGCCGCGTTGGCCGCGGACCCGGACCGCCACCGCTGGTCGGGGCAGACGGTGAGCAGCGGGCAGCTCGCGCGGGCCTACGAGGTCGACGACGTGGACGGCAGCCGGCCCGACGCGTGGCGCTACCTCGTGGAAGTGGCGGACGCCGGCAAGCCCGCGGACACCACCGGCTACCGCTGACCGTTGCGGGCGGCGAGCTCGGCGCCGATCTTCGCCAGCTCCGCGCGCAGCTCCGGCGGGTCGAGCACCTCGACGCCCGGGCTGAGCGCGACGAGCTGACCGAGGCCGATCTCGCCGCCCTCCAGCGCCAGCTCGGCCTCGGCCCAGCCGTCGGCGCCGGGTTCGCCCAGGGTCACCACGGTGTCCGCCAGGTGCTCGCCGCCGAACACCCGGCGCAGTTCTCGCACGGCGAGCCGGCTCAGCCGCGCCGTGACCCGCAGCGGCCGGTCGACCTGCTCGAACGTCGCCGACGACGCGCGCCACCACGCCGGCAGGTCGAAGTCGGCGGGGCGCTCGAAGCGCTCGGCCGGCTCGCCGGCGCGCAGGATCCGGGACACGCGGTACGTGCGGAAGCCGCCGTCGACGCGGGCCACGACGTACCAGACACCGGCCTTGAGCACGAGCCCCAGCGGCTCCAGCTCACGCTCCAGCTCCTTGTCCCGCCGCCGGTACGTGATCGCGAGCCGCCGTTGCGCCCACACCGCGCGCGAGACGGCGCTCAACGCCGGCGGCTCGTCGGCCGTACCCCACCAGCCCGGCGCGTCGAGGTGGAACCGGCCGGCGACGAGCGCGGCGTGCTCCCGCAGCTGCGCCGGCATCGCGGCGGACACCTTCGCGCGCGCCGCGCTGCCGGCGGTGCCGAGCCCGAGCCCGGCGAGCGCGTCGGGCACCCCGAGCGCGAACAACGCCACGGCCTCCCGCGCGGTGAGGCCTTCGAGCCCCGCCCGCCAGCCGTCGACGAGCCGGAAGCCACCGTACCGGCCCTGCTCCGTCCACAGTGGAACGCCGGCGTCGCGCAACGCCGCCAGGTCGCGGTGCATCGTGCGCTCGGACACACCCAGCTCCCCGGCCAGCTCGGCCGCGGTCGCGCTGCGGCGCCGCTGCAACGTGAACAGCAGCGCCACGAGCCTCTCCGCCTTCATGCCCCCAGAATGCCGTGAAGGCCACCTCCCGGGCGGGAGGTGGCCTTCACGAATCCAGTCAGCTCAGCGCTGGGCCCGGTTCACCGCGCTCACCACGGCGCGCAGCGACGACGTCACGATCGACGGGTCGATGCCCACGCCCCAGTAGACGCGGTCGGAGATCGCGCACTCGATGTACGACGCGGCGCGCGAGTCGTCGCCCGGGGTCAGGGTGTGCTCGCTGTAGTCCAGGAGCCGCAGGTCGAAGCCGACGGTGGACAGCGCGTCGAAGAACGCCGCGATGGGACCGTTGCCCCGGCCGGTGATGTCGTGCTCGTCGCCCTCGACGGTCACGGTGGCCTCGATGTCGTACTCGCCGCCACCGTTGTCGGTCACGCGCTGACGCACCAGCTCCAGCGGCGTGCGCGGCTCCAGGTACTCCTTGGCGAAGGCGTTCCACATCGTGGCCGGGTCGACCTCGCCGCCCTCGGTGTCGGTATAGGCCTGGACCACCTTCGAGAACTCGATCTGCAGGCGCCGCGGCAGGTCGAGCTGGTGCTCGGCCTTCATGATGTAGGCGACGCCGCCCTTGCCGGACTGCGAGTTCACGCGGATCACGGCCTCGTACGTGCGGCCGACGTCCTTCGGGTCGATCGGCAGGTACGGGACCTCCCACGGGTAGTCCTCGACCGGCACGCCCGCCTTGTCGGCGGCGTCCTTCAGCGCGTCGAGGCCCTTGTTGATCGCGTCCTGGTGGCTGCCGGAGAACGCGGTGAAAACCAGGTCGCCGCCCCACGGGGTGCGCTCGGCCACGGGCAGCTGGTTGCAGTACTCGACGGTGCGCTTGATCTCGTCGATGTCGGAGAAGTCGATCTGCGGGTCGATGCCCTGGCTGAACAGGTTCATGCCCAGCGCGACGAGGTCGACGTTGCCGGTGCGCTCGCCGTTGCCGAACAGGCAGCCCTCGATGCGGTCGGCGCCCGCCTGGTAGCCCAGCTCGGCGGCCGCGATGCCCGTACCGCGGTCGTTGTGCGGGTGCAGCGACAGGATCACCGAGTCGCGCCGCTCCAGGTTGCGGCTCATCCACTCGATCGAGTCGGCGTAGACGTTCGGGGTCGCCATCTCGACGGTCGCCGGCAGGTTCAGGATCACCGGCCGTTGAGGCGTCGGCTGCCAGATCTCGGTGACGGCGTTGCACACCTCGAGCGCGTACGACAGCTCGGTGCCGGTGTAGGACTCGGGCGAGTACTGGAAGCGGAACTCCGTGTCGGGCTGCTTGGCGGCGAGGTCGAGGACCATCTCCGCGCCCTGCGTCGCGATCTTCTTGATGCCTTCGCGTTCCTCGCGGAACACCACGCGCCGCTGCAGGATCGATGTCGAGTTGTAGATGTGCACGATCGCGCGCGGCGCGCCCTCCAGCGCCTTGAACGTGCGCTCGATGAGCTCGGGCCGGCACTGCGTCAGCACCTGGATGTGCACGTCGTCGGGGATCGCGCCCTCTTCGATGATCTCGCGCACGAAGTCGAAGTCGGTCTGCGACGCCGCCGGGAAGCCGACCTCGATCTCCTTGTAGCCCATGCGTACGAGCAGGTCGAAGAACTTGCGCTTGCGCGCGGGCGACATCGGGTCGATCAGGGCCTGGTTGCCGTCACGCAGGTCCACGGCGCACCACAGCGGCGCGCGCTCGATGCGCTTGTCCGGCCAGGTGCGGTCGGGCAGGTCGATGTTCTCGACGAGCTGGTACCACGGCTTGTAGCGGTGGACGGGCATCGACGTACCGCGCTGGGGGTTCCAGGCGGGCTGTCCCTGAGGCGCCGGACGAGACGGCGTGCGGACGCGGGACGAGGCCGTGCGGGGGTCGGTCGTGCTCATGGGTGAAGACGTCTCCTGACGAGGTGGGTGCGAACGACCGGCACCACGAAGCCCCGCGACGAGGAGCCGGTCTGGTCAGGCCCCGTCGCGGCAGCGAAGCAGGAGAGCACGCGCCACGCAGCCACCTTAACCGCGGACCGCGGCGGTTGTGAAGTCACCTCCGCGATCGAACTGTTACGTGCGGTGCGCACTACGTGTTACCAGCGGGTAGCGGCCAGGGGTGCGACGTGTCAGACTGCCGAACATGGCCGAGCACGCCGAACAAGCCCCCGAGAAGGACACCGAGCCACGGCCGAAGCGCGCCGAGATCGATTGGCGGCGTACCCGTGAGCAGGGGTTTTCCTTCTTGGCCACGCTCGTGCGGTGGGTCGGGCTGATCTTCGCCGCGATCCTCGTGCTGCACGTGATCTTCGTCGTCGGCGAGGCCAATCCGGCCAACGGGATCGTCTCGTTCGTCCGGAACTGGGCCGACTGGCTGTCAGTTGGCTTCAAGGACCTGTTCACCCCGAGTGACGCAAAACTCAGGGTCCTCGTGAACTACGGCATCGCGGCGATCTTCTGGCTCGTGGTGTCCGGGATCGTCGCGAAGATCCTCCGCCGCATCGGCGGTGCGGTCTCCTGACCCGGTGGCGGCCTGCCTCGCGGACGGCCCGCCCACGCGTCGGACGGTGGCTCAGGACTGCCAGGTGATCGGCTTGTCGCCGTAGTCGGTGTCCGGCGCCTGGTCCTGGTACGAGCTCTCGTCGTACTCCGCGCCGGTGACCGACGTGCCCGGGCCGGCCAGCGCGAGCACGCAACTCTCGAACGTCGCGCCCTTCGTGGTGAAGTCCTTGCCCGCGTCGCCGCTGTCGCACTTGTCGAACGTGCCGATCACGGACACACCCTGCGCCTGGGAACCGTCGGGCAGCAGCGCGTTCATCAGGCCGAGCGACGTGTACGAAAAGTCCGCGCCGCTCTCGTTCGACACGGTGACGCGCACGTAGTACGGCGTCATGCCCTTGGCCTTGACGCCGAGGTCGAGCGGCGCGAGGTCGGCCTCGGTGCCCTTGTCGATCGACTTGACCGTGACGCCGATCGAGCCCGTGTGCCCCTCGGACTTGAACGGCACGACGGCTTTCTGGCCCAGCTTGAGCTTGGTGCCCTGCTGCGTGAACCCGCCGGCCGACGTGGTGTCCGCCGTCCCGGCGGTGCTGCTGTCGGGCGCGCTGCCGGTGGTGTTGCTGCTGCTCGGGCTCGGCGCCGGGGTGCCGGCCGCAGCCGACGGCGTGCCGCTCGTCTCTCCCGAGCAGCCGGCCAGAGCCGGCGCTGCCGCGGAGACCCCCAGGGCCGCCAGCACACGACTACGCATTTCGTTCTCTCCTCGTGTCCACCCAGTGTGTGCCGGCTTCGATGCGGCCTCTCGACCAGCGGTTCCGTAGTCCGCCGACGTTACTGGGCGACGCGAAGTGAATGCGGTCAGTCGTCCAGCGCGGGGGTGCCCCATTCGCCGCTGAAGGCGAACTCGTTCAACGGGATGCGCTGGCGCGGTTTGAGCTCGCGTTCGACACGCCTTTCGTCGTCGAGCACGCTCGCGTCGGCCGGGTGCCCGACGGCGATGGCCACGCGGGGCACCGCGTTGTCGGGCAACCCGAACGACGAGCGCACGGCGTCGGGGGAGAAGCCCGCCATCTGGTGCGCGATGAGGCCGAGTTCGACCGCCTGCAGCACGAGGTTTTCACTCGCCAAGCCGAGGCCGTACTCGGCGTACGGGACGTCGCCCTTCTCGTTCGCGGTGACCATCACGCCGATCAGCAGCGCGCCCGCGCGGAACGCCCACGCCTGGTTGCCGGTGTTGAGCGTCGCGAGGATGCGGGCGAACGTCGGGTCGCCGCGCCGCCCGACGAGGTAGCGGGCCGGCTGCGTGTTGCCGAACGACGGCGCCCAGCGCGCGGCTTCGAGGAGGGTTACCAGTTGGTGGGACGTGACTTCCGCTGCGGCGTCGTAGGCGCGGGGGCTCCAGCGCTCGGCGATGGCCGGCAGGACGGGTACACGGGTCTCGGCGGGTTTGCGCACGTTCCGCACCGTAGTACGGGAGAAGTGCTCTCCGTCACTCCGGCGGAAGGGCTTCGAACATTTCCGTGGTGTTAAGGAAAATTTACTTCGACCACACCCCTGATCGGTGTGCGCCGCCACTCGATTGAGTGGCGAGCGCTGCCCGCCCCGGTAGAGTTTCGCCCAAGTGAAGGGACGCGGGGGCTCCTCGGTGCCCACCAGGAGCAGACCCGGCCCGTCAAGGAGGTTCGGGCTGTGGCCCTCGTGGTCCAGAAGTACGGCGGTTCGTCGCTGGAAAGTGCCGACCGGATCAAGCGCGTCGCCGAGCGGATCGTCGCCACCAAGAAGGCCGGCAACGACGTCGTGGTGGTGTGCTCGGCGATGGGTGACACCACCGACGAGCTGCTCGACCTGGCGCAGCAGGTGAACCCGGCGCCGCCGGAGCGCGAGATGGACATGCTGCTCACGGCCGGTGAGCGCATTTCGAACGCGCTCGTGGCCATGGCGATCTCGGCGCACGGCGCGGAGGCGTGGTCGTTCACCGGGTCGCAGGCCGGTCTCGTCACGACGTCGGTCCACGGCAACGCGCGCATCATCGACGTGACGCCGAGCCGCGTCACGGAAGCGCTGGAGCAGGGCTACGTCGCGCTGGTCGCCGGTTTCCAGGGCGTGTCGCAGGACACCAAGGACATCACGACGCTCGGCCGCGGTGGTTCGGACACCACCGCCGTGGCGCTCGCCGCGGCGCTGGGCGCCGACGTGTGCGAGATCTACTCCGATGTGGACGGTGTGTACTCCGCCGACCCGCGGATCGTGCCGGACGCCAGGAAACTCGACACCATCCCGTACGAGGAGATGCTGGAGCTCGCCGCGAGCGGCTCGAAGATCCTGCACCTGCGTTCGGTCGAGTACGCGCGCCGCTACGGCGTGCCGATCCGAGTCCGTTCTTCCTACAGTGACAAACCGGGCACCACCGTGACCGGGTCAATCGAGGAGATCCCCGTGGAACAAGCGCTGATCACCGGTGTGGCACACGACCGTTCGGAGGCCAAGATCACGGTCACCGGCGTGCCGGACCACGCCGGCGCGGCCGCCCGGATCTTCCGCGTGATCGCCGACGCGGAGATCGACATCGACATGGTGCTGCAGAACGTGTCCAGCACCGTCTCGGGTCGCACCGACATCACGTTCACGCTGTCGAAGGCCAACGGCGCCAAGGCCGTGCAGGAGCTCGAGAAGGTCAAGACCGAGATCGGGTTCGAGACCGTGCTCTACGACGACCACGTCGGCAAGGTCTCGCTCGTCGGCGCGGGGATGCGCTCGCACCCCGGTGTCACGGCGACGTTCTGCGAGGCGCTCGCGCAGTCGGGCGTCAACATCGAAATCATCAACACCTCGGAGATCCGCATTTCGGTGCTGATCCGCGACGCGCAGCTCGACGACGCCGTGCGCGCGATCCACGAGGCGTTCGAACTCGGCGGCGACGAAGAAGCCGTCGTCTACGCGGGGAGTGGTCGCTGATGGGCAACGGTCTGCGCGTCGGAGTGGTCGGGGCGACCGGCCAGGTCGGCGGTGTGATGCGGAAGCTACTGGAGGAGCGCAACTTCCCGGTGGACGAGATCCGCTACTTCGCGTCCTCCCGGTCGGCCGGCTCCAAGTTGCCCTGGCGCGGCGAGGAGATCACGGTCGAGGACACCGCGACGGCGGATCCGTCCGGTTTGGACGTCGCGCTGTTTTCCGCGGGTGCTTCGACTTCGCGTGAGCAGTCGCCGCGGTTCTCCGCCGCGGGTGTGACGGTGATCGACAACTCGTCGGCGTTCCGCCGTGACCCGGACGTGCCGCTGGTCGTCAGCGAGGTCAACCCGGAAGCGATCAAGGAAGCGCGCAAGGGGATCATCGCGAACCCCAACTGCACCACCATGGCCGCCATGCCGGTCCTCAAGCCGCTGCACGACGAGGCGGGCCTCACGCGTCTGCTCGTGAGCACCTACCAGGCGGTGTCCGGCAGTGGGCTCGCCGGCGTGGACGAACTGGCGGCCCAGGTGAACGCCGTCGCGTCCCGCGCCGCCGCGTTGACGCACGACGGGTCCGCTGTGGACTTCCCGGCGCCGGCGAAGTACGTCGCGCCGATCGCGTTCAACGTACTTCCGATGGCCGGGTCCGTTGTGGACGACGGCTCGTTCGAGACGGACGAAGAACAGAAGCTGCGCAACGAAAGCCGCAAGATCCTCGGGCTGCCTTCGCTCTTGGTGGCCGGGACGTGCGTCCGGGTGCCGGTGTTCTCGGGCCACGCGTTGTCGATCAACGCGGAGTTCTCGTCGCCGATCTCGGTTTCCCGCGCGACGGAGCTGCTTTCGGGCGCGCCCGGCGTGCAGCTGTCGGAGGTGCCGACGCCGCTGCAGGCCGCGGGCAAGGACCCGAGCTTCGTGGGCCGCATCCGCGCCGACCAGAGCGCTCCGGAAGGTCGCGGGCTCGCGTTGTTCGTGGCGACGGACAACCTGCGCAAGGGCGCCGCGCTGAACGCGGTGCAGATCGCGGAGCTGGTGGCCGCGAACCGCTGAGTTTCCCTGTGTGACCGCCCGGCCCCGCTTTCCCGTGGGCCGGGCGGTTTTCACTTCTTCCTCCGCGGGGTGATCACGGGCAGCCCGAACGCCACCCTCAGCTCGGGCTTCTGCAGCGGCCGCAGCACCGCCTGGATCAGGAACCCCCACACGAACACGGCCGGCGCACCCGCCGATCCACCGGAACTCGACGTGAACGCGACGAGCAAGCCGATCAAGAGCACCAGCGCGAACGCGCACTCGAGGCCCAAGATCGTCTTCACGACCACACCCCGCCGCCGTCCGAGGAGCGCAGCGCACACGACGAGCGCCACGGTCAGCGCCGCGTTGACCGACACCAGCACCAGCGGCCAGACGACGTCACCGGCGCCCCCGTGGCCCGCGACGAGGAACCACAGGAAGCCCGCGAGCAGCAGGTAGAGCGCCGCCTGACCGGCGATCGCCCACCGCGCCGCGCGGATCCCCTTGCGCACCTCCTCCTCTGCGCCCGGCCCCGTCATCGGCACGGGCCGGTACGGCCCGGGGTTCGGGTTGAACACGGCATGCACCACCTCTCGTCCACTCACTCGCTCCCTGCCGCGGCCGGCCAAGCCCACCACAGGCGGGCCGGGACCGGTCCCCGCGTGGCTTCGGCCGTGGTCGGCGGTGCGGTGGACTGCGCCCGGGGCCACGGTCCACCGCATCGCGCTGAGGGAGCCCGCCCCGAGGGCCGGCACTACGGTTGCCGCGGCTGTGCAACCAATTGGTCCAGGGGGTCGTCCACTCGCTCTTTATCCGCCGTGGCCGCCAAGACGATCACAGGCGGGCCGGCATTGGTCCCCGCGTGGCTGCGGCAGTGGTCGGCGGTGCGTGGACCAGCCGCCTGGACCGCCGCTCCACTTTGCGGGTTCCACAGCACTGAGGGCGCCCTCTCGAGAAGTGGCACTGCAGCGGTCGGCCAAGCCCACCACGGGCGGGTCGGGACCGGCCCGGTCCGGCTTCGGCCGTCATCGGCGGTGCGTTGGACAACGACCGGCGCCACCGTCCGCCGGCGGCGCCGCAGCAATGAGCGCCCATCCGCCCCGGCCGCCACGATCGCCGCGACGACTGCGCACCCGATTGGTCCAGGGCAACCGTGTCGTCCAGTTGCTCGTTCCCTGCCGCGGCCGGTCGAGAGCAGCATCGGCGGGTCGTGGCCGACCCTCGTGCGGCTTGGGCCGTCATCGGCGGTGCGTTGAGCAGCCTCCTGGACCACCGCGCCGCTGCAGGTTCCGCCGCTCTGAAGACACCTTTCCCGAGGACCGGCACCACGATCGTGGCGCCGACTGCGCACCGATTGGTCCAGGGCAACCCGGCCGAACCAGCGGGATTTTCGGCGGCGGCCCGGCATTCCGGAGATCTTCCAAACCCGCCTCCGAACCGCCTCCGTTCGCGTCCCCTACGCGGACGAATCTCTTACGCCACAGGAGAATCCTGACTTGTCCACAACTCACTCACGCTGTGGACAACCCGCCGCGTCTCCGAGTTTTGTCGGTGCCGGCCGGTAGAATGGAGCGGGGCCGCCCCCCTAAGGGGAGCGGTGGGGGCATGTCTGGCGGCCGGGTGTTTGCCGCAACAGCGAGCCGGCCGAACCTTGCCGGCACCGGCTGGAGGAGCGGCAACCACCAGCTCAGTGCGGCCCCGCTGACGCACCAGCGAAACCTCCGCCACCACGCCAAACCAAGCGCACCAGTTGCAATCAGGCGCAGCCGGGCAGCGCCCCGGCATCTGGGCGCCAAGAAGCCCTCAACCACTCACCGCGGCGCGAGGCACCGGCCGGTACTCCGGTGACACCCCCGCGACCACCAGCACCATCCGCAGCGGCAGCACGTCCGGCGACACCGCCGCAGCGGCGTCGAGGGCGGCGGTGATCTCCTCGGCGCCCGGGTCGCCCACCACCATCTCCGGGGGGCCCGGCCACGCCATGCGCCAGTGCACCACCCGTGCGTCCGCGAGTGCCGCCGTGACCACGAGCGACAGGCGCTGGCGCACGGAGGCCACGACGTCCGCCGCGCCGGGTTTGGCGAGGGAGGCGAGGTCGCCGGAGGTGAGGCGGTCCAGGGCGTCGCCCAGGGAGAGGCCGCCGAGGACCTCCAGGGCGGACCGCGTGACGGCGTGGCGCTGTGAGAGGTCGGCCAGGGTGTCCCAGTCGGCGCGGGGCATGGCGCGCTGCTCGTCGGTGAGGAGTTCCGAGAAGGCCTGGTCGAGCGTCGATTCGGCGGCCAGCAGGGCGCTCGCCCGGGGTTCGTCGCCCAGGGGCAGCTCGGCGTCGAGCAGCCGGCGGAAACCGGCCATGGGCCGTGAAGGCAGGTAGCCCGCCCGCAGACCGAGCGCGGCGTAGCGGCGGAGGAACCGTTCCCACAGCTCCTCGAGCACCTCACGCTCCCACTGGACGTCCACGGGATCCCGCGAAGCCCATACGCGCTCCGCGACCCGCACGTAGTACGCGGTGAACGCCCGCACCACCGGCCGCGTCCACGCGCCGAGGCCGCGCGCGTGCGCCAGCGCGTCCCGCGCTCGCGAGAGCACGCGCACACCCCACGCGATCACGCGCCCGAAGCGGATGTCCTGCTGGAACGCGGTACGCAGGAGCGCCCGCAGCTGATCCGGGTTCACCGCGGCCAGCAGCGGGACGCCGATCACGAGCCGCCGTCGCGACAGCAGCCGCACGGCGACGCCCGCGTCGAGGTGCACCGACGTCGGCTCGCGGGCCCCGGCGTCGGCGGCCACCGAGCGCACGAGTGCCCACACCTTCGCCGACGACGCGTCGAGGCTGACCTTCGGCGCGCGGTCGTCACCCGAGCACAGCGCCTTGACCAGCACCGCGAGCCCCGGCGCGACGAGCAGCGGAAGCAACGAGAACGGGGACATCGCGGCGAGCAGCAGCACCTCCACCGCCACGAACCCGCCGATGGCGACGGCCACCGCCAGCGCGAACGCACCGAGTAGCCCCACCGCGAGCAGCGCCACCCGGACCTCCCTCGTGCGCAGCGATCATCGTGCCGGATATCGCTGGAGGGACCGATCACGTTTCTGCGAAACCAGCCACCAGTGTGGCGGAGCGGACCACCCGGCACACCGGTACTCACCACGGGCCCGCGCGGACCGGGGTCAGCCCTTGGCCGCCTGGTAACAGGCGAGGTAGCGGATCTTGCGGAACTCCACGATCGGTCCCTTCCCGCTGTACGCCCACATCGTGGCGTCCGCGTGCACGCCGAGGTGGCGGAACTGCTCCACGGCCTCGCGGCCGCGCCCGAGCTCGACGAGCGCCCGCGCGGCGTACGCCCGGCTGGTCGCCGTCCCTGGCGCGTCACGGCCTTCGCCTTCGAGCCAGGGCAGCAGCCGATCGACGGCCGACGCGACGCGCGGGTCCTGCCACGCCCCGTCGACCCCGCCGAAGTGCGCCTCGTGCGCCGCCTCCAGCGGCAGCCACGCCAGCTTCGGGTGCTTCGCCGCGCCTTCCTCGGCGAACGCCCACATCAGCTCGTGCGAGCCACCCCACTTCGCGCACCAGTACTGCAGCGCCGAGCCGTGCGCGGCGAGGTTCACCGGGTCGCGGGCGACCAGCTGGGCCCACACTTCGCGGAACGCGTTGTTGTCGTACTGCCGGCCGCGCGCGATCGTCAGCATCGTCACCCACGGCGTGGGGTCCGCGGGCGCCAGCGCGGCCGCCTCGCGGGCGGCGGGCTCGGCGGATTCGAGGATCGCGAAGAACTTCGCCCACTGCTCCCGGCTCACGTGCTGGGCTTGCAGCCCGCTGCGAACCTGCCAGGCCAGCCGCAGCAGACCGTCGGCGTTGACGGCGGCGACGCTCGGGTCGCCCGGCCGCTCGGCCCGCCAGCGCTCGAGCCCCGTCTCGTCGTTCGCGACGACGTCGCCGAGCCGGCCCACGAGGGAAGCACGTCGGTCCCAGTTTGTCCCGATCGTGGTGAGCAGCTGCGCCGCCGCCCGCCAGTCACCGCTCGCGAGCGCCTGCCGGGCCGAGTCGATCTCGGCGTCGGGGATGAACTCGGCGGCCGTGACCTCGGCGTCCGGCGGCAGGCCGAACTGCGCCACCTCCGGCATCTCGACCTTGGGCTCGTTTTCGGCCTTCGGCTTGTTCTTGGCCGGCGGCACGTACCGGGCGAGGTCCTCGCGGCTGAGCGACGAAGCGAACTGCTCGACGGTCATCCCGCGTTCCCGGGCGGCCTTGGCCAGTGCGATCGCCGTCTTCCGGCGTCTCGAATCGAACAGCACGCTGAGAATTCCCACGGTGGAACGGTTCCTTTCAGGACAGCACAGGATCGGTTGCGGACAACAACGCTCGCAGCGCGCGGGTGTCCCCGGCGACGGCGGCGTCGAGTGCCGGGGTGAGCGATTCGCCGTACGGTTCGGCGAGCACCAGCTCGGCGGGCCCGGACCACGACAGCCGCCAGCGCGCGGCACCCGAGGCGGCGAGTGCCGAAGTGACCACAATGGACAGCCTTGTGCGCGCGGAGGCCCCGAGCAGCTCCCGGCGGGCGCGCGGGCCGGCGTTGGCCGGAACCTTGACGTCCGGGTCGGCCAGCTCGTCGAGCTTCCCGTTGTCGAGTGCGTCGAGCAACGAGGACATCGAACGGCCACGCGCGATCTTTCCGGCGTTTTCGAAGAATTCATTTCGCATGCCGACGTCGACGACCGTCTGCCAGTCCGTGCGCTTCTTCTTCCGGGCTTCGTCGGACAGGCCCGTGAGCATCCCGGCGTCGAGCACGGCCTCGGCGTTGCGGAGGATCGCGGCAGCCGGCCGGGCGCCGCCCGGCAGCACCGGCACCCGTGGTGCGGCTTCGAGGACCGCGATGCGCTCGAGTGTGGCGGGGTGGCTGTCGTACGGGGAAACGTCGTGCTGGGGCGGGTTGCGTCGCACCTCGGCCAGCTCCTCGGCCCGGTGTTCGTCGGCCAGGAGCTGCCGGTAGCCCTCGGCCAGCCGGGCGGGCAGGTAGCCGGCTCGCCACCCGATGGTCGCGTAGGTGTTGATGAAGAACCGCCACAGGACCTCGAGCGCTTCGATCTCGCGCAACGCGCTGGTCGCCGCGGCGGTGCCCGCGACGCGCGCGGCCGCGGCGTCCGCGGCGAGCTCCTGGTCGCGGCTCACGCGCATGGACACCGTGAAGTACAGCTTGGCGTAGCCCTTGAACAGCGGTCGCAGGTACCGCCCGAGGCCACCGGTGTCGATCAGTCCACCCACGACCCGGCCGATCGCCTGCCGGCCGCGGTAGGTCGCGCCGCCGAAGCGGGTGTCGCGGTTGCTGTAGTGCCCGAGCTCGTGGCCGAGTACGGAGCGGAGCTGGTCCGTGCGCAGTCCTGCGAACAGTTGCGCGCCGATGAACATCCGGCGACGTTTCACCCGCAACCCGAGCCAGCGCGTCTGCTCCTGGACGGCCGCGTTGACCTCCGGCACCAGGTAGATCTCGTCAGGCGGCCGGGTGCCGACGGCGTCGGCGAGTTCGCGCACCACCGCCCACAACTCGGGCTGCGCTTCGGGGGTGAGCGGCAGGCCGGAGACGTCGTCGTCGCGGGCGCGCTCGATGGTGAACAGCGCCTGCAGCAGCACGTAGACCGCCGGCACGGCGAAAATGGCGAGGCGCACCCCGGTGGCCGGCCGGTCCTGGAACGCGTAGATCTCCAGCGCCACGATCGCCGCGACGATCAGCAGCACCAGCACCGGGAATCCGGCCAGCAGCACGACAGCGAGCAAGGCTCGCGAAGAGTTCTTCATGGAAACGCGAAATCCTCCCAAGCGGCGCATCGAGCGCCGGGCTCGATCATCCTGCCGGATATCGACGGGACCGTCGATTTCGTTTCGCTCACGAAACAACTTCCGGCCAGTGCAATCAGGCAAAGCGCCACAATTCGGACAGTCAGTTTGCCGTCGGCTACTGTGGACCCCTGACTGTCCTGTTCGGCCAGTTCGCGGGCCTGGTGTCGGCTGGTGGGAAACTCTCTGCTCAGCAAGTCGCCGCAACGTGCCCATGCCGGCGCGTCCGCCCGCACGCCGCAGGCCGGAACTGCTGCACGTCCTCGATGCCCGGCCCGAGTTTCCCGAGCTGAGTCCCTATCCAGCGCCGAACAACCCTCGCCGTCGAGCCAACGAACGCGTGCTGGGTCTCGTCGATCTCCGCGGCCGCGATGAAGGTCGGGGCCGTGACCTCGTCGTCCGGCGGGAGGCTCACCGCGGGCGGTACGACCTCAGGCCAATGGACGACGCCGGACTTCCGGCGGCGCGAATCAGGCAGGATCTCCACGAACGACTTCCGTCTCAAGCTGGAACGCGGCTGGTTCCGGGGAGCACGGCGCGCAGCGGTGCGGTGTTCCCGGCCGCGGCGGCTTCGAGCGCCGGGAAGAGCGCTCCGGCGTATCGCGGGCTGAGCAGCAGCTCGGACGAGCCCGACCACGAGATCGTCCACTTCGCGCCGCCCTCGGAGGCGAGGTGTGACAGGGCCACAATGGATAGTCGGTGTGGCTGGCCTCGCGCAGCAGCTCCCGGCGCGCCGCCACGTCGGCGCCCGGCGGAATCTGCAGGCGGGGTCGGCCGGGTCCTCGATCCGGCCCGCGTCCAGTGCGTCGAGAAAGTCGGCGATCGAACGGCCGTTGGCGATCGTCGCCGCGAGCCGCCGGAAATCATGCCGGGACGAGACGTCTGTCTCCCAGTCGGTGCGCTGCTTCGCGAGTGCTTCGGCCGGAAGATCGGCGACCCACACGGCGTCGAGGACCGCACCGGCGTCGCGGGGCAGTTCGGTCGCCGGTCGCTCGCCGCCCTCGGCCACAGGGACGACCGGAGCCGCTTCGAGGACCGCGATGCGGTCGGGCATCGCCGGGTGGCTGTCGAACGACGACGTCGTGCGCTCGCTCGGGTTCCGCCGGAGCTTTGCCAGCTCCCGAGCACGGCTTTCGTCGGAGCCGGCCGCCCAGCCCCGCATCAGGTCGTCGAAGACGAACGACTGCCACCCGGGCGACAGTGCAGCGATCCGGCGCAGGGCACCGACCGCCGCGCCGGTGGCCGCGACCTCAGCGGACGCGACGTCGGCGGCGAGCTCCTGGGCACGGCCGACGCGCGCCGACACCGAGAAGTAGAGCGAGCCGTACGCCTGGAAGAGCGGACGCACCAGCCGGCCGGACCACGAGGCACCGTCGAGTCCACTCCGGACTCGCATGATCACGACCCGACCGCGATAGGTGGCGACCGCGAAGCGGGTGTCGCGATTGCCGTGGTGCGCCAGTTCGTGGCCGAGCACGGCCCGGAACTCGTCGACGCGCAGCCCGGCGAACAGCGGAGCGCCGATGGCCGGCCTTCGCCGTGTGACCCGCAGCCCGAACCACCGCCCACAACTCGGGTTGTACTTCTGCGGTGATTGGCACGCCCTCGTCGTCGCGCAAGCGGTCGAACGTGAACGGCGGCGAAGACGGCGAACTCGACCTCGTGGGAGAGCTGGGCGTGGAACGCGTTCACCTCCACCACCACGGTCGCGGCCACGAGCGCCAGTACCCGCACCGGGAACCCGGCCAGGCAAGCCGACAGCGAGCAGTGCTCGAGCGGAGTTCTTCATGGACTGACGGATCCTCCCGCCGAGGGCACCGGGTTCGCACATCCTGCTCAATACCCCTCCGAAGCTCGATCGCGATTCGCTCACGAATCGGCCGCGGCCGAAAACCCGTTGTCCTCTTTCCGCCGCGCGGGGATGCTGAACCGGAGAAATCCAGCCAGGAAAGGGAAAGTCATGTACACGGCGGTAGATGGTGCGCGGGTACCGATCCGGATGTGGGCGGACCCCACTTCCGTCGAGGAGCAAGCGATGCGCCAGCTGCACAACGTCGCAAACCTGCCGTGGGTGCACGGCGTCGCGGTCATGCCCGACGTCCACTACGGCAAGGGCGCCACGGTGGGCAGCGTGATCGCCATGCGTGATGCGGTGTCCCCGGCCGCGGTGGGAGTCGACATCGGGTGCGGGATGAGCGCCGTGCGCACCTCCCTCACCGCGGCGGAGCTGCCCGACGACCTGGGCCGGCTGCGGCGGCGCATCGAGTCGGCCGTGCCGGTGGGCTTCGGGCTGCACAAGACACCCGTGAACCCGGCGAAGGTCCACGGCGTGGGCGGCTGGGACGCGTTCTGGAAGTCGTTCGGCGACCTCCACGAGGGCGTGCAGGGCCTGCGCGATCGGGCGGCGCGCCAGGTCGGGAGCCTCGGCGGCGGGAACCACTTCATCGAGGTGTGCCTCGAGCAGGGCGGAGCCGACAAAGGCCGCGTGTGGCTGCTGCTGCATTCGGGATCGCGCAACATCGGTAAGGAGCTCGCGGAGCGGCACATGGCCGTGGCGCGCAAGCTCCCGCACAACGCCGACCTGCCCGACCGCGACCTCGCGGTGTTCGTGGCGGGCACGCCGGAGATGGCGGCCTACCGGCGCGACCTGTTCTGGGCGCAGGACTACGCGGCGCGCAACCGCGCCACGATGGTCGCGCTGATCAAGCTCGCCGTCGCCGAGGTGATCCCGGGGACGACGTTCGGCGACGCCATCTCGTGCCACCACAACTACGTCGCCGAGGAGACCTACGACGGTGTCGACCTGCTCGTGACCCGCAAGGGCGCGATCCGGGCCGGCGCCGGCGATCTCGGGATCATCCCGGGCAGCATGGGCACCGGCTCGTACATCGTGCGCGGGCTCGGCAACCGGGACTCGTTCGAGTCGGCGTCGCACGGCGCGGGGCGGCGGATGTCGCGGACGAAGGCGCGCAAGAGCTTCACCGCCGCGGACCTCGCCGCGCAGACCGACGGCGTCGAGTGCCGCAAGGACGCGGGCGTCGTGGACGAGATCCCGGCCGCGTACAAGGACATCGACGCCGTGCTGGAGGCGCAGACCGACCTCGTGGAGGTCGTCGCGCACCTCAAGCAGGTCGTCTGCGTGAAGGGGTGAACGTGCTCGCGGGACGGTTTTCGGCCCCGCGAGCCCGCTACCCTGGCGCCATGACGAGGTGGGGAGCGGTGGCCGCGCTGGCGGTCGCCGGGGTGTTGCTGGCCGGCTGCGACCAGGTGAACTCGGCCGTGGACACGGCGAACTCGACGGCCGGCAAGGTCGGCGCGTGCACCGAAGCACTGGGCCTGGCGGACCTCAACCCGCTGGTCGACCCGGACAAGCTGAAGGCGCGCGCGGAAGGCAAGGAACAGCGCTTGCGCGCGCTGGCGGCGGACGTGCAGGAGCAAGACGTGAAGAACGCCCTGCTCGGCCTGGCCGACTCCTACGTCGAGGTCCAGAAGGAGCACATCCAGGACGCCGGCGTGGTCGCCGCGTGGGCCAAGCGCAACGTCGCGAAGCTCGACGCGCTGCGCAAGGCCTGCAGCTAGCGCCGCGCCCGCACGGCGGTTGCCAGCGAGGGTTGTGTGGACCCCGCCACGCCGGTCCGGCGCCGCAGCGTCCACAGCAACCCGACGCTCGCGAGGACCAGACCACCGGCCCCGGACGCGGCGAAGCCCCAAGCCGGAGCCGAATGGTCGATCACGAAGCCGACCACGGGGCTGCCCACGGCCAGGCCCAGCCGCGCCGATGCGTCCTGCAGGCCCATCGCCTCGCCGCGCACGGTGGGCGGCGCGAGTGTGCTCACGGTCTCCGTGGTGGCCGCCAGCGTCGGCGCGCACAGCAGGTTCGTCGGGATCAGCAGGAGCATGAGCAGCCACCACGGCTGGACCGCGAGGCCGACGGGCAGCACGAGCGCCGCCAGCAGCAGCATCAGCACACCCTGCGGCAACGACCGCTTCACGGCGCCGTGCACGATCCCGCCGAGCATCGAGGCCGCGCACATCACCGCGATGACCAGGCCCGTCCAGCCGACGTCGCCGTGGGTGCGCAGGGCGGCGAGCGTCGCGACCTCCGTGCCGACCAGGCAGAACAGCGCGCTCGCGGCCACCAGCAGCGTCGCGAGCAGCTTGCCGGTGAGCCACGACCGCAGCGGCGGCCGCACGGACCCGACGGGCGCGAGTTCGTCCTCGTTGCGGATCGGCGGGTTGAACAGGAAGGTCAGCAGCGCCGTGCTCCCGAACATCACCCCGATGCCGCTGAGCGTCAGCGTCGCCGACAGCGAGGTGATCGCCGCGATGCCGGCCGCCGGGCCGATCATGAACGACGCCTCGACGAGGATCGTGTCGAGGGAGAACGCCGCCCGCCGGTGCTCCGCGGGCACGAGCGCGGCCAGGATCTGGCGCGCCAGCGACCCCGCGGGCACGGACAGGAATCCCGCCGGCAGCGCGCACGCCACCAGCACGGGGTAGGACAGGTGTGGCGCGGTGACCCAGAACGCCGTGGACGCGATCCCGCACGCGGCGACCACCGGGCGCAGGCCGTAGCGGTCGATCGTCCGGCCGAGCAGCGGCGCGCCGAGCGCCATGCCGAGCGTGGTGGCGGCGCCGACGACGCCCGCGGCGCCGTAGCCGTGGCCGAGGTCGGCGACCACGTACAGGGTGAGCGTGACGCCGGTCATCGTCATCGGCAGCCGCGCGAAGAACATCAGCGCCATGGACGGTCGGACTCGGGGCAGGGTCAGCACCTGGCGGTACGGCTCGAAGGGCACGTAGCCGATGAGAGCAAATCCTGGTACGCGCGTGCAACTTCATTTGGAGCGACGTCGGTGACAGCCGCCGTCGGGCCGGTGGGACCACCGACGCCGGCCTCGTCCACGGCCGCTGCCGGCTTCCCGGACGCGCTCGCCCATCTCGAAGGCGGTTTCCGGTCTTGTTACCCACGATTCCCGAAGGCGTTCGCGAACCGTTTCCACGTTCGAGTGGGCGCCGAGCCGGTGCGCATTCGCGTGCAGCTGGTCGTTGCCTTTTCGGCGCTCTTTGATCCCCAGGCCGGGGCGAAAAACGGGCATCTCGGGGACTACTCCGTCTGTGGCGGTGCGTGCGTGGGGGACACCCTGTCCGGAGCAGTGGCGACACGCGGTCCGACGGAGTGATGAGGGTAAACGATCACGAACTACGCCCGTATGGGTGAGCGACGTGACCATTCGTGGCGTAGTGCTACTCCGGGTCTGGTTCACGATCGATCAGGATGATCTTCAGGGGGATGGGCAAGCCGCCCACGTTAATCAATTGCGGGCATGCTCACCTCGGACGGATTCGGCACGTAAGGGTTAGAAAACGTCCCTATTCGGTGATCGGCTGGTGCTGGGTCGACACGGCGGGTATCGATTTAACGCGTCAGGTCCCCAGAGGCCAGGAGGTAAGGAATGAAAGGCAAGATTGGGCGGATCATCGCCTTGGTAGCCGCCGGCAGTCTGCTGGCCGTCGGCACCTCGGGGATGGCCTCGGCGAGCCCGGCGGGTGGCAAGGGCTCGTCGGCGACCGAAGCCGTGGGTGCGCAGGTGCTCCAGATGCGGGACGACCTGACCAAGGCCGCCTACGCGGGCAACGTCGACTTGACGCGCGCCGATCTGGGCAAGCTCAGCCCGGTGCTCGGCGACCTCGCCGCGGGCAAGCGCTACCAGATCCAGTCGGAGACGCAGCAGCTCTCGGGCGCGGCCAAGACCCGTGCGGACGAGTCCAGCCGGCTGCTCGCAGACCCGACCGCCACGCCGCGCCAGCTCCCGCCGCTGCCGCTGCCGCCCATCCCGGACCTGCCCGGTCCGCTGAAGATCGTGAGCGACCTGCTCAAGGCCCTGCTGGGCGCGGTGACCGGCATCCTCGGCGGCCTGCTGGGCGCCGTGCCGGTACCGCCGCTGCCGGTGCCACCACTGCCTGCCCCGGGGGCGTAACAACACCCGGAACAGGGGGGATTCGAAGCCTGGTGCGGTTCGCCGCACCAGGCTTCGGTCACTTCTGCGCCAGCCCCAGCCGCAGCGCCCCGGCCAGCTCGGCCACAGCCTCGCGGAACCGGCTGCCGACGCCGGTGAAGTTCAGGAACCCGTGGATGAGGTCCGGCTGGCGGCTCAACGCCACGGGAACACCCGCCTCGCGCAGCTTCTGCGCGTAGGCCTCGCCCTCATCGCGCAACGGGTCGAAGCCGGCGGTCATGATGAAGGCCGGCGGAAGTCCACTGTGGTCGGTCGCGACGAGCGGTGACAGGCGCGGGTCGGCCTTGTCGGTGCCCGCGGGCACGTAGTGGCCTTCGAACCAGTTCATCGACGCGTCGGTGAGGAACAGCTTCTCGCCGAAGATCTCCCGCGAGCGTCGCCGGGTCGTGAAGTCGACCGAGGGGTAGATCAGCAGCTGGAACGCCGGTTTCGGGCCGCCGCGCCGCGTTGTTTCCCACGCGACGACGGCGGAGAGGTTGCCGCCCGCGCTGTCGCCGCCGACGGCGATGCGGTCCGGGTCGGCGCCGAGCTCGGCGGCCTTGGCGTGGGCGTAGTCGAAGGCGGCGAGCGCGTCGTCGACGGGCGTCGGGAAGGGGTGTTCCGGCGCCATCCGGTACTCCACCGACAGCACGCGCACGCCGGCGTGCTTCGCGAGGTAGCGCGCGGCGTTGTCGTGCGTCGCGCGAGAGCCGACAACCCAACCGCCGCCGTGGAAGAACACGAGCAGCCCGGACGGCTCGGGCAGCCCGGCCGGGGTGTAGAGCGTGGCCTCGAGCGACGCGTCGCCCGAGGGGATCACGACGTCGCGCACCGACACCGGTTCGACCGACTTGCCGCTGACCAGGTGCCGGCCCAGCTCGAGTCCGAGGCGCGAACCCTCGACGGTGTCGCCGACGAGCGCGGTGCCCGTGAGCTGCTGCAACCGCAGCAGGAGCTGGGCGTCGAGCGCGAGCTCCTGGCCGTCGCGGCGCACGGGTGGGCCGGCGATGAGCCGCCGGACGGGCCGGGGCAGCCAGAACACGAGCTGCGCGGCGGCGGCCTGCGCGCGGACCTGGAGCGGGATCGCCATCGTTCCTCCTCGGCTGAGGGTCCCGACGTTACCCGTGAGTAGGTAGGGGGTCCAGATGTGAGCCAGGACTCCGTCCCAAATCCTGGTCCTCCAGTTAAGTGGAGGGGCTAGCCTCGGATGCGTGACTTCAGCCAAGACGGTCAGGGTGCTCGGGATCGGCGGCTCGCTCCGCGAGGGGTCGCAGTCCGAGCGGGCCCTGAAGATCGCACTCGCCGCCGCGGCCGAGCTCGGGGTCGGCACCGAGCTGATCCCCGGACCGGAGCTGGTCCTGCCGTTCTACGACACGGCGTCGCGGGAGCGCGACGACCGCGCGAACCGGCTGATCGAGAGCATCCGCCGCGCCGACGGGCTGATCGTCGTCTCGCCCGGATACCACGGGGCTCTGTCGGGCCTGGTCAAAAACGCCCTGGACTACGTCGAAGACCTGCGCGAGGACGCCCGGCCCTACCTCGACGGCCGCGCGGTCGGCCTCGCCGCCGTCGCCTACGGGTGGCAGGCCGCCGTCACCACGCTCGACCAGCTGCGCACGATCACGCACGCGCTGCGCGGCTGGGCCACCCCGCTGGGCGGTTCGATCAACTCCGCCGAGACGAAGTTCGACGAAGCCGGCGGCGCGTCCGACGAGAAGAGCGTGCGGACGCTGCGCCTCATCGGCCGCCAGGTGGCCGAATTCACCCTTTCGCGCTGAGGTTTCATCGTCTGTTCGCCGGGTATACCGGGCGTGATGCCTGCCATGCGGTGGCAAAGTTCCGCTGATGCGGAACGTTGTTACCGATGAGACGCTGAGCCAGGCGTCCCGACAGGAGGTAGGCGAAGGAATGGCTGATCCGATCTACACCGCGACCGCGACCTCGCGCGGTGAGGGCCGCAACGGCGAAGTGACCTCGTCCGACGGGGTCATCGACGAATCGCTGGCGATTCCCAAGGAGATGGGGGGACCTGGCGGTGACAAGACCAATCCCGAGCAGCTGTTCGCCGCCGGCTACTCCGCGTGCTTCCACAGCGCGCTGCAGGCCGTCGCCCGCGGGGCGAAGGTGACTCTGCCGGAGTCCACCGTGACGGCCGAAGTGAGCCTGTACAAGCAAGACGCCGGGTTCCAGCTCGGTGTCGCGCTGCACGTGACGCTGCCCGGCCTGGACCAGGCGCAGGCCGACAAGCTGGTCGAGCAGGCTCATCAGGTGTGCCCCTACTCCAACGCGACCCGCGGCAACATCGAGGTCACGCTCTCGGCCGCGGTCTGACCCGTACTCGCCTGGTTCCGTTCACCACGCACAGGAAGGACACCCGACATGGCCAACTCGCCCATCAAGAGCCCGCTGAGCGAGGCCGACAAGGAGATCACCGGAAACGCCCTCCAGGCGACGCTCGTGGATCTCGTGGACCTTTCGCTGATCGCGAAGCAGGCGCACTGGAACGTCGTGGGCAAGAACTTCCGCAGCGCCCACCTGCAGCTCGACGAGCTCACCGCCACGGCCCGCCAGTACGTGGACGAGGTCGCCGAGCGCGCCAACGCGATCGGCGTCTCGCCGAACGGCAAGGCGAAGACCGTGGTGGAGTCCTCCGGTGCCCCGGAGTACCCCGACAACTGGCAGTCGGTGGAAACCACGGTCGCCGCGATCGTCGACATCCTCGCGTCGCTCATCGAGCGCCTCCGCAAGCGCATCGACGAGACGGACAAGAGCGACCTCGTCACGCAGGACCTGCTGATCGAGATCACGAGGGCGCTGGAAGAGGCGCACTGGATGTGGCAGGCGCAGCAAGCCTGACTCGTTCCCGCGCCGGGCGGGCCGCTCACCTGGGGTGGGCGGCCCGTTCGTTTTGGTCGAGTTCTCGCGCGTCCCGCGGGCCCGCGGGACGCGCGGTGTTTTCCAGCGGAGGGTTTTGTTGTGGTGCCCGTTGTGTGCTTCGCGGCGCGCGCATCGCTTCGCGCCCGTGCACGACTGGCCCGTTCGTGCGTTTTCCGCACGGGGGGACCCTTCGCACCACCGAACACGGGCTTTCCGCACCGCTTCCGTGTTCACTTGAGCGCATGGCAGCACTCCGCCCGCCGATGGACCGGCTCCAGCTCGGTCACCTGAGGCACTTCGACAACCTCTCGCGCCAGTTCCGCAACGACTGGTCCTTCATGCAGGGCAAGGGAACCGGTCAGGACGACTTCGGCGGTTACCGCTTCCAGCTCGCGTACATGGCCTACGCGCTGGCCCTCACGCACCGGCACCGGCTGCCCGCCGCGCCCGGGCTGTTCGGGCCGATCCTGCGCCGGCTCATCGACAAGATCCTGATGCCCGAGGTGTGGCTGTACTGGCGCGACGTCAGCCGCGGCGGCGCGGTCTTCAACGCGCACCTGCCGGATCTCCGGGAGGAGTGGGATCCCGTTGTGCGCGACAACATCATGTACAGCGCGTACGTCCAGTCCATGGCGCTGCTGCACGACTACCTGTTCAACACCGACGCGTTCGCCCAACCCGGTTCGCTGACGTTCCAGCACTGGTCGTACTTCTGGGGCGGCGAGGAGAAGCGTTTCGAGTACGACCGCGAGTCGCTCAACGAGCACATCTACTGGCAGATGGTGGAAAACGGCTACCTGGGTGTCGCGTGTGAGCCCAACTGCGTTTTCCAGATCTGCAACCAGCCCGCCATCCTCGGCTTCCGCCTCCACGATCTCATCACCGGCGGCAGCCGTGCCGAAGAGGTGGTGGCCGGGTACGAACGCGCGTGGGCCGACTTCGGCCGGCTCGACGAAGCGGGCCACTACAACATGATGGTCATGTCCGACTCGAAGCGCGTGCGCCCGAACGAAGCGCCGTCGCCGTGGGTGGACGCGTGGTGCGGCGCCCTGATGAACATGTGGAACCGCGACTTCGTCCACGCCGGTTACCCGGAACAGGTGCGCAAGTTCCTCGTCGACGGCCCGGACGGCACGCGGTCCGTCCGCTCGGCGCCCGCGCGCCAGGTGATGGGGCAGCCCGTCATCACCGACACGTGCGACTTCGGCTGGGTCTCGGTGTGGGCGTCCGAAATGGGCGACACCGCCACACTCGACAGCCTGCTCGCCCACGCCGACCGCTTCATGAACCCGACGTGGCGGGAAGGCGGCCTCTACTACCCCCGCAACGACGTCCCGGCCGACGCCGACGGCAACCGCACCGACATCGAGCCCATGAGCGGCAACGTCCTGCTCGGCTACGCGCGGCTCAACACCCCGGACGGTTTGTGGGGCCTCTACAACAACCCGTGGCCCGCGAGTCACTTCGAGGAACCGGCCCTGACGGTCGTCGACCGCGACGTCGAGGTGAGTCAGGCCGAGGTCGTCGACGGCGTGCTGCACACCCGGCTGCGCCGCACCGCGGGCGTCGCCGGCGAGGGCACGGTGACGATCGGCCGTGTGCCCGGCCGGTGGCGGGCCCGCCTCGACGGGGTGGCTCTCGACGAGTCCGCTCTGGCACGGACGAGCGAGGGCCTCGTCTTCCGGTGCGGTCCCGAAGCGCAGGTCCTGGAGGTGACGCCGCTGAAATAGACGGGCCCGCCCGGGCGGGTGGCATGCGGTGTCGCGGGCGGGGACGCGGCAGTACGGTCGCAAGCATGGTGCTGCATCAGGGGACACAGGACGGGTCAAAGCGGCAATCGGGCACGAATCCCATGTACGCCGGGGCGGATCCGGCGGTGGCGGCGGATTTCGTGATGCCGCACGAGCGGCTGCGCGACACCTCGCTGCCACCGGACGCGGCGCTGCAGCTCGTGCGCGACGAGCTGATGCTCGACGGCAACGCACGGCTCAACCTGGCCACGTTCGTCACCACGTGGATGGAACCACAGGCCCGTGACCTGATGGCCGAGTGCGTGGACAAGAACATGATCGACAAGGACGAGTACCCGCAGACGGCGGAGCTGGAGCGCCGCTGCGTGAACATCCTCGCGGACCTGTGGCACGCGCCGGACCCCACGGACATCATGGGCTGTTCGACCACCGGCTCGTCCGAGGCGTGCATGCTCGCCGGCATGGCGCTCAAGCGGCGCTGGTCGAAGCTCGGCCGCACCGGGAAGCCGAACCTGGTGATGGGCGTGAACGTGCAGGTGTGCTGGGACAAGTTCTGCGAATACTGGGAAGTCGAACCGCGCCTGGTGCCGATGGACGGCGACCGCTTCCACCTCTCCGCCGAAGAGGCGGTGAAGCGGTGCGACGAAAACACCATCGGCGTCGTCGCGATCCTCGGGTCCACTTTCGACGGCAGCTACGAGCCCGTGGCCGAGATCGCCGCGGCGCTCGACGAGCTGCAGTCGCGCACCGGGTGGGACATCCCGGTGCACGTGGACGGCGCGTCGGGCGCGATGATCGCGCCGTTCCTCGATGAGGACATGGAGTGGGACTTCCGGCTGCCGCGGGTCGCGTCGATCAACACGTCGGGGCACAAGTACGGCCTGGTGTACCCGGGCGTGGGCTGGGTCGTGTGGCGCAACCGCGCGGCGCTGCCCTCGGAGCTGGTGTTCAACGTCAACTACCTCGGCGGCGACATGCCCACGTTCGCGCTGAACTTCTCGCGCCCGGGCGCCGAGGTGGCTGCGCAGTACTACACGTTCG
The DNA here is from genome assembly GCF_016889705.1 of Amycolatopsis sp. FDAARGOS 1241. NCBI lineage: Bacteria > Bacillati > Actinomycetota > Actinomycetes > Pseudonocardiales > Pseudonocardiaceae > Amycolatopsis > Amycolatopsis sp. FDAARGOS 1241. The sequence goes on from NZ_CP069526.1 coordinate 9,789,526, forward strand.
TGCGCCTCGGCCGCGAAGGCTTCCGCGCCGTGCAGCAGGCGTCGCGCGACGTGGCCCTGCACCTGTCCGGCGCGATCGCCGAGCTGGGCCCCTTCCAGCTGCTCACGCGCGGCGACCAGCTGCCGGTCTTCGCCTTCACCACGAAACCCGACATCACCGCCTACGACGTCTTCGACGTCTCCCGCCGCCTCCGCGAACGCGGCTGGCTCGTCCCGGCCTACACCTTCCCGGACAACCGGAAGGACCTGGCGGTGCTCCGCGTCGTGGTCCGCAACGGCTTCACCCACGACCTGGCCGACCTCCTGCTCGACGACCTGCAGCGCATCCTCCCCGAGCTCGAACGCCAGACCGCCCCCCAACACGACGCCGCAACGTCGACCGCCTTCCACCACTGACCCCGGCTGCGCCGCCCACCGGCCGCTTAGGCACCCCGCCACGCAACGCGGCCTCGGCCCTACGTCGTCGACGCGATGGCTTCGGTCTGCCTTGGGTCTTCGCGCGCGGTCGGTTGTTCCGGGTGGCCCGATCGCCGGCCGGTGGAGGAGCCCGCCTCCGGATTCGGGGCCGTAACGCCGCGCCGGGCGAGGACTGCGTTGCGGTCGGCCCGAATCCCGCCTTCGCGATTTCGGTCACCTGCGACTTCGACGGCTTTCGGCCAGCCGCACCGCCCGCCGCACGTCGGCTGGGCCGGGCAATCCGGCGCACATCGCGACTACGGGCGATGGTGCCGGGCTCGCCGAAATCGACCTGCCTGCTGCGTGGATTTCCCTTGCGCGGTCGGTTGTCCGACGGGCCTGTTCCGGGCCGGGCAGCGGGCTGCCACGAGCCCGCCCATCGCTTCGGTCCGGAAGCGCCGCGTCCCGGCGGACCGACCCGTTGTGTGCTGCGGGTTCGGTCGCCCCGACGTCGGCTGCTTTTCACCATTGGCCCCGGGGTCGAAACTCACCTGCCGGCGATCGGCAACGCAGCGCTTTCGGGCCTGTGGTGCCGGGCTTGCCAACTGACGTCGGCCTCGAGCTTCGTGCGTGGTCGATCGTTCGGACCGGGCCTGTCGGGCCGGACGGCAGGGCGAGGGCCTGCGGCTTCGGCTCGGCAGGCCGAGCCGGGCTGCGTTGGACGCAGCTCGGGCCCGGCCGTCGAAGTGGGAGCCGGGTCAGCGTCGGGGTTTCGCTCGCAGGTACTGGTCCGGCCAGGTGACCTCGCCGCCCAGGGTGTGAGCCGCGCGCTGGGGCCAGTGGGGGTCGCGCAGGAGGGCGCGGGCGAGGAACACCGCGTCGGCCGCGCCGGTGGCGACGATCTGCTCCGCCTGCTCCGGTTCGGTGATCATGCCGACTGCGCCGGTGGGCACGGCGGTCTCGCGGCGGATCCGCTCGGCGAACGGCACCTGGTACCCCGGCCCGATGGGGATCTTCGGGTGGGGCACGTTGCCGCCGGAGGAGACGTCGACGAGGTCGGTGCCGCGGTCGGCCAGCAGCTTCACCAGGTGCACGGAGTCCTCGACGGACCAGCCGCCGTCCGCCCAGTCGCTGGCGGAGAGGCGGGCGAGCAGCGGCACGTCGGGACCGATCTCCTCGCGCACGGCCTCCGTGATCTCCAGCGCGAGCCGCGTGCGGCCCTCGAAGTCGCCGCCGTAGCGGTCGGTGCGGGAGTTCGACAGCGGCGACAGGAACTGGTGGCCCAGGTAGCCGTGGGCGAGGTGGAGCTCGACCAGGTCGAACCCGGCGGCGAGGGCACGGCGGGCGCCGGCGGCGAAGTCGGCGGGGATGCGGGCGACCTCGTCGGTGCTCAGCGGTCGCGCCGGGGCGTAATCGCCGAACGGCTGCTCGTCGGCGCCCACGCTCTGCCAGCCGCCCTGGTCGACGGGGACGGTGCCGGTGCCCTCCCACGGCCGGCGTGTCGACGCCTTGCGCCCGGCGTGCGCGAGCTGCGTGCCGATCACCGCGCCGCGCGCGTGCACGAACTCGGTGATCCGGCGCCAGGCGGCGACCTGGTCGTCGTTCCAGATGCCCGTGTCCTGCGGGCTGATGCGACCTTCGGGCGTGACGGCGGTCGCTTCGGTGAGGATCAGCCCGGCGCCGCCGGCGGCGAACTGGCCCAGGTGGACGAGGTGCCAGTCGTTCGGCAGCCCGTCGGTGGCGGAGTACTGGCACATCGGCGAGACCCACGCGCGGTTGGGCAGCGTGACGCCTCGCAGCGAGATCGGAGTGAAGAGTCGGCTCACGATTAGATGTAACACCCGGTGGTGGTGGTCTCGTCCCCGTGCGGTGGCGATACTCACGGGTAATGTCAGTGGCATGGGTCTTGCGGCAGACGAGCGCCAGGCGCTGAGCACGCTGTTCGAAGAGGTCGGCCCCGAAGCGCCGACACTGTGCGAGGGGTGGACCGCCCGCGATCTCGCGGCGCACCTGGTGGTGCGCGAACACCGGCTCGACGCCGCGCCCGGCATCGTGGTGCCCGCGCTCGCCGGGTACACGAAGCGCGTGCAGGACCGCTACGCCGCCAAACCGTGGCCGGCGCTGGTGGCCCAGGTCCGGCGCGGCCCGGCGCCCTGGTGGCCGACGGCCATCGGGCCGCTGAACGAGCTCACCAACGGCGCCGAGTTCCTCGTCCACCACGAGGACATCCGGCGCGCCCAGCCGGACTGGCAGCCACGCGCCGCGGACCCCGCCCGTGACGAAGCCGCGTGGCGCCTTGTGCGCCAGTCCGCGAAGCTCAACCTGCGCAAGGCTCCTGTCGGCGTCGTCCTCAAGCACACCGACGGACGCACCGCGCAGGTGAAGTCCGGCACCCCGGCCGTCACCATCACGGGCGACCCCGTGGACTTGCTGCTGTTCGCCTTCGGCCGCGACGCCGTCCACGTCTCGTTCGACGGCCACCCGTCCGCGGTCGACCGCCTGAAGGCCATGAGCCGCGGCCTCTGAACCGGTGGTCTGGAGTTCGTGAGCACCCGTCCGGATCGGGTTGATCACGGCGTCAGTACGATCCGTCCCGATGCTCATCAACGCGCGCCGTGCTCCCGTGTGGGTCGACGGGACCGGCTGGAAGGTGCGGTTGCGGGAGATCCGCCCGTCGGACCGGCGCACTCTCGCCGGCTTCGACCGCGACGCGGGCAACCCGGGCGGCTACCGCCACTGGGCCCGCCATCGCCGCGGCGCTGATCTGCACTTCGCCATCGAGGCGCTCCACAACCACACGCTCGTCGGCTCCATCTGGGTCTCGGCCGACCCCACCGCGGGCACCTTCAGCTACGGCATCGGCATCGGCGCGCAGCACCGCCGCTGCGGCTACGCCGCCGACGCCGTCACCATCCTGCTCACGCACATGTTCGGCCGCTGCGGTTACCGCAAGTGCGAAGTCAGCATCAGCGGCAGCAACTTCGCCTCGCTGTCCCTGCACGGCGAACTGGGCTTCCGCGAGGAAGGCCGCCCCCGCGACACCGAACTGTTGCTCGGCGAGGTCAAGTTTCCCGTACTGATGGGCCTCACCTCCGCCGGCTTCGCCGCCCACCACCCGGCCCTCACCGCTTCCCGCGTCCCCGCGCGCCCCTCCCGAGGCCGCCACTGGCGCACCCCTCGCCGCGGCCGCCACTGGCGCGCCCGCACCGCTGCGGCCTGAACCACCTCTCGCCTTCTCACGGCAATATGTGAATGCCACTGGCTGCCCCCACCCCCCGCTGGTGCCAGGCGACAATGCCGTTCGCCCGAGTGCGGAACGGCGGCGGTTGCTCACGCCGCGGTGGGTGCCGGGCGGGCGAATGTTCCCCGCGCGCGATGGCAGGGCCCACGCTCCCGGGGGCTGCCCATGATCCATTCTCCCGCCCCACACCGACAAAACCGGCTGCTCAGCCCACCTGTCCACACCTAACGCGAGTTGTGGACAAGTCGACCGCGAAGGAATCTGGCGTGCGCACCCCAAGCGGCGGCCAGGCCAACGTGCCCGCAAGCGGCGGCCGAACGGGGCTCACTGATGGCGCCTCGGTGGGGCCAGGCGACTGTGCCTTTCGCGCGGCAGCAAAAGCAGTGCAGGGTGATGACGCCTCGCCGGACGGGCGACTGTGCCGTTCGCGCCAGGGCAGAACGGCGCCGTGTGTTCGTGCCTCAACCATGCTGGGCGAATGTGCCTTGCACGACTGACCCTGTCGCGGTCGGCCGCCGGGCGACTGTGCCCTTTGCGCGAGGGCAGAAGGGTGCCGTCTCCTCGTGCCTCAGCGCCTGCTAGGTAAATGTCCCCGGCACGAGGGCACTACGGCGTCGGCTGATCATTCCTCGGCGCCTGAGGGGGTGAACGTGCCTTGCGCGAAGCGCCAGAACGGGGAACGACTGATCATGCCTCGACCGGCCGCCAGGCGACAATGCCGTTTGCCCGATTGCGGAACGGCGGCGGTTGCTCACGCCGCGGTGGGTGCCGGGCGGGCGAATGTTCCCCGCGCGCGATGGCAGGGCCCACGCTCCCGGGGGCTGCCCATGATCCATTCTCCCGCCCCACACCGACAAAACCCGCTACTCAACTCACCTGTCCACACCCAACGCCAGTTGTGGACAATCACCCGAACAAACCCTGTCTAACCGGCCCGCAACCGCTCCGGCCACGGCAACTCCAGCGGCTCCGTCGAAGAAGACCACTCCTCAGCCAGCGCCTCCAGCATCGAAGCCACCCGCCGCACGGTCTGGGCGTCGTACGGGCACGGTTCGGCGCGCAGGACGCCCCACGCTTCGCGCACGTCGCGCAGCAGCAGCCGCCGGTGGGTCTCCGCGGCCGAGTGGGCGGCGCCCACCAGGGACTCCGCCGGCGAGATCGACTTGCGCGTCGCGCGGAGCACCGACATGCTCCGCGCGCGGGCATCGTGCCGGGGACGGCCCGACAGCACCACCATGTTCGAGAACACCGCCCCCGCGGCGATGCACCCGAAGATCCCGCCCGGCAGGCCCCGCGCGCGTTCCACCGCGAAGTGCGCCAGGTCGTGCGGCACCCAGAACCTGCGCGACACCGAGGGCAGCCGAGCACAACGCCATCCACGCGGGTGAGCCGCGCGTACGACCCACCCCATGGGTCGTGGGAGAAGTCACCAGCACCACCCGAGGATCGCTTCCCCGGGTGGCGCGGTGCCGGCGAATTAGCCGATGGCGCGCAGCGCGAAGTGCACTTCGATCGCCGTCTGCTTGATCGTCTCGGCGATCACGAGCGAACCGTGACCGGCGTCGTAGCGGTAGAACTCGTGCGGGGCGCCGCGGGAGCCCAGGCGATCGAGGTAGTTCTCGATCTGCCGGATCGGGCAGCGCGGGTCGTTGTCGCCGGCCAGGATCAGGACCGGTGCGGCGACGGCGTCCACGTAGGTGATCGGCGAGGACTCGCGGTACACGGCGGGCACGTCGGCGGGCGCGCCACCGAACAGCGCGCGGTCGAAGGAGCGCAGCTGCTCCATCTCGTCCTCGTACGCGGCCACGTAGTCGGCCACCGGAACCCCCGCGACGCCCGCCGCCCAGCGCGTGGGCTGCGTACCCAGCGCCAGCAGCGACAAGTAGCCGCCCCACGAAGCGCCGTTGACGACGCACTTGTCCTTGTCGGACAGTCCACTTTCGATCGCCCAGTCCTGCACCGCGGCGACGTCCTCGAGTTCCGTCAGCCCCGGCCGGCCCTCGATCGCGTCGCGCCACGCCGAGCCGTAGCCCGTGGACCCGCGGTAGTTCACCTCGACCACGGCGAACCCGGCGTCGAGCCACGTCGCGCGGTACGCGGAGAAGCGATCTTCGTCGGCGGCGTGCGGGCCGCCGTGTAGGGAGAACACCGTGGGCAGCGGACCGTCGGGCGCGTCGACCGGCCGCGACACCAGCGCATGGATCTGCCCGCCGACGCCTTCGACGAACGCATCGGTCACCGGCGCCGATCCCGGCGCTTGGTCACCTGGTGGCGCCAGCAGTACGGCGTCGCCGCCGTCGGCCCGGCGGCGGCGCACCGCCGTCGGCTCCGCGGCGCTGGACCACGAGTACTCGATCGTCCCGTCGGGCCGCACGCTCGCGCCGCCGATCCGGCCGGGCGGAGTGTCCAAAGAGGACAACTTACCGTTGTCGAGATCGTAGCGGTACAACGAACTCCGCCCCTGGTGGAAGTGCACCACCAGCAACGCGCGGGCGTCCGGGTACCACTCGGCGACAACCTCGCCGGGCAGGTCGATCTCGAGTTCCGTCTCGGTGTCCGCGCGGACGTCCCAGATCAGCAGCTCCTCGCGACCGCGCCGCTCGTGCAGGACGAGCAGCCGCTGGTCGCCCCGTAGCGGCGAGAACTCCAGTGCCGACAGGCCCTTGCCGTCGCCATCCCATTTGTCGGCGACGGTCGCGAAGCCGTCCGTCGACAGCACGCGCAGCGCGGGGTGGCGCGAGTCGCCGTGCTCGGAGTGGGAAATGGCGACCAGGCTCTCGTCACGCGAGAGCGACGCGACGCCGGCGTCGTCGGAGTGGCGGTAGAACCGCTTGGTCTCGTCGCCGATCTTCGCGAACAGTTCGCTGCCTTCGTCGGTCGAAACGCCGACGGCGATCACGCGCGAGCCGAGTTCGAGGCCGGCGGGGTAGCCGTCGTGCACTTCCGGCAGCGGCTTGACCGCGGCGGTGCTGTCGCCGTCGAAGGGCTGGCTCACCCACGACCCGAACTCGTCGCCGTCGGTGTCGTCGAACCACCAGATCGCGGAGCCGTCGGGGGCGGGGGTGGCGTGGAGGGTGCCGTTGGGCCGGTCGGTGACGCGGCGGTGACTGTCGGTGGCGCGATCCCACGCGTAGACCTCCCAGACGCCGCTGGCGTTGGAGACGTACACGTTGGCGTCGGGGGCGTCGCGGGCCCATTCGGGCACGGAGATGCGGGCCGCGTGGAAGCGGGCTCGCCAGCGGGACTCGGCGTCGGCGTCGGCGAACAGGCGGTCGGGGACCACCGCGGGCGGATATTCGTTGCCTGACTGCGTGCTCACCCCTCGATCCTGCCACCCCCGGGGCCGTACTGTGTGCCGGGTGTTGGAGGGAAGCGCGCGGGACGCGGCGTCGAGGAGAGCTGCACGCACAGCCGTGGAGCGGGCGGCGTTCGCCCAGCCGCTCTTCGCGCCGGGCATGCGGGTGGTCGACCTGGGTTGCGGCCCCGGCGCCATCACCCTGGGCTTCGAGGCCGCCGGCTCCACAGTGGACTACTTCGAGGCGTCCCCGCTCGACCTTCCCTTCCCCGACGCCTCGGCCGCGGTCGCCTTCTCCCACGGTCTCCTCGAACGCCTCCCGGACCCCATGGCCGTCCTGGCCGAGCTGCGCCGGGTCCTCCGGCCCGGCGGCAGGCTCGCGCTGTCCACTTCGGACTGGAGCCGCGCCCGGCTGCGGCCCAAGACCGCCAACGTCGACGCCGCCCTCCGCGGCTACTACCTCCTCCTGCGCCGCGCCGGCGCCAACC
>NZ_CP069527.1 GCF_016889705.1 Amycolatopsis sp. FDAARGOS 1241
CCTGGAGAGTGTTTATCTGTGAACTCAGGCTGCCAGATCATCGTTTCCGATGGAAGCATAATAAGCTTTTTCTGCTTCTGCGGAGGATATGACCCAGCCTTCCCAGCAATCGTCGATTGTTATACCAGTTCCACCCACGTGAGTGTGGCCAGTTCCACTTCTGCACGTTTTTCCAGCTCTTACGGTGTATTACTCCGCTTTGTAAAGACCATTGATGCTCTCCGCCATCGCGTTGCATACGAGTCACCTGTACTCCCTGTTGATGCCAGCAGTTTTGCTTCTTTTAGTCGCTCCGTATAGGCCAGTGATATACTGAGACCTTTATCACTGTGATGGATGTGCCGACGGACGACGGGCCCACAACGCCTGCTCCAGTGCATCCAGCACGATGTCGTTTCCATAGACGATGAGACTCGCCACCCCACGATATCCGGCAAACACATCAATGATGAAACGCCACATAGACGAAGCCCTGCCATGTGCTGACGTAAGTAAAATCAGCCACCCACAGCTGGTCAGGACGTTCTGCCACGAACTGACGGTTTACGCGGTCGCCTGCGGAAACGGCTTTCCGGCTGACGGTAGTACGGACCTTTTTACCCGGAGAACACCGGCAAGTCCCATAACCGCCATGAGACGCGCCACTGTACATCTGGCCACCCTGATTCCTTCGCGTAACAACTGGCGCCAGACTTTACGCACACCGTACACTGATGATTTCATCGTATACGCGCTGTATCTCTCTCTTCAGCCAGTCGTCGCGCTGAGCACGGGCACTGCGTTATCAGGATGATGTCGCTGTTGCTGACAGTGGTAATACGTTGACGGGCAATATGCAGTTCGCTGCATACCGTCCGACCCCGTACTGCTCACGCAGCTTATCAGCAGTGGCATTATTTTTTCCAGAGGCGGTCGAACTCCGCCTTCGCAAAATAAGCGGAAGCCTGGCGAAGGATATCGTTACTGCGGCGCAGTTCACGATTTTCACGTTCCAGCTCTTCAGACGCTGACGTTCAGCGCTGGTGAGCCCACCATCACCGCCCCCGGTATCCCGCTCATGCTGGCGAACCCAGACACGCAGAGTCTCCGGCGTACAGCCAATCTTTGGGGCAATGGAACAAATTGCCGCCCACTGTGAGTCATATTCATCCTGACTTT